>CACGXX010000009.1:0-24079 GCA_902577125.1 uncultured Pelagibacteraceae bacterium | reverse complement strand
ATAGTAAATGGAAAATGATAATTATTAAGATGTTTAATTGCGGTATCAAATTCTTTATAGGTAATCAACTTTTTATTTTTACTAAATTCAAGTGCAGATTTCATACCAAGAATTACCGCCTCTCCATGATTTAATTTTTTTGAAAAATTTAAGCTTGCCTCATATGCATGAGCAAAAGTATGTCCAAAATTTAAAATTTTTCTTAAATTTTTTTCTTTTTCGTCTTTTTCAACTATGGATTTTTTAACTTTACAACTCTCATAAATGGATTTTTCAATAGTCGGAGACTTTAGTTTTAATACGTCATCAATATTCTTATCAAGAAATTTATAAAACTTTTTATTTGCAATTAATGCATGTTTCACTATTTCTGCGTAACCACAAACTACTTCTCTAAATGGTAGACTCCTCAAAACGTCTACATCACTGATAACAATTTTTGGTTGATAAAAACTTCCAATTAAATTCTTGCCTTGAGATGTGTTAATACCTGTTTTTCCGCCAACAGATGAATCAACTTGTGATAACAATGTTGTGGGAATATTAATAAATTTTAAACCCCTTTTGAATAAACTTGCAGCAAAACCTGCTACATCACCGGTAATACCTCCCCCAATAGATATTAAACAGTCATCTCTTGAAAAATTCTTTTGAAGCAAAAGATCTAAAATTTTATTAACAGTTTTCTGGTTTTTATTTTTCTCATTGGCATTGTAAATAAATTTGTAAACCTCATATCTTTTTAAGGATTTTGAAATTTGTTTAACATATCTATTTGGAATATTTTTATCCAAAACTAATAAGCATTTTTTAAAGTTAATAGAATTTTTTTTAAATATTGGTGATAAATTGGAAATTAAATTTCTTCCAATTATGATAGGATATTTTTCTGAATTAGTTTTAACTATCAGTTTAATTGGCCTCATAAATATCTATGATTTTTTTTGTAATTTGTTGTTTTGTAAAATTCTCACAATCTATTTTATATAGTGCTTTAGAGTAAACAATTGAACGTTTTTTTATGATTTCTATGAGTTCATTTTTACTTGAATTCACTGCTAACGGTCTTTTTTTGCTGTTTTTTATCCTATTAACTAATGTATCGATATTCCAATTAAGCCAAAATGATAAGTGATTTTCTAGAACTTCATTTTTAATAACTCGATTAATGAACCCTCCTCCACCAAGTGCAACTACACCCTTTTTACTTTTTAAAATATTAAGAGTTATTTTTTTTTCAATATCTCTAAAGAAGTTTTCCCCTTTAATTTCAAAGATTTTTGATATTTTCATTTTTTGATCATCTTCGATTAATTGATCAATATCAAAAAAGTTTAGATTTAGTTTCTTTGATACCATAGAGCCAATAGAACTCTTTCCAGAGCCCATCATTCCGATAAAAACTAAATTTTCCTTTGATTTCATAAGTTTCTTTATTGAAAAAACACAAATATGTCTTAATTTGAAATTAATTAAATCTATATGCAATTTACTAGAAAAACAAGTTATAGCAAAAGTATAATTGGATTATTGATAAAATTATTTTTATTTGCAATTGTATTTATTGGAATAATTTTTCTTTTAAATAAATTGGACTTTCCGGCACCAAAAAAAACAATTGAAAAAATAATACCTAATGAAAATTTTAAAATTGTTAAATAAAACTTTTTTATCAACTCTAATTATTTTTTCTTTTTTGATAGCCAATTCTTTCTCAGAAAATCAGCCCGTTGATATATGGAATATTGATAAAGAACAATCACAAGAAAATTCTGAAAATAAGGAATTAATTTCAATTACTGAAAACGATCTCGAAGGTGAGAAAATTGATGTTTTTAATATGCAAACTAAAGACAGTTTAGATTCAATTGAGGTTGATCAAACTTTAAATTCTAAAGAAATTAAAATTATAGGTCTCTACGATCCTGAGGATTTTGGATTGAAAATTAATATGTGGTCAAATTCCAATGGTGATCAATTAAAATACCTCTTTTCAAATTTGGCTAAGTTAAATTTATCTAAAGATGCTTCAGAACTTATGAATATTGTTTTATTAACCAATGCTTACTATCCAGATAAAAATATTAGTGAAAAAGATTTTTTAAAAATAAAATCTGATTGGTTAATAAAATATAATGATTTAGAGTTGATAGAGGAATATTTAATTAAGAATGATATCCTTAATTTACACCCTAAACTAAGTAAATATTTAGTTGATAGGTATTTATCCGAGTCTAAACTTGATAAAGCCTGTAAAGTTTTTTTGAATAATTCCAAACCAATAGTAAATAATTATTTATCAAAATTTAATATCTATTGTTTGATAAACAATGGAAAAAAAGATGAAGCACAATTAATTTTTGATTTAAAAAAAGAATTAGGTTTTAACGAAAAATATTTTGAAAATAAATTAAATTATTTATTTGGATATACAAATGAAGTTGATACTAGTATATCTGAAAAAAATATCTTAGAATTTCATTTAGCACACAAAACAAATCCAGAGTTTTCTTTCGAGCCAAAAGAAAATACTAATCCATTGATATGGAAATATTTGGCTGCTTCTAATTTATTATACTCAACAAATGAAATTGACTTAAATGAATTAGAAAAAATTGAGTTAATTGAGTATGCCACACATAATAAGAATTACTTTGAAGATGATTTATTTCAAATTTACAAAAGGTTTCAGTTTACAATTGATCAATTTTTGAATGTCAAAACAGTATTCAAATCTTTAGCTAAAATTGAGAGTAGGGCCCTTTTATATCAAAGTGTATTGTTAGAGTCTGACGTAAATAAAAAAATAGAGTTAATTAAACTTCTAAAAGAAGCATTCATCAAGGATAAAATTGGTAATGCTTTTGAGGATAAACTAAAAGACCTGTTACAAGATATTGAATTAGATCAAATTTCCTCAAAGCATACTAGTTTTTATTTAGAAAATATTAATACTGATGAAAAAAAACAAACTAAAATAAAGTATAATGATGATCTTTTACATCAATCAAAACTTATAAAATATTTTATTGGAGAATATAATCAAACAAAAATAGAAAAAGACCTCAATAATTTTCTCAAAAAAATAAAAAAAGATAAAAAGTATTCTATCTCAAAAAAAGATATTATTTTAATCGAGTCATTGAAATCAGATGGTATAAAAATTGATAAGAAATATGACAATTTATATAAGATTCTAGACTCTGAAATGCCAACAGATATTCAGGTCATGGTAAATAATAATGAGTCTGCTTTAACAATTCTCAGAATTATAGAAGTTATTGGTCAAGATGAGTTGAGTACTTTAGATGAGGATACTCTATTTTTTATAATAAGTGCACTTAATCAATTAAACATAGACTTTATACGTAATAAAATTCTATTAAAAGTTCTTCCTTTAAAAGTTTAAAAATTAGTTTATCTATTTATCTAATGAGTATTAAAGATATAATTACAGTTCCCGACGAAACTTTAAAAAAAATCTCTGACCCATTAGAAAAAGTCAGCACTAACGAAAAAAAACTTGTTAATGATTTATTTGATACAATGTATGCTTCGAAAGGTATCGGATTAGCTGCAGTACAAATAGGTATTTTGAAAAGAATTTTAGTAATTGATGTGTCTACTAAAGATGAAAAGAAAGAGCCTTTAAGTTTCATAAATCCTGTTATTAAAAGAGTTAGTGATGAAACCTCAATTTATGAGGAGGGTTGTTTATCAATTCCAGACACATTTATAGAAATTGAAAGGCCAAAAATTTGTGAAGTGGAATATATTGATATCAATGGAGAAAAAAAAAATTTAAAGTGTGATGGTCTTTTATCAACTTGTTTACAGCATGAAATTAATCATTTAGATGGAAAATTGATAATTGACCACTTATCAAAGTTAAAAAGAGATATCATCATCAAAAAAATTTCAAAAACAAAAAAAAATCCTGACAGAATATTAGTTTAGAAATGCCTAAAAAAATCATTTTTATGGGTACACCCATGTTTGCAGTTCCAATATTGAAATCACTCTATCAAAATGGTTTTCCAATAAATTTGGTTTATACACAACCGCCCCAAAAATCTCATCGAGGTCAGAGGATAAATAAATCACCAGTCCAAGGTATATCGGAAACTTTAAATATAGAATTCAGATCTCCACAGAACTTGAAAAACAACACCGAGGAATACGAGTTTTTAAAAAAAATGGAGGCTGATCTTGCAATTGTTGTAGCCTATGGACAAATAATTCCTAAAGAATTCTTAAGTTTAACAAAAAAAGGTTTTATAAATATTCATGCATCTATACTCCCAAAATGGAGAGGTGCTGCACCTATTCAGAGAGCTATAATGAATTTAGACACAGAAACAGGGATCAGCATAATGAAAATTAATGAAGAATTGGATAGCGGACCTGTAAGTAACACTTATAAAATAAAACTTGATCAAAGTCTCAATGCGAAAGAGGTTTCAGAAAAACTTGCTTTAATTGCAGCGGATAAAATTTTAGATGTTGTAGATGAAATTTTTGAGGGTAAATCAAATTTTGTTGATCAAGATAATTCTAAAGCCACTTATGCAGAAAAAATTACTAAAAATGAAGGGCAAATAGACTGGAAAAGTGATGCTTTAAAAATAATTGGAAAAATTAATGGCTTATATCCCTCCCCAGGTGCTTTTTTCAATTTTAACGGACAAAGATATAAAATTTTAAAAGCAGAAATTGGAAATGGAATTGGTAAAAATGGTGAGGTTATATCAGAAGATCTTGAAATAGCATGTGGAAATGAAAAATCCATTAAAGTTGTCGAAATACAAAGAGAGGGGAAAAAGGTTCAAAAAATCGGAGAGTTTATGCTTGGATCTCAAATAAGAAAAGGCTCAATTATATCTAATGTTTAGATATCAAATATTGATAGAGTATGTAGGCACTAATTTTAGAGGTTGGCAAATTCAAACAAAGGGCAAAACTATACAAGGATTTATCCAAGAGAGAATTTCTAAATTATTAAAAGAAAAAATTATTTTGTTTGGTGCTGGTAGATTAGACAAAGGAGTGCACGCACTTGAACAATCTGCTCATTTTGAGTGTAAAAAAAAAATTGAAAATTCGAATAAGTTTGTCAAATCTTTAAATCATTTTTTAAATAAGGAAATGATTTCAATCATTAAAATTAAGAAAAAGAGTAATGATTTTCATGCGAGATTTTCTGCAAGAATGAGAATATATAAGTATATAATCATTAATCGTCCTAGTAGACCGGTAATAGATAAAAATAGAGGATGGCACATTATTAATAAACTTGATTTAAAAGCAATGAAAAAAGCTGCAAAAAAATTAGTTGGTACTAAAGATTTTTCTACTTTCAGATCTTCAAGTTGTAGAGCCAAAAGTCCAATCAAAACTATGAGATCCGTTAAAATAAAATCTAGAAATAATAAAATAGAAATAGAATTTCAATCTCAATCTTTTCTACAACAACAGGTTAGATCAATGGTTGGTTGTTTAAAATATGTAGGTGAAAAAAAATGGAATATAAAAAAATTTAATTTTGTTATGAACTCAAAAAAAAGGATTTTATGCGCGCCGCCGGCACCACCTGAAGGACTCTATTTAGCGAGAGTTATTTATTAATTTTTTCTTGTTACTCATTGCAAACTTTTTACTAATTCTCCATCTAGACTCTTCTCTTACAATATACCCACAGCAATTTTTTGAACCACATTTGCAAGGAAATTGTTTATAATCTTCATCATAACCAAATCCATAATCACAAGTAAACTCCTCTCCTTTTTTAATATCACGAATTGCTGTAATCCATACTTTTAAACCTTTACCATTGTAATCACAGTTATTATTGCAACTATGGTTTACTAGACCTGCAATATTCCATGAAAAATCTCCATCGAGAGTATATTTTTTATTTAATGTGAATAAGTAAATGGGTTTTTTATTATCAAACTTAATTGACTCATCAACCTCTTTATTTGTAATAATTTTGCCAATGTAATTAATTATTTTTGTTCCTTCTTTAATATCACGTGTAGCATAAAGACCTCTTCCTTTCTTATCAATTTTAGATTTTTTAATTCTATAAAGTTTCATATGAGTGAATTATTATTAACTTAATTTAAATCAATTAAATTCTACAAGTGCGTTAACATGTTCATTAGCACTTTCAGATAATGCATTTAAATCATAACCACCCTCAAGAATAGAGATAACTTTGCCTTGAGTGAACTCGTTGGTAGCAGATAAAGTTCTTTTAGTAATTTCATAGAAGTCTTTTGTTTCAAGTTTAAATTGAGCTAAAGGATCATCTTTATGAGCATCAAAACCTGTCGAGAATATAAGAAAATCAGGTTTATAATTAATTAATCTATCTAAAACTCTATTGAATGCATTAAAATATTCCTCCGAGTTTGTTCCTGCTGGTAAAGGTATATTTAAAGAGTTATTAAAATCACCTTTATCTTTATCTGTACCTCCTCCAGGATAAAAAGGATATTGGTGTGTTGAAATATATAATGAATTTTTGTTATTACGCATAACATCATAATTTCCATTCCCCCAATGCACATCAAAATCAACACATGCAACTCTCTTATATTTATAATTTTTAATTAAGTAATTAGTGGCTATCCCAGCATTTGATATACAACAAAATCCCATTGCTTTATCCTTTTCCGCATGATGTCCAGGAGGTCTTGCTAAACAAAATGCGTTCTTAAATTCTTTATTTTCTATTCCATCAATGGCCCTAATTGTTGAGCCAGCTGCATCAAATACTGCTTTTTTGCTGTCCGGTGATATTACAGTATCTCCATCTAAAAATTTTAGACCCTTTTGAGGGAATGAACTATTTAAATTATCAATATATTCTTTTGAATGTGTCATTGCCAATATATCATCTGGTACATTGCCTGGTTTTTTCCAAATCAGATCACTTCTTTTTTTTAATTTTTCTTTTATGGCAATTACTCTTTTAGGCTGCTCAGGATGACCGTCACCCGTATCATGTTTTTCATAAGAGTCAGAATTTATAATTGCTGTATTCATTTAAAAAAATTTTTTAAAATATTTTCATAAATTTTTGTTAGATTTTTAAGATCTTTTAGAGATACAGCCTCATCAACTTTATGCATAGTTTTTCCAACTAAACCAAATTCAAGACCAGGACATATTGTTCTTATAAATCTTAAGTCTGAAGTTCCACCTGTTGTAGATAATTTTGGTTTTAATTTAGTTATCTTTTTAATAATATTTTGTATCATAAATGTTGTTTTATTAGGTTTTGTCAAAAAAGCTTCACCAGAAACTCTGTACTCAATTTTAAATTTTGATTTATGTTTTTTGGTCATTTTTTTAAAAATTTTGTTAAGTTTTTTTTTAAGAGAATTTGAGGAATGTTTATCATTAAATCTTATGTTGAATGTTGCCTCAGCAGTTGCTGGAATAACATTATCTGCAGTATTGTTTATATTTATTTTAGTAACCTCCAAGTTTGTAGGTTGAAAATCTTTAGTCCCTTTATCGAACTTAATCTCTTTTAATTCTTTTAAAATATTGACAATTGTAGTTGAGGGATTATTTGCTCTAGAGGGATATGCAACGTGACCTTGTAAACCAAATATAATCAATTTACCAGTTAAACTGCCTCTTCGACCAATTTTAATCATTTCACCCAAAACATTTGGGTTAGTTGGTTCACCGACTAAGCAAAAATTAATCTTCTCTTTTTTTTTTCTCAAAAACTCTACAACTTTTTTTGTGCCATTAACTGCATCACCCTCCTCGTCACCTGTTATCAACAGACTAATTGATCCATTAAATTTTTTATTTTTTGACAAAAACATGCTTACAGCAGAAACAAAAGCTGCAATAGAACTTTTCATATCATTCGCACCTCTTCCAATTAAGTGACCTCGCTTAATAGATGGTCTGAATGGACTTGTTGTCCAATCCTTTATATTTCCTGGAGGCACAACATCCAAGTGACCTGCATAACAAAAGTTTGGACTTTTACTTCCGAACCTTGCATATAAATTTTTAACAGGCTTAAAGCCCCTTTCTTTAAATTCGAGTATTCTTGTTTTGAAACCAAGTCTTTTCAATTTTTTTTCTAAAAATTTCATTATGCCTGCATCTACAGGAGTAATTGAAGGAAATCTAATTAGCTCTTTAGCTAATTGTAGCTCATTTAAAGTTTTCATTTTAGTCTCTTAAAAGGTCGTTTATAGAAGTTTTTGATCTTGTTTTTTCATCAACCTGTTTAATTATTACAGCACAATACAACGATGGTGCAGCTGAGTTATTTTTGTCTGGCAATGAACCTGGGACAACAACTGAGTACGGCGGAATTTTACCGTAAGTGATATTACCAGTTTTTCGATCGACTATTTTAGTTGATTGACCTATATACATACCCATACTTAAAACTGAACCTTCCCCAACAACCACCCCCTCAACAACTTCTGACATAGCTCCAAGGAAAACATTATCTTCGATTATCGTAGGTAAAGCTTGTGCAGGTTCTAAAACTCCACCAACTCCTGATCCTGCTGAAATATGACAATTTTTTCCGATTTGACAACAGCTACCTGCTCTTGCAAATGTATCTATCATTGTTCCCTCATCGATATAAGCTCCGATATTTACATAGCATGGCATTAAAACAGCATTTTTTCCAACAAATGATCCTTTTCTAACTGGAGAATTAGGAACCATTCTAAAGCCAGCTCTCTCATGATCTTCTTTTGACCAACCTGCAGTTTTACCTTTTAACAGGTGAGATTTATCATACCAACTACTATAAGGACCATTTAAGTTTTCCATTGGATAAATTCTAAAGCTTAACATAATTGCTTTCTTTAAATGCTGGTGTGTAACCCATTCACCATTTATTTTTTCAGCAACTCTTGAGTTACCACTATCCAAGTCACTTATTACCTGATTGATTGCGTTCTTTAAAGATTGATCCGAATTTGGATTTACTTGATCTTTGTTTTCCCAAGCATCATTAATAATTTTTTCTATAGACATAATTTATTGACTTTTTAATAACCTTATTTCCTTAAGAAATAAAGACAGATTTTCAATTTTATGATAAATATAATCTTTATCAGAATCTATCTTGCCAAAATGTTCGTCATTAATTAACCAAACAGTTGCACAGCCCCGCTCATAACCAATACTCAGGTTTTTTGCGATATCTTCTATATAAATGGTTTCTTTTGGATTTAATCCAAATTTTTTAACCATTAAATCAAAAGTTTTAGCCTCAGGTTTTGGCACATACCCAGCATCTTTAATATCAAAGACTTTATCTCTTCCAAAAAGATCATAAACACCTAAATGAGTTAAAATATTTTTAGCATGCTCGGCACTCCCATTAGTAAAAATAAACTTTTCCATGTCTAATTTTTCAAGTTCATTCCTCATTATTTTGTCCTCTTTCATAAATGAAAGATCTATTGTGTGGACATATTTTAAGAATTCCTCTGGAGGTATATCATGATGTATCATTAAACCATTTAAACTAGTATTGTATTTATAAAAATAATCAGTCTGTAATTTTTTTGCTTCCTCCATATTTATTTTTAGTCTCTCAGATATAAACATTGTCATTCTTTTGGAAACTTGACCAAATACTTTTTCAAGGGAATAGTTATTGTGTTTTCCGTAACAAACCCCGTCAAGATCCAACAGAAGGTATTTCATTTCTTTAAAATTTTTCATTTTCTTATCAAAGTCCCAGAACCTTTGTCGGAAAAAATTTCAAACAATATAGAGTGTTGCTTTCTTCCATCAATTATTCCAACTGCTGTAACCCCATTTTTAACCGCATCTAAACAAGTATTTATTTTAGGTATCATTCCCTCTGTAATAATATTATTTTTAACCATTTTTAAAACTTCTGTTGAAGTAATTTCATTAATTAGTTTTTTGTCTTTATCTAGAACTCCTTCAACATTGGTCATTAATAGTAATCTTCTGGATTTTAATGACTTTGCGATTGCACCAGCAGCTGTATCACCATTAATATTATATGGATGATTATCATTTCCTAAACCCAGTGGTGAAACTATTGGAACTTGTTTTTGATTAAGAATTTTTTCTACAAGATCATTATTAATTTTCTTAGGTATTCCTACAAAACCCAGTTCTTTCGCTTCTGGTGTTACCTCAATTATATTGTTTTTTTTCGTATGAATTGAGATTGCATCAGTACCAAATTTTTTTAAAGAATCGACAATATCATTATTAAAATCAATCAATACTGACTCAACAATGTTTATTATCTTTTTATCTGTTACTCTTAAACCTCTAATAAATTTTGATTGAATATTTGATTTGTCTAGTTCTCTTTTAATTCTTGGACCTCCTCCATGAACGACTACGAATGAAATACCTAACTTACTGAGTATATTTATATCTGTTATAAAATTGTCAAAGATATTTCTATCTATAAAAACATTTCCTCCGTATTTTATTACTATGAGGTCATTTTTATATTTTTCAATGTATTTAGACACTTCGTTAATTGGTGGTCCATTTTTTGGAAGTATTTTTTTTAAATCCATTTTTATTATTGTGTAATAATTAATTTTTTAAGTGACAGTTTTAACCGTAGTCCTTTTCATAATGAATACTTGTTGGGCCATAGTTAAAATATTATTCACAGTCCAATAAATTACTAAGCCACTTGGAAAGGGTGCTAATATTACGGTCAAAAAGAGCGGAAAGAACATAAATATTTTAGCTTGCATAGGATCAGTAGGAGCAGGATTTAATTTCTGCTGTACCCACATAGAAACTCCCATTGCAACGGGCCAAGCACCAATCATTAAAAATGAGGGGACATCATAAGGTAGTAGTCCAAATAAATTGAATATACTTGTAGGATCACGTTCACTTAAATCATGTATCCACCCATAAAAAGGCATATGTCTCATTTCTATCGTAACGAATAAAACTTTATACAAAGCAAAAAATACTGGAATTTGAACAAGAATTGGAAGACATCCAGACATCGGGTTGACTTTTTCTTTTTTATATAGAGCCATCATTTCTTGTTGTAATTTCATTTTATCATTTTTGTGAAGCTCCTTTAATCTTACCATTTCTGGAGTGAGAGCCTTCATTTTTGCCATGCTTCTAAAAGAAAAATTTGCTAAAGGAAAGAAAACTAAACGTATGCAAATTGTTATAGCTATAATGGCCAGTCCATAATTACCAAGTAATTTGAAAAAATAATCAATACCAAAAAATAGAGGTTTTGTTATAAAATATAAAAAACCCCAATCAATTACCAAGTCAAACTTATCTATAGCAAGACTTTTTGCATAGCCATCAATGACATCCACTCTTTTAGCAGCAACTATTATTTGTAAATCTTCCTCAATAGAACTATTTGGACCCAATTCAAGTGGTTCAGTTGCAATAAAATTCGCTCTAAATTTATCTTTATAATCAAATGTTGTTTTAAACTCTTTATTTTGTGGAGGTATCAGTGAAGTAATCCAGTATTTATCACTTATTCCCAACCAGCCTTTTTGAGCAGTTTTTGTAAACTTTTTTTCTTGAATGTCGTCATAATCTTCCTCAATTAATTCATCATCTAAAGTTGCAATTAACCCCTCATGAAGAATTAAAAAGTCTATTATGTCTGGGATCTCATTTCTTATAATTTGGCCATAAGAATAAAAGTCATATTTTCCACTTGTTTTGTTAATAACTTTTTGCTTAATCGAAAATAAATATTTATCATCTAAAGAAATTTCTTTTTCAAAGGTAATTCCCTGATCATTGGTCCAAGATAGTTTAATTGGAGAATTTTCAGTTAATTTTTTATTTCCTTTTATAGACCAGATAGTCTCAGATGTTGGAATATCTATATTTTTGTCAGATGTTACAAATCCACTCTCAATTAAATAACCTTCTTTAATATTTCTAGGCCCTAATAGTACTATTTTTTCATCACCCTCAAGTTCAACATTATAATTTTTAAAAGTTAAATCATCTATTGCTGCGCCCTTTAAAGATATTGTGCCAATCACATTAGAGTTTTCAAACTCAACTCTTTCACTTTCAATTAATGCATCTTTCCTTGAAATCTCAATAAGAGTTTCCTTTTGTTCTAAGCTTGGTGTATCAGTGCTTTGTTCAATTTTTTCTTTTTCAACAGGATTTTGACCTGTTGATGATTTTTCAGGAACAAAAAATAATGAATATAAAACTATCACTGCTGAGGATAATGCTATAGCTGCTATTGTATTTTTTGAGTCCATTATTTTTTTGCTTTTATTTCTTTTTTAACTGGATCAAATCCACTATTTCCCCATGGATGGCATGACATAATTCTTTTTAGACTAAGCAACAGGCCTTTTACAAAACCATAAGTTTTAAGAGCCTCAATACTATAATCAGAGCAAGTTGGCAGGTACCTGCAGGAGGGACTAATCAAAGGACTTACTAAGTATTTGTAGATTTTTATAAATTTAATCAATAGGTGTGTAAAAATATTCATTTGTTTATTTTAATAAATTCTTTTGTTAAGGTTTCTTTTATCATTTTAAATTCATTATTTAGCATAGTTGGCTTAGCAATAACAAGATATGAATAATTCAAATTTATCGATGTGTTTTTAAATGTATTATTCATTATGTTTCTTAGTCGTCTTTTTATTTTATTTCTCTTTACAGCATTTCCAATTTTTTTCTTTGTTACAAAAGAGATGTTTAAAAAGTTTTTATTTTTATTATTCAGATAACCAAAAAAAATTGTGACGTATTTGTTTGACACTTTTTTTTGTTGAAGTAATTTTTTAAATTCTTCGTTTTTTGAAAGAGCAAGTATTTTGCTTTTCATTGATTAACCAGACACAGTCAACGATTTTCTGCCTCTTGCCCTTCGTCTAGCTAAAAGTTTCTTGCCACCTTTGGTTTTCATTTTCGATCTAAAACCGTGTTTTCTTGCTCTTTTAATTTTAGAGGGTTGATAAGTTCGTTTCATAAAGTGAATTTAATTTATTAAAAATTTCGATCTTTATAGTAATTAAATATATAAATAGCAAATATAAGATTTTATAAATACTGTGGCTAATCATGGAAAAAACTAAAAAAATTAAAATATTTATAGGGCTATCTTACATAGCATTATTGATAATATTTTTATTATTATTTTTTTCAAAATTCAGTCTTGAAGAGATAACATCTTATGAATTTATAAAAAATAACAGATCGTATTTTGTTGAACTTAAAAATTCGAATTTAGTTCTTGTATCGTTAGCTTTTTTATTATTAACAATATTATGGGTGTTTCCTTTTTTGGGATTTGGCTCTCCAGTTGCTTTAATGGGTGGCTTTATTTTGGGTAAATGGATTGGCACTGTTGTTGTAGTATTAGGCTTAAGTATAGGTGCTACTTTTTTATATATATTTGGAAATTATTTTCTTAAAGATTTAATCAGGGAGAAATTTTTAAGCAAATATCAAAATCTTGAAATAAAATTTAAAAAATCAGAATTTATTTATCTTTTAGTTTATCGATTTATAGGAGGTATCCCTTGGCAAATAAGTTGTCTTTTGCCAACAATTTTTAATGTAAGAACTACGAATTTTTTCTTTGCAACTTTTATTGGTATTATTCCGCAAATATTTTTAGCAGTATCGATCGGAAGCGGTATAGAAAAATTAATTGATAAAAATTTAAAAGCTCCAGGATTTTTAGAATTAATATTATCCTCTGAGATTTATATACCTTTGATTGGATTTTTTATATTAGTGATATTAAGTATTTTAGGTAGAAAAATATTTTATAAAAAATAATTTATTCAATGTATTTTTTATGCCATTTTATAAATGGATTATCTTGAAATAACCTCAGGCTATCAAATCCTAAAATTTTTTTACTTGCATTATAAGGGATTTTCCACAATGGATTTGTTCCTATATCTCCAGTAAGACTAGTTTTTGGATTCCATCCAAAACAAAATATTACAAAAAAAATCGCATATATGTATTTTTTATTAAAAATTTTTACAAAAAAATTTTCTAAAATTCCATTATCAACCAATACAAGTTTTTTTTTATAAAGATATAAGAATGAAATGATAGAAAAAGTATAGAATATATTTACGATTCTACCCCAATCAGACATCATCAAGAATAAAACAAATATTGGTAGCATAATTATAAATAAAAATATTTTAGAATTTAATTTATTAAATTGAGAAAATTTTATCAGTATAAAAAGCGGCCCAAAGCCAATTAAAATAATTAAAAAGTATCTTAAGAATATTCCAAAACTAAAAATATCAAAGTTAAGTTTGAATTGATCATAAATAGAAGATTTACTTAATAATAATGCACAAGACATATAACAATTTTCATTAAAATTTTCTTTTAAAAAAATAGCCATGTTTTTATGAGCAATTTCAGAAATTGGATTCAGTGCGATGTAAGCACCTATTAATATTGCTGGTATATAAGTTAATAAATATTTAAATAATGATTTATAATTTTTCTCAAAAACATCTTCGATGTAATCTACTATTAACCAAAAAATAAAAAAAAAGACCACTGGTTCCCATACGAGCATTAATAAAGGAAGTAAAAATATTCTAAAATAATTCTTTTGTCTGAAATTTTGAAGAGTTAGATATATTAAATAAAAGGAGAAGATAATAATTTCTTTTCTGCCTAAGACCTCAATTTCTGCCACTGGATATAAAAGAAATATAGGAGTAAAAATACTTAATAAGATTATTTTATTAAATTTAACTGATTTAAAAAAATCTATTAATAATAGATAATATAAACCAATAGAAAAAATTTGAAAAAAAAGAATTGATTGGCGTAAACTGATATTTAAAAATTCACCTATGTGTATAGCGATTTGGCCAATTAGGCCTCTTTTAGTGAATCCACCCTCATAATTTATCAACCACTCAGAAACTGTAGAGTCGTTTCCAACATCATATTTTCCGTATAAGTAAAAAACACTAAAAATAAACAATATTGAAATATATAATTTGAAATATTTAATAGAATTAATTGTATTGATCATTTTTTATCTTAATGGTGCCCTGACTAAGAATCGAACTTAGGATTTATCCTTACCATGGATACGTTATACCACTTAACTATCAGGGCAGACTAATTAAAATCAATTTATAATTGATTATATTGTAATTATTTCAAATTATTGCCTTAATTTTTTGGCCAATTTGATTTATATAACATAAAGGAATTTTATGGGTATTCATTACGATTATAAATCTACAAAAAGTGCTAAACTTATGGAAAAGCAAGCCAAAAGAGAGAAAAAGCTTGCTGAGAGAAAAGCAAAACGTTTGGCTAAAGAGGGTATTAAAAAAGAGAGTGATAAAGATAAGGTCCTAGATTCATCAAAACCAATTACTCTAGATTTTTTAACTAATCCAGATAAAGAATGAATACAAAAAATAAGAATGAGCGATTGAGTTCCGCACTCAGAAAAAATTTAAAAAAAAGAAAACTTTTTCAAAAAAAAAATAAAAAGAAAAATAGATAATGTCTATCCAGCCTGATTCTTGGATAAAAAAAATGTGTAAAGAACACAATATGATCGAACCATTTTTAGATCATCAAGTTTCTGAGGGTAAAATATCTTATGGCCTTAGTAGTATGGGTTATGATGTAAGGATCTCAGATGAGTACAGAATATTTACTAATGTAAACAGTTCTTTAGTAGATCCTAAAAATTTTTCTGAAGATAATTTTATTGAGAGGAAAGGACCTCATTGTATAATTCCACCAAATTCTTTTGTTTTGGCTAAAACAGTTGAATATTTTAGAATACCAAAAGATGTTTTATGTATTTGTGTTGGAAAAAGTACTTATGCTCGAACAGGTATTATTTGCAATGTAACACCAATAGAAAATGAATTTGAGGGAAATATAGTTATAGAACTAAGCAATACTACACCTAATCCGGCAAAAATATATTCTAACGAGGGTATAGCTCAATTCTTATTTTTTAAATCTGATACCCAACCAGAGACAACATATAAGTCTAAGAATGGCAAATATCAGGGGCAAACTACAATTCAGGTAGCGAAAATTAAGAAATAATTTATGGATAAGTTTTCTATTGAAGGCCCAAGTAGGATCAGGGGAGAAGTTAAAATTTCAGGATCTAAAAATTCCTCACTTCCAATTTTAGCAGCGACTTTATTATTCAATCAACCAGTTGTTATAAAAAATTTACCAAGGGTAAAGGATATTAATACCATGATAAATTTGTTAAGATCTTTAGGTTCGAAAATTATTTTATCTAAAGACAAAAGAGTCGCTAGAATACACAATAAAAAAAATCTAAAAACATTTGCAAGTTATTCTCTTGTTAAAACAATGAGAGGTTCAATTTTGGTTTTAGGTCCTTTAATTGCTAGATATTATAAATCAAAAATTTCTTTACCTGGGGGATGTTTGATTGGAGCAAGACCAATAAATTATCATTTAGACTCTTTGAAAAAACTTGGGATGAACTATCTTTTAAAAGATGGCTATATCTTAGCTAAATCCAATGGTAAATTAAAAGGAACAACTATAAAGTTTCCTAGACTATCTGTAGGAGCTACAGAAAATTCTATAATTGCAGCTTGTTTAGCAAGAGGTACGACTATTTTAAAAAATTGTGCAATTGAACCTGAAATAAAAGATTTAACAAAGTTTTTAAATTCAGCGGGAGCAAAGATTTCCTGGATTGGAAGAACATGCAAAATTAATGGTGTAAAAACTTTAAATCCAACAGAATACTCAGTCATGGCTGATAGGATAGAGGCTGGTACTTTTTGTGTGGCAGCAACATTGGCAAAAGGAAACTTGAAGATATCAAATTTTGATGCAAAAATTATCAAAACAGAACTAGAATTACTAAAAAGTTTTGGGGCAAAAATAAAAGTACATAAAGAAAAAATTTTTATAAAAGGTCCAGAAAAAATTAGATCCATTAAAAATATTAAAACTAAAGAATATCCAGGTGTGGCAACTGATCTACAGTCACAACTTATGGTTTTGATGTGTAAAGCAAGTGGAAAAAGTTCTATCACTGAAAATATATTTGAAAATAGATTCATGCATGTAGCAGAGCTACGCAGACTCGGCGCAAAAATAGATGTAAAGAATAATAAAGCTTACATTTACGGAAATACTAAATTTATAGGTGCTGAATTAATGTCTAGCGATTTAAGAGCATCGGTTTCATTGGTATTAGCAGCGATGGTTTCTAAAGGTAAGTCAATAATCAATAGGATTTATCATTTAGACCGTGGTTATGAAAATATTGAGCATAAATTAAAAAAAATTGGAGTTAAAATAAAAAGATTAAAACAGTGAGCAAATACCTAGCTAAAATTATTGCAAATGATCAAGAGGGATTGCAAATGATCTCAGCATGTGTTTCAGGCTCAAAAACAAAAGTTGATAATATTAAGTATTTAGCATCAAGCAAAGTTTTTCTATTATCAATCGAAAGAACTAAAATTGAGTCTGGTCAAATCAATAAGAAAATAAACAGTATTTGCAGATTTGATTTTGTAGATAAAGTTAAATCTAAAAATATCGATCAAGGTAATAAAGAAGAAATATTAAACTTAATTGGCATCGATTATTTGAAAAATAAAGATGATTATGAAATAAATTTGATTTTTGATAATAATAGTCACATTGTTTTGACTACAGAAACGATTGAAGTAAGGTTAGAGGACCAAAATGAGATTAAATAAATATGAAAATATTAAATAGTAAATTAAGAAATTTTAATAATAAGTTAGATAATTTATTATTAAGAAGAAAAACTAAAGTTCAAACGAGCTCTGTCTCTGTTATTAAAATAATTAATGATGTAAAAAAAAATGGTGACAAAGCATTGTTAAAGTATGAGAAGAAATTTAACCAGAATAGAGTAATTAAACCTAGTCTTAGTCAAATTAAACAATCTATTAAATCTCTAGATCCTAAAGTAAAAAATGCTATCGACCTAGCTTATTCAAGAATTTATAAGTTTCACTCATTACAAAAATTTAAAAATATTTCTTACATAGATAAATTAAAAAATAAATTGGAATACAAATATCTACCAATCGAATCTGTTGCAATTTACGTGCCAGGATCATCAGCTTCTTATCCTTCAAGCGTTTTAATGAATGCTATCCCTGCGATAGTTGCAGGAGTAAAAAGGATAATTATGATTAATCCAGGATATAAAGGAAAACAAAATGCTGCGGTACTATATGCAGCAAAAAAATGTAAAATTAAAGAAATATATTCTATTGGTGGTCCATCAGCGATTGCAGCAGTTGCTTATGGAACAAAAAAAATTAATAGAGTGAATAAGATTGTGGGTCCTGGTAATAAGTATGTAGCAGCTGCTAAAAAGGAAGTTTTTGGGGATGTTGGTGTTGAGGGAATGATAGCTGGACCATCAGAAGTAACTGTTGTTGGTGATAGATTTTCAAATCCAGGCTGGATAGCAAGCGATCTTATTGGTCAAGCAGAACATGATGAACTTGCTCAATGTATTTTAATTTCTAAAAGTAAAGACTTAATAATTCAAACTAAGGAAGAAATTTCTAAACAATTAAAAAAAATTCCAAGAACAGCTATCGCAAGAAAAAGTTTATCAAATAATGGAATTTTAATTCAAGTAAACTCAGATAAACAAATAATTGATATTGTGAATAAAATCGCTCCTGAGCATTTAGAATTAAATGTAAAAAATTACAAATCTTTTATTTCAAGAATTAAAAATGCTGGTTCTATTTGTTTGGGAAAATATGCTGTGATGGCAATGACTGACTATAATGCTGGTTCAAACCATATATTACCAACTAATGGTTCTGCTAAATTTTCAAGCGGTATAAGTGTTAATGAATTTTACAAAAGAATTTCATATATAAACTTATCAAAAAAGGGTATTGAAAAGCTTGGACCATCAGTTATAACTCTTGCAAATTATGAAGGGTTGGCCGCACACGCTCAATCTGTGAAAAAACGAATTAGGAGAAAATAAAATTTGTCAAAACAAGATTTACTTGAATTTAAGGGTAAAGTAACTGACCTGTTACCTAATGCTATGTTTAGAGTTCAATTGGAAAACGGTCACGTAGTGACAGCACATACTGCAGGTAAGTTAAGAAAAAACAGAATTCGAGTATTACAAGGTGATAATGTGACTGTGGAAATGACACCTTATGACCTTACTAAAGGCAGAATTATCTTTAGAGGTTAACTTTTTGCCTCGGTAGCTCAGGAGTAGAGCAGAGCCCTGAAAAGGCTTGTGTCGGAGGTGCGAATCCTTCCCGAGGCACCACCAAAACATCTTGAAATTAATATACAAAGAAATTAACTTCTATCTTAAATAAATAACAAAAGGACGAGTAAAAAGATGAGTACAATTCAAGGAAAAGTAAAATGGTTTAATGGCAAAAAAGGCTATGGTTTTATTGAGAGAGACGATAAAGAAAAAGATGCCTTTGTTCACGCCAGCGCAGTAAAAGCTGCAGGAATGAGATTTCTAAATGAAGGAGATAAATTAGAATTTACTTTAGAGGATGGTCCAAAAGGCCCTTCAGCAGTAAATTTAAAAAAATTAGATTAATTTAAATATTTTATAAGGGCGTTTTCTGAGAAATAAGAAAACGTCCTTTTCTTTTTAGGGTTGAATAATTTTAATTTTTGTCTAAAACGCTGCTCATGAATAAAAATGAGATCAATTACAAATTAAACTCAGGTACTCTTAGACTTGCTCTTAGAGAAACTAATAGAGGTGTGCACGCTCATTTCCACGCTGGCTAAAGCTAGCGAATAATCACTTATATTATAATTTTAAATAACAACAAAATAAGATAAAACAAAAAGGATATGCCTTGATGGTGAAATAGTATCACGTCGGTTTGTGGATCCGAAGTCGTAGGAGCGTAACCTACTCAAGGTACCAAAAAATGAATAAAGAAAATAAATTAATTCCTGGATTACCCTCAGGTTTTGAAGATAGATGGAATAAAAAATTACTTCTCAAAAAAAGTCTATTAAGGGTTATTGAGAAAAATTTTATAAAATATGGATTTGATCCATTAGAAACACCATCATTTGAAATTAGTGAAAATATAGGCTCCTTTCTTGCAGAGGACGAGAATAATCCTATGTCTGATGTGTTTACATTCGATGATGGTGAAAAGAATATTACTTTAAGATATGACTTATCAAGTCCACTTGCTAGATTTGTTGCAAAAAATAATCAAGAGCTTCCTTCAATTTATAAAAGATATGCAATTCAAAATGTATTTAGAAATGAAAAATCTGGAAATGCTAGGTATAGGGAATTTACCCAAGCAGATTGTGATATAGTTGGAAACGTTAATCCAGCCCAAGCGAATGCTGAACTGTGTAATTTGATCTCAAATACTTTAGTAGATTGTGGTTTAAAAAAAGATCAGTTTACTATTAATGTCAGTAACAGAAAAATCGTTCAAGGTCTGATTGAGGATTTGAAAATTGAAAAAGATAAACAAATCAAAGTAATGAGAGCTATAGATAAACTAGATAAACCTGGGTTTGGTTTAAAGGGTGTTGAGGAATTATTAAAAGAAGAAAGAAAAGATAAAAGTGGAGCTATAACAAAAGGAGCAAATCTAAGTGATGATCAAGCTTTAAAAATCTTAAATTTTTTAAAGATTAAAGATTTAAAGGAGCTTAAAGAAAATTTTAAAAATCCTGTTACCCAAGAGGGCATTAAAGAATTGGAAGAATTATTTGAAGTTTTAAACTTTGGAAATTACTCCGATCAAGTAAAAACTAATTTTACGATAGTTAGAGGTTTAGATTATTATGATGGGTTTTGTGTTGAAACCAATTTAAATTTTAAAGCAAAAAATATTAAGGGTAAGGAAGTTGATATTGGAAGTATTTGCTCAGGTGGACAGTATAATAAATTAATTTCAAGATTTAAGGGTGTAGATATTCCAGGGACAGGTGTAAGTATTGGTGTTGATAGATTGCTATTTGTAATGATGCAATTAAATCAAATAGAAGTTGATAAACAAAATCCAGTTATTGTTTGTGTAATGGATGAAAAATATTTAATAAATTATTACGAAATTTTAGATAATTTGAGAAAAAATAATATCAATTCTGAAATATTTTTGGATAGTAAAAAAAATCTAGGGAAACAACTTACTTATGCTAACAAAAGAGAATGTCCAGTCGCAGTTATCTGCGGTGAAAATGAATTTAAAGATAATAAAATAACATTAAAAAATCTACTTGGGGCTAAAGGGGAGAATAACCAAATTACATTTCCAAAAGAAAATTTAATAAATGAAATCAAAAAATTTATCTAACAAAATCCTTAGATCAGTTCAGTCTAAAGGATTTAAATATATTGAATTACCATCAGTTATTGAGACTAATCATATAGTTCAAAGATCTGGTGAAAGTTTTAGAAAATTTATTTTTTCATTTACAGATCAGACAGGTAATGAATTATGTTTAAGACCTGACCTTACTATTGTTTCTTGTCTTAGATATTTAGAAAACAATTTAAAGGGTAAAGAAAAAATTTTTTATAGCGGACAGGCTTACAGAAAATCTCAGAATAAAAAGGACTCTATAATCCGAAATCAAGTTGGTTTTGAGATTATAGGATCAAAAGATGAAAAAAATGATGACAAAGAAATAGTAAGCACATCACTTAAATCACTCAAAAATTTGGAATACTCAACTGGCACTCTCACTATTGGTAATGTAGAGATTTTTAATCTTCTAATATCTAAATTAAATATACCAAAAAGATGGAAATTAAGACTTACAAGACATTTTTGGCGAGAAGACTATTTCAGTGATTTATTAAAAAGATTAGAAACAAATTCCGATGTAGATCCAACTATTGTTGAGGTTGATAAAAGACGATATTTAAAAATGTTAAAGGATGATCAATCATCAATTGTTGCGGGTAGAACATTAAAAGAAATTTTAGAAAGGTTTGATAAAAAAATTAAGGACCCAAGAAGAGCAAGTAAAGGAAGTAATACATCGAAAATCATTAAAGATTTTTTGAAAATTAAATGTCCAATAAATAAAGCTGCAAAGGAATTAAATAAATTCTTTAAAAAACATAAAATAAACCTTTTTGTTGATCAGAAATATTTTCCTGTCTCAAAAAATAAAATATCTAAATTGAATGTGGTTTTTTCATCAACCTTCGGTAGACAATTGGAGTATTACACCGGCATGGTTTTTAAAATAGACATCAAATTAAAGTCGAAAATTATTAATTATTGTAATGGTGGTCGTTATGACAAATTAATTTCTGATCTTGGTTCAAAAAAACAAACACCAGCAGTTGGAGCAGCTTTTAATTTAAATTACCAATCATGAAAAATTTGATAAATATAGGAATACCAAGTAAGGGACGGTTAAGAAAAGATATTTTAAAAATTTTTACTAAAAAAAGATTAAAGCTTATTTCTGAGCGAGGGGAAAGAGATTTGATAGGTTCAATAAAAAATAAATCAAACATAAAAATTTTATATTTGCATGCTAGAGAAATTATTGAAAGATTAGGAGATGGCTCTTTAGATATCGGCTTTTCTGGTTTTGATTTATTAAAAGAAAGTGAGATAAATACTCAAAACAAAATAAATGTTATTAAAAAACTTAGTTTTGGAAAAGCTAATTTGGTTGTAGCTATACCTGATCCTTGGATCGATGTTCAAACAATAGCTGACCTAGAAGAAATTGCATTTGAATTTAGAGATAAAAAGAAAAAAAGATTAAGAGTTGCAACTAAGTATCCAAATCTAACTAGGGATTTTTTATTTTCTAAAGGTGTTACTCAATTTAAATTAGTTGATAGTTTAGGAGCAACTGAGGCGTACCCTTTTACTGGTTCAGCTGAATTAATTACAGACATAACATCTACAGGTGAGACTCTTAGAGCGAATAAATTACGTATATTGAAAGATGGAGAAATCTTAAAATCTCAAGCTTGTATTTTTACTTCAAAAAAAAATAGTAAAAAAAAAGGTTTAAAAAACTTTGTTAAATTACTTTCTAAGTAATTTATCTTTAAAGTATATGAGAATAATTTTGATGATATCTAAATTTCTTATTATTGCATAAGTAGCTATTAGAACCCCTATTCCAAAAATAATTTTCAAAATAAGATATAATTCCATAAAAATCCCTTATAATATAACTTACGAATCATGGACACAATTTTATTAATAATTTTGATTTTAATGTTTGGAGCAATCTTGGCTATTTTATATTTAAATATAAAGTCCAAGAAAGAGAACAGAGCTGATGAGACTAATGAGATAGCAAATTTGAATGCGGAAATTATTAGATTAAAAGATAGCTTAAACTCTACAATCAATACATCTCTAAGTTCGATGTCTACTTCATTTAACTCTTTATCAACTGGGGTTACAAAGGATATGACCGAGGCACTTACTAAAGTTGATGAGAAGGTTGGGAATTTTAATGAACAAGTAAAGCTCTTAAATCAAAGTCAAGAGGGAATTACTAAAATTTTAGCAGGGGTCAAAAAATATGGAACTCTAGCTGAGTATTCTTTGGATGCTCTAATTAAAGATTTATTACCTGCGTCTCAATATATGACCAATGTCAAAATGAAAGAAGATACAAGTGAAAACGTAGAATTTGCAATCAAGCTTCAAGGAGATGTTTTGGTTCCGGTAGACTCTCATTTTCCAGTAGAAAAATTTAAGGCAATTACAGATGCGCACGAGGCAGATGATAAGAAGGCAGTTGCTGATGCTAGAACAAAATTAGCAAGTGCATTTAAGGCTAAAGCAAAAAGTGTTATGGAAAAATATATTGTTCCACCTAAAACTTCAAATTTTGCAATAGTGTACGCTCCTACAGAAAGTCTTTATAAAGAATTAACTGAGTATCAAGACCCAAGTACTAAAGAGTTATTAATTCAAGAATTAATGAAAAAATATAAAATAGTAATTTGCGGCCCAAATACTCTTTCAGCTTATTTACAGTCTTTACACATGGGCTTTCAGTCTCTTAAA
>CACGXX010000008.1:0-25584 GCA_902577125.1 uncultured Pelagibacteraceae bacterium | reverse complement strand
TTAAAACCAGTTTCTAGCTAGTTTTACCCAAAGTATTTAAAAGAATTACACCAATAATTATTAAACTTATTCCAATAATCCCATAAAGATTTGGAATTTGCTGATATTTGAAAACACCAAACAGTGTTACTGCGGTAATCGTTAAACCTCCATATGTTGCGTATGTAAAACCAACCGGGATAATATTCATAGCTTTAGATAAACAAAAAATACAAGCAACTATAGATATGATACAAAAAATAGTTGGCCCAATTATTGTAAATCCATTAGTTGATTTTAAAAAACCATTTGAAGTTATTCCAAGAAGGATCGCTAAAGCTAAAAAGATATAACCAGATAAATTTGCCATAAATTATCCTGTTTTACCCAGCAGATTAACAATTAAGACTCCTGATATAATTAATATCAAACCAATGATTGTGAATAGATCAGGCACTTGATTGAATTTATATATTCCAACAATTGAAGTCGCTACTATGCATAAACCAGCAAAAGATGCGTAGGTAATACCAACAGGTATAGTTTTCATCACTATTGAAAGAGTAAACATGCAACCAATTATTGTGATTGCAGTAATTAAACTAGGAACCAACAATGTGAAACCATTTGCACTTTTTGCAAAACTATTTGCTGCAGTTCCTAATATGACAGCAAGTATAAGAATTAGAAAAGCTATAACGTTACTCACAAATAAAAGATATTCTTATTTGGTAATTTTATCTACAAATTTTTTAATCGGGGGACCTACAAGAAGGGCAGCAATTATTGCAATTGGAAGACTTACTGACCATGCTTTAAAAAAACGGTCGACATACTCATTATCCATTCCAGTATTTATATAAGTAATTATCAGTGTCATTAAAAGACTCATCCCAAAACCCATAACCAATATAAATAAAAGATTAGAATATTTTTTTGGAAACATTTTTTAAATACTTTGTTTCTGCAATTCAATTTGAAGCTTTTCCATCATAATCATAGGAGACTTCATAAATGGATGAACTTTGTGAGCTTCAATATAACTATCAATAGCTTTTTGGTAGTTTTTTAAAGCTGTTTGAACTAAACCTTGGCCTGTTAGTGCACCGAAATGTCTTTTTTCTATCATGAGCACCTTGTCAATATCAGCTTGTGATAGCTCGTATTTACCCATTAAATATAATACTGTTGCTCTTTTATTCCAAGCCTCTGCCCAATTAGGATCAATCTCAATTACCTCAGTAAATTTATCATATGCAGCATCAAGTTTATTATCCATCATTGCAGATGACCCATCAGCTAATAACTTTGTTAAATTATTTTTAGTCGGGTGAGTAGTCCAAAGATCCCAAATTTTATCCTCTATTTTTTTTGAATTTTCAAAATTTAAAGCACTTTTTAATTGAACAAATAATTTATCAATTTCTTTTTTATTATCATCAGCCAATAAAGACGATGAAAATAAGAAAAAAATAAAAATGAATGAAATTTTTTTCACTTACTTAGACATTGGAGTAGCGCCAGTTTCTAAACTAACAATTTTTCCATCTTTATATCTATAAACTGCCATTACAGCTTCAACATTTCCGTCATTAAATGTAACAAAAGAATGGTGTACACCCACTTCATCATTTTCATATACAACCCTAGTTTTATCTTGATTTATATCTCCACTCATTGCCCATTTTATAACATCAGCTTTTCCTAAAGAATTCCCAGATTTATGCATTGTGAATTTAAAATCATCATGCAAAAGTTCATTCATAGTTGCCTCATCTTTTTTATCTATTGCATCAGTATATCTTTTTAATATCGACATTTTATACTCCTTTAATTATTATTCCGTTACCAATTGAGTTTTCTAAACGTATTTGTTTAATTGGTTTGTATTCATCAGAGTTATACCACTCTAAAGCTTTTTCATAACTTGGAAATTTAATAACAACTGTTCTAGGATATGCCCAAGTTCCTTCTAATACTTTTGTTTCGCCACCTCTAACAATATATTCCCCACCAAATTTTTCAGCAATCGGTTTCACTTTTTCTACGTACTCTTTATATTGCTCAGGTTTTTTTACCTCTATGTTAAATATCGCAAACCCAGACATTAAGTGTAAATTTTATCAGCTAAACCATAGCATAAAATTGCACTCATAACTGTAAATACAAACGGTGCAATAACACCCTCGTTTGTAGTTTTCTCATTCACACCCGTTTTATTTATTTTAATAGAATAAAAATTACATAAAAAAATACATAGATTATTTATAAAAACTAAATTTAAGAATCCCCATGTATTTTCCAAACCTCCGGGTCTTATAAAACCTACATAGATTGACATTAAAAATACAGCAAGCATAAATGCTCCTGCCATTCTAATCATTATTGCTCCACTTGGATCTATACCAAATCTTTCCATGAAGCCTTTAGTGCCAAAAATAGTTTGAAATGCGTAAACACCAACTCCAATAAAGTGAACTAAATAAATTATTAAATAAAATATCCCATTAAATTTTTCTAACATTATTTCTCCTTTATTAAATTAATATAAAGATTGCTTAATAAATCTTCCTCTTAAGCGTTATAGTCCATCACTTGGTCAGTACACTCAGTAAATTTATGAGGCTCAAAGAAATCATTCATTTGACCTAATTGATTATTGATATCCGCTTCACTGTTAGCTTTCCACCAGCAAAACATTTGCATTGTATCACCTGGGGTGTTCCAAGTCATTTGGCATGCTGCTTTATCACTTGTCATTGATTTAACAATATCTTCCATTTTCATTGAAGCTACTGTTTCACTAAATTTTGCTTTCATCTCTTTCGATTTGAAAGTGTGAGTTACCATATAGTTTTTCATTTTCTCTCCTTAATATAAAGTTTGAACTACTTTTTTTACTCTTTCAGCTCCATTAGGAACTAAAGCTTCAACAAACGTATGACATTTGTCAGTTTTAGCTTTGTCGTATTTTGAGCCATAATGTTTATCTACTGCTTTGTTTACTCCAGCATCCCAATCTTTTTCTGGAATACCTATCTCAAGTGCATATGTTTTTAAAACTTTCACAGTTGAAATTGATTTTTCTTTCATTCCGTATTCAAATTTTTCACCTGATGGAAGAAAGTAGTTAGCCATATAAATACCAACACAATCCCATGCTTTTGATTTATCTTTGTCACTCATTCCTGCGTTTGCAGATGTAAAAATGAAAAAAGATAAAACTATAATAATTTTTTTCATGATCCCTCGAAGTTAAATGATATTAATATAAAAATGTAACCGTTTTGTTACATGCCTGGTATGCGTTATTATAACCAGCTAGGAATGGGAAGGTTTTTTTCCCTTAAAAAAGATTTATTAAACATCTTTGAGTTGTATTTATCTGATCTATCACAGAGAATTGTTACAATTGTTTTTCCTGGACCCAGCTCTTTTCCTAATCTAATTGCACCTGCAATATTTACTCCACAACTAGTTCCTAAACTTAATCCCTCATTTTGTATTAAATCATAAAGCACAGGTAAAGACTCTTGATCACTGATTGAAAAAGCACCATCAATTTTAGCTTCGGCAAAGTTTTTAGTTATTCTACTTGAACCAATACCTTCAGTTATTGATCCACCCTCAGCTTTAAGTTCTCCATTCATAATGTGATTATAGAGTGCGGAGCCTGTTGGATCTGATAAATAAATTTTTATATCTTTATTTTTTTCTTTTAGAAATTTACTAACACCACCAATGGTGCCTCCAGTTCCTGATGCACAGACAAAGCCATCTACTTTTCCATCTGTTTGATCCCAAATTTCTGGTCCTGTTGTTTCATAATGACCTTTTGCATTAGCAGTGTTGTCAAATTGATTTGCCCAAACTACACCATTATTATTTGTACTTTTTAATTCTTCAGCAAGACGACCTGCAACTTTTACATAGTTTCCATCATCTTTATATGGCTTGGGTGGTACCAGTCTAAGATCTGCACCAATATTTTTTAATGTATCTTTTTTTTCTTGGGTTTGGTTATCGTTCATTACAATAATTGTTTTATAGCCTAAAGAATTTCCTAAAAGACATAAACCAATCCCAGTATTACCCGCGGTGCCTTCAACAACAATTCCACCTTCTGAAATTAACTTCTTTTCTTGTGCATCTTTTATTAGCGCTAGAGCAGCTCTATCTTTAACGGATCCACCTGGATTTAGGTACTCCGCTTTTCCATAAATATTACATCCAGTGATCTCTGAAGCTGCTTTTAATTTTATTAAAGGTGTATTGCCAACCGACTCTATAAAATTATTTTTTATTTGTGACATTAATCTTTATCTTTATCAGTAACAGCATAAGGTTGAAATCCTTTTGTAGCATCACCAACTCTTGTAGCTGGAATTCCTACCATTATTGATTTTTCAGGAACATTTTTAGTAACCACCGCGTTTGCACCTATTAAGGAATTTTTACCAATCGTTATTGGCCCTAAAATTTGAGCACCAGATCCAACAACAACATTATCTTCTAAAGTCGGGTGTCTTTTAGTATTTCTTTGATCATTAGTGTTTATACTTGGAGCAATTCCACCTAATGTAACATTATGATAAATAGTAACATTGTTTCCAATCTCAGATGTCTCACCGATTACAACTCCCATACCGTGATCAATAAATAAATTTTTTCCAATCTTTGCCTTTGGATGAATTTCTATTCCTGTTAAAAATCTTGAAAATTGAGAAATGATTCTTGCAACTAAATCAAATTTTGCTATTGCAAAAAAATTTGCAATTTTATGAAAAAAAATAGCCTTAACCCCTGGGTAAGTTAAGATAAGACTTAACTTAGATTTTGCCGCAGGATCTCTGTCTATTATAGATTGTAAAAAATCAGTCATATAATTTTGTCAGCTTGATAAAAATAATTAATGTCTATATAGTGCTTCTAAACAGTATTTAAAGGAGAAATAATGTACAAAAATACTAATTGTTTTCATCTAGCAATCCCATGCGGAGATCTAGAAACAGCAAAAAAGTTTTATAGTGAAACTTTGGGCTGCCGACTTGATAATTCAGCACAAGAGTGGGCTGATGTTGACTTTTGGGGAAATGAATTAACTCTCCATGCAAGTGAACATAAACTAGATAACGAAAGACACGATGTAGATATGGGTAACGTTTCTGTTCCACACTTTGGAGTTCATTTATCAAGAAAAGATTTTGATACTTTAAAAAATAGATTGAAAGAAAAAGGTGCAAAGTATTATGATGAACCTTATCTAAGATTTAAAGGAACAAAATACGAGCAAGAAACATTTTTTGTAAAAGACCCTAACGAAAATATTCTAGAGATTAAAACTTTAACAGCTAATCCAGAATAATTTTAGTTTAGATGGAATACCTGGTATTAGGTTTTATTACCGGGCTTAGTTTAATCCTAGCGATTGGTGCACAAAATATCTTTGTAATAGAGCAAGGGCTTAAAAAACAGTATGTTTTTTTAGTCTGTTTAATTTGTTCATTTTCAGATCTAATTTTAATATTTTCAGGCATTCTTTTATTCCACTATTTTCATCAATATTTTAATATATTTGTAGAGCTAACTTTAAACATCTGTTTGATAATCTTTTTAATCTATTTCATATATTCAAAAATTAAATCTTTTAGTCTTAGTGTTAATTTCAATATTGAAAAAAAAGATACCACTAGTGCTAAGATTATATTAAAGACACTTGGTTTCACCTATCTAAATGCACATGTTTATTCCGATACAGTTTTCTTTTTAGGAAATTTTTCAAAAAATTTTTTATTTGATGAAAAAATTTATTTTGGTATTGGTGCTTCTGTAGCATCTTTTATATTTTTCTTTTTATTGGGTTATTCATCAGTATATTTTTCAAGATATGCTCAAAGTGATAAAACGTGGAAATATATTAATGGATTTATTATCAGCTTCATGTCTTTGCTGACAATTTATATAATTAAAGAAACTGCATATTTTCTTTAATTAAAAGCATTTTGAGTGACAACTATAGCGCATGTTAAATTCTTAATTTCAAATTAATGTTATTTAATATGCTTTTAAGAAGAAAAATTTTAAAATTTTTTGGACTCTCTATACTTTTTGTATCATTACCTTATCAATTCTTAAAATCAGCTACAAAAAAAATTATAAATCCTGATCTGACTAAAGCCCAAAAAGATATAATGTTTAATGAGGGCACTGAAAGACCCTTTACCAGTAAATTACTTGAAGAAAAAAGAGATGGTTTTTATCATTGTGCGAATTGCGGAGCAAAATTATTTTCATCAAAAGCAAAATTCGATAGTGGAACGGGTTGGCCTTCTTTTTCCGAAGCTTTACCAGGAGCTTTTAAAACTAAGATTGATTATTCTTTTGGCATGAAAAGAATTGAATATCATTGTGCAAACTGTGGTGCGCATCATGGTCATGTTTTTCTAGATGGACCTACTGCTACTGGAAAAAGATTTTGTAATAATGGATTGTGTTTAATTTTTGTACCAGAGAATTAATTAGAAAAACCATATTTTCTAAGTCTTACATCTCCTGTTCTTGCATGAGCTTCCATTCCCTCATATCTGGAAATTCTAGCTGCAGCAGCACCAACTAATTTAGTAGACTCTTTAGTCATTCTTTGAAAGCTTAGAGTTTTAATAAATTTTCCAACAAATAATCCGCCAGTGTATCTTCCAGCACCTTTAGTTGGTAAAATATGATTTGTACCAGAACATTTGTCGCCGTATGCAACAGTTGTTTCTTCACCCACAAACAATGATCCATAATTTGTTAATCTTTCATGAAACCATTCTAAGTTTTCGGTCTGAACTTCTAAATGTTCAGGTGCATATTCGTCACTAATTTTCACTATTTCTTCATCAGTGTCACAAAGAATTACTTCACCATAGTCTCTCCACGCTGCTTCAGCACTTGTTCTTGGAACTTCTGGAAGTTCTGCAATTAATTCTGGAACTCTTTTCATTACTTTTTCGGCTAATTCTTTACTAGTTGTATAAAGCCAACATGGCGAGTTATATCCATGCTCAGCTTGTCCTACTAAATCTACCGCAACAATTTCTGGATCAGCTTTAGCATCTGCTATAATTCCAATTTCAGTTGGTCCTGCAAACAAATCAATACCAACTTTTCCATATAAAATTCTTTTAGCCTCAGCTACAAATTGATTTCCTGGTCCTACAATTATATCTGCAGGGGGATTTTTGAATAATCCATTAGTCATTGCTGCAATTGCAGGAACTCCTCCTAAATTTAAAATAACATCTGCACCGCAAAGATCAGCTGTGTATACAATAGTAGGGTGGGCACCAACACCTTCTTTGGGAGGACTACACGCAATAATATTTTTTACTCCAGCAACTTTTGCTGTAGTTACACTCATTACAGCAGATGCAATATGAGCATATCTTCCACCTGGGATGTAGCAACCTGCTGTATTAACAGGCACTAATTTTTGACCTGCATACAAACCATCAGAAAGTTCTACCTCAAAATCTTGACCATAATTTTTAAGTTGTGCTTCAGCAAATTTTCTAACCCTTTCAAATGAAAATTGAATATCATCTTTGGTTTTTTGATCTAACGTTTTTTTAATTTCCTCAATTTTATCTTTTGATACTATGATTTCCCCATCATACTTGTCGAATTTTTTTGTTAAATCGATGCAGCCTTGTTCTTTTGTTGTTTCGATATTTTTTAATAAATCTTGAACTATCCCAGTTGTCTTATTATCGTCAGTGGACGAAGTTTTTGGAGACTTTTTTAAGTAAGTAATAGCCATTAAAACATTTTTATAATTGATGAATTATTTAAGACAAATTTAATTTTATTGCAATCAAACATTTAATCTAGTGCAACAACAGCTGCAGCTATTGATGCTAGTCTAGCAGGTGCTTCATCTGAGCGGCTAGTAATTACCACAGGTACTTTACCACCTACAACTACTCCTGCAGCACATGCGCCACTAAAATATATTAACATCTTAACCAATGCATTACCTGTCTCAACACTGGGTACTAATAAAACATCAGCAATTCCCGCAACATCATTTTTAATACCTTTAATATTTGCAGATTTTTTTGATATGCTATTATCAAAAGCCAAAGGCCCAAATACATCAGCATTTAAATTTTCTTTTTTTGCAAGATTTGTAATTTCTTCAGCTTCTTTAGAACTTGGCACACTATCCAAAACTTCTTCTGTGGCAGACAATACTGCAATTTTTGGTCTTTCAATTCCAATTCTATTAGAAAAATTAATTACATTTTTTAAGATATGCATTTTGGTTTTTACATTTGGTAACACATTTAAAGCACCATCAGTAATGATAAGAGGTTTATCATCTTTTTTTAAAGTCATATGCCAGATATGACTTAACCTTGTTTTTCCCAACAAGTTGTATTCTCTTTTTAAAACCTCTTTCATTAAAATATCTGTATGAATATGTCCTTTGACTATAATTCTTATTTTTTCTTCACTAGCGAGTTTTGCAGCTATACCTGCGGTATTATTTTCAACTGGTTCATTAATAATTTCATATTTGGAAATATCCCACTTTAAATCTTCTGCACACTTTAAAATTTCTTTTTTATCTCCTATAAAAATTGGATCAATTAAATTTTCTTTAACTGCATCTTGAACAGATAACATTGGCAATGGTTTCCCAGCATTAACAATTCCAGCTTTCACTCCTTTATTTTTTAGAGCAGCATTTAATAGATTATTTGGAACAATAATTTCTTTATTTGAAAGCATGATTAGTTTTTTAGAATTTCAAATTCTTTTTGAATAATTTTAGACATTTTAATTTCTTTTTTTAAATTCATTTTATATCTTTTATATTTATTTTGCCCTGGATACATTATTTCTTTTATTCCTTTAACTTTAGGTAGTCGTTTTACTCTTTTGATATTATCTTTAATCCTTTGATTATAATCTTTTACAAATAAATTTGTTTTAAATGTGATAAATAAATGCCCTATATTTTGTGGTCCGGTAAAATCTTCAAAAGGATCTTTAACTCTACCAGCATGATTTCCACCAGTTAAAACACCACTCAATATATCAACCATCCATGCTAATCCTGAACCTCTAAATCCTGCGATAGGTAACTGAACACCTTTAAGAGCTTTGTTCGCATCGATTGTTGGTTTACCAAACTTATCTAAAGCAACACCCAATGGTAGTTTCTGATTATTTTTTGATGCAAATCTAATCTTTCCTCTATTGATCATGGAGATTGATGAGTCAAAAATAAAAGGTATTTTTGAACCACTAGGAGTTCCGAAACAAACTGGATTAGTGCCAAATAAACTTTTAAAAGCACCATGCGGAGCCACAGCGGGTGGACCGTTGGTATATATCATGGTAACCAAATTTTTTTTTACGGCTTGTTCTGCGTAATAACCAGACAGACCATAATGACCACTGTTTCTAACAGCAACTAAACCTATTCCAGTTTTTTTGGCATTTGAAATAGCTTTTTTAATTGCTATATCAGCTGCAACAAACCCTATACTATTATCGGCATCAATATGTGAAATTGATTGTGATATCTTCTTAATCTTTATTTTCGGTTTTGGATTAATTACTTTTTTTGATATTCGATCACAATACATTTTTAATCTTGAAATACCATGACCGAAAGCACCGACAAGCTCTGCGTTGATCAAAGCATTAGCAGAAATCTTGGCGTGGTCTTGACTTAGACCATATTTTTTAAATATTTTGATAACTTCTTTTTTTAGTATTGGAGCTTTCAACTTAACCTTTTCCACGCCATGGAATTGTTTTATCAATTATTTTTCTAAGTGTTATATCAAATAATAATCCAAGCATTCCCATGATAAAAATTGTTATCCAAATCACTTCATATTGAAAATATTTCTTGGCTACATTTTCAACAAAACCAATACCAGTAGTACCAGCTAAAAATTCTGCAGCTACCAAGGTTCCCCAACACATACCTACTGCAACTCTTATACCAGTGAGTATCTCTGGTAATGAGTTTGGAAAAATAACATGTCTTAATATTTGTCTTTTTGATGCTCCTAATGAGTGAGCTGCATGGATTTTTGATAATTGCGTTCCCGATGCACCCGCTCTTGCAGAAATAATCATTATAGATAAAGAAACCATAAATAGTAAGAAAACTTTTCCAGTATTATCAATTCCTAAAACCGAAATTATAAGTGGAGCCCATGCAAGAGGAGGGACAGGTCTATAAAGCTCAATCAAAGGATCAAAAAAACCTTTTGCAAATCTATTTAAACCCATAAATAGACCAAGAGGGACACCAATTAATATACCAAAAACTAAACCAAGAAAAACTCTTAAAAAAGAATCCCAAATATGTCCATACGGAACAGGTACTTTAAATAAATTAAAATCACCAGTTACAATTTTTAAAACTCCACCTTTGAAGTTTTGTTTTACTATTCCATCTTTACTATGAACAGGATACTCACCTGGTAAAATATCTGCAATCCAGTCTGGCAAAATAAAGCCAATCATTTTGCTCACATCAACCATTTGTATCCACAATAGAGGTATATCTTTATAACCGACACTGGGTTTTGACATTAATATAAATTTATTTAAGGTATCGGATGGCTTAGGTAACCATCTACCTGATCCCTGTTCTGAACAACTTGGACCACTAGCAACGATAGTTCCTGCAGGAAATAAGAAAATATCAATTAATCTCAATCCACCTTGTTCTTTTTTTTGAGCATTATCAAATTTAACAATTGCTGCCTGCATCTTATCTAGTGCGTTTGGAGGATAGATACTTGCAAATTCTATTCTTCTAGCGATCTTAACAATATTTTTTGCGTATGTTGAAGCCACTTCCTCACTATCACTTAGACTTTTTCTATAAGATTTAATTTCCTCTTTAAGCTCTTTAATCTTATTTTTAAATTGAGGATTATGATTTCTTAACTTAAAAAATTCATCACTGATTAAATTTAATTCTTGAGCGGCAGTGTGAAATTTTAAACCTCTATATGTTGCAGGCACTAAAGGCACTTCTAATGTATTTTCAATAGAACCTGAGCCTGCATCTACTTTAGTTATACCCCAACCACCTTCCTCATCAACCGCTTTCAGTCTTTCATTTAACTCTTGTTCTGTTTCAAATGGATAATCAGATTTTTGGAAATTTTCAGTTAATAGATTTATTTTTCCAGTGATATCATCTATTTTTTGTTGAGTCTCAATCTCTAACAAATCCTCATTTGTAAGTAATGGAATAAGTTGATTAGTTTTACTTATATAACTAATTAGTATCGTTTTTTGTTGGCTATTTAGTTCCTCAGAATTTTGAATCTCATTTTGAATTAATTTTAAATTTTTATTCTCTTTTTTGATTTGTGAAGTGCTTTTGAACTCTCTTTCCTCAATTGGAAATTGATATTTTAATCCAAGTAAAGAGTCATTAACTTTTGCAACCTGGCATAGTTCGTTGGCAGATTTTGGATAAAATCCTTTGGCAATATCCCAAGAATAATAGAGCCAAATTAAAAGTAAAAAACTACTTCCAACAATTACCCAGTGAGTACCCCCTAGTGCTCTCTCTGGATTTCCAAATACAGCATCTACTTTTTCAGTCCTTATTAATCTTCTTCCATAAAGAATACAGCCGATTACAGCGAAGAATATAAGAAAAGTTATTATCTGAGTTAACATTTAATTATCTTTCCCCATAATTTCCTCTTCCATGTTCCAGATCATTTCAAGGATTTCTTCTCGTTTTTGAGAAAACTCTTTATTTTTTTTAATTTCTCGTAAATCTTCTTTTAATCCCATTGAAGCGAATGGCAGATTATATTCTTTATGTATTCTTCCTGGTCTTGGAGCCATCACATATAGTCTTTCTCCAAGAAGCAAAGCCTCTTCAACTGAATGAGTAATCAGAATAATTGTTTTGCCTGTTTCTTTCCAAATTTTTAAAACTAGAGACTGCATTTTTTCTCTTGTAAGAGCGTCAAGAGCTCCTAGTGGTTCATCCATTAAAATCAAATCTGGGTTGTTGATTAGACATCTTGCAAGGGCAACTCTCTGCTGCATTCCTCCAGATAATTGATAAGTTGGAGTGTTTCCAAAACCTTTTAATCCAACAATCTCTAACCATTCATCAACTTTTTTTTGAGTTTCAATTGGATCTTCTTTTTTCATTCTTAATCCAAAGTTGACATTCTCAGCAACTGTTAGCCATTCAAATAAAGCACCTTGTTGAAAAACCATTCCCCGTTCAACTCCTGGTCCATCTATTTCTTTATTATTAAGAGTAATACTTCCTGAAGTTGGTCTAATAAATCCTGCAGTAATGTTAAGTAATGTGGTCTTTCCACAACCAGACGGCCCAAGAACTGTGAGAAGCTCTCCTTTTTTGAGAGTAAAATTTAAATCTTTTAATGCGTGAACAGTTTCTCCTTTAGGAGTTTTAAAAATCATGTTTAGATTTTGTGAAACTAAATCACTCATAAAGAGACTTTATATTTGAATTTTTAATAAAAAAATAGGCACCAATTTATTACAATTGGCGCCTATTAAAATTTAAATTACCCTTAGATTATAAAGGTAAGAAACTAGTATCTACGTTTCCTCTTGGTGTTCCCATTCCTTTTAAGAATGCATCAAGATTTCCACTTTCCATAGATTGTTTAGTTTCCTCAGGTGTTAGAAATTTAAAGCCACTTAAAGTTTCTTTCATATCAGCAACTTTCATTTCAGAAGCTTTTGACATTGAGTTCATATCGCTTTTACCAGCTCTATATCTCGCATTAGCCTCATGAGTTACTTCAATAAAAGTTCTTAGCATACCTGGATTTTCCTTCATAAACTTAGTAGTTACTGAAGTGATATCAATACCTAAGATACCTGCGTCTCTAGCTTCTTGAACTGTAAGTAGTCTAGATCCAACTGCAGTTGCAGCTTTAATTGAGTTACCACCAAATAAACATGCCATTACAACATCACCACTTACCAAAGCAGCAGCGCCTTCTTCAGGGTCCATTTGAATGATATCCATTTTTTTTCTGTCCGCACCAACAACTTTCATACTTTCATCAAAAACGTATTCAGCCATTGTACCTAGTGGAACAGCAACTTTTTTACCTTCAAGTTCTGTAGCGTTAGCTTTTGTAATACCTGAAGCATTAGATGTTACACATGTTGTACCACCCATTCCGTATTCCATAGCAATATCTACAAGTTTGATAGGAGCTTTTGATTTAACAGCATTAATGAACGGAACTAAACCTTGAGAGTAAGAGATATCAATATCTCCCGCTAACATAGCATCAGTCATTGCACCACCGTTAGTAAAGTTTGTCCACTTAACAGGAACCCCTAGAGCTTTAGCGAAGTTTTTCTTCATCATATCCTCTAGATTTGGGCTTGGCCACTCTAAGAAGTATGCAACTCTAACTTCATTAGCTGCAGAATTAGCAACTGAAATTGAAAGATTAAGAGCTACAAAACATCCAAGAATAAAACTAATTATTTTTTTCATTTTTCCTCTTCCTTGTTTATTTATATGTTTCAATTTTAAGATTAAATTGACCTATATGTAAAACAAAAAAATACTCATTCTAGTTACACAACTTTAAGTTGTGACAATTATTTTGGTGGTTTATTGGACTTAATTAGTCTAAGGATTCATTAATTAACCAATTATAAAATTTTAATATGAGCTCAGAAAAAAGAACATCTGTACCTAATTCTTTAAATGAACATTGGATGCCATTTACATCTAATAAAGATTTTAAAGAAAATCCAAAACTTATAGTGGAGGCAAAAGGTGTATATTTAAAAAATCACCAAGGTAAAACTCAAATTGATGCTAGCTCAGGATTATTCTGCAATCCTTTAGGACATGGTAGAAAAGAAATTATTGAGGCAATAACAAATCAATTACAAACTTTAGATTATTGTCAACCCTTCCAACAAGGATTTGGTGGATCTTTTGAATTAGCAACTAGAATTTCAAAACATACACCAGGAAATTTAAATAAAATTTTTTATACAATTTGTGGATCTACTGCAGTTGAAACAGCGATCAAAATTAGTATTGCTTACCATAAAGCAAGAGGCGAGGGACAAAGATTTAGATTTGTTGGAAGAGAACGTGCGTATCATGGGATGAATATTGGAGCAACATCAGTAGGTGGTATGATTAATAATGTCAAAGCTTATGCAAGTGTTTTGATGCCAGGTGTTGTTCATATGAGACATACACATTTAGACGAACATAAATTTATATCAGGTCAACCTGAAACAGGCGCTGAAATTGCTAATGACTTAGAAAGAATTTGTACTAATTTTGGTTCAGAAAATATTGCAGCTTGTATTGTTGAGCCAATTGCTGGTTCAACAGGAACTTTAGTTCCACCAGTTGGATATTTACAAAGATTAAGAGAACTTTGTGACAAACATAAAATACTTTTAATTTTTGACGAAGTTATTACTGGATGGGGAAGAACTGGTTCAGCTTTTGGAGCTCAAGAGTTTGGTGTAACACCTGACATAATGACTATGGCAAAAGCAACAACTAATGGAATAGTTCCATTTGGTGTAGTTGCTTGTAAAGAGGAAATTTATGATGCAGTTATGGATAATTCTCCAAAAGGTGCGATAGAATTATTTCATGGTTACACTTATTCAGGAATACCAGTTTCTGTTGCAGCAGCATTAGCTGTTCAAGATATTTTTGAAAAAGAAGATATTTTCAATAGAGCAAAAGAACTTGCTCCTTACTTCCAAGAAGGACTATTTTCACTAAAAGATATTGATGTAGTCGATAACATTAGAGGCTATGGAATGATGGGCGGTATAGATATTAAAACTGATGGTAGACCTGGTAAAGCAGGCTTAGCTACTTTTAAACATTGTTATGATGCTGGAGTAAATTTTAAAGCTACAGGTGATTGTTTAATTATAGCACCGATGTTTATTTGTGAAAAAAAACATATTGATGAAATTATTGAAAAATTAAGAACCGGAATAACTAATTACGCAAAAAGTAAAAAGAATTAAATTTCGTTAATGAGAATTGGCGTACCTAAAGAAATTAAACCTCAAGAAAATAGAATAGGCTTAACACCAGATAGTGTAAAAACTCTCGTCTCTGAAGGACATGAAGTACTAGTCGAAAATAATGGAGGTTTTGAAGCTGGTTTTGACAACGATCAGTACAAAAATGCTGGTGCAAAAATTATAGAAAAAGCTACTGATATTTTTAATGATGCTGAAATAATTGTTAAAGTTAAGGAACCTCAAAAAGTTGAGGTTGAAATGATTAAAGAAAATCAAATCGTATATACTTATTTACATCTGGCTGCTGCAAAAGAATTGACAGAGGGTTTGGTAAAATCAAAAAGTATAAATATAGCTTATGAAACTATTACTGATGATAACGGAAGACTTCCTTTGCTTGCACCTATGAGTGCAGTAGCAGGACGTATGTCAGTTCAAGCAGGTGCACATTGTTTAGAAAAAAATCAAAAAGGTAGAGGAGTATTATTGGGTGGAGCTCCAGGTGGTGAACCAGCAAATGTTTTAATTTTAGGTGGGGGTGTAGTAGGAGAAAATGCTGCAACTATAGCAACTGGCATGAAGGCAAAAGTTCATGTTGTAGATAAATCAGAAGCAAGATTAAAACAATTAGTTGAAATGTTTGGAAATAAAATTATTCCAGAACAAAGTGATAAGATAGATTTAAAAAAGTTAGTAGCTGAAGCTGATTTAATAGTAGGGGGAGTTTTAATCCCTGGAGCAGAGGCGCCTAAATTAGTCACTAAAGATATGTTAAAATTAATGAAGAGGGGCTCAGTTATTGTTGACGTTGCAATTGATCAAGGTGGCTGTGTAGAAACAAGTAAACCGACAACTTTTAATGATCCAACTTTTATAGTTGATAATGTTGTTCATTATTGTGTTGCTAATATGCCAGGAGGGGTTCCAAGAACCTCAACTATTGCATTAAACAAAGCAACACTTCCTTATTTAGTCAAATTAGCTAATAGAGGTTATCAAAAAGCTCTTAGTGAAGATAAAAACTTTTTAGCAGGATTAAATGTTCATAAGGGTCATGTGACTTATAAAGCTGTTGCAGATGTATTTGGACATGAATATGTTAACCCAGGAGATGCAATCAAAAACTAATTAATGGAAAAAAAACTTCCCAGTAGCACTAAAGTTGTTGTTATCGGAGGTGGAGTAGTTGGTTGTTCAGTTGCTTATCATTTAGCTAAATTTGGTTGGAAAGATACAATCCTTTTAGAAAGAGATCAGTTAACATCAGGTACGACTTGGCATGCAGCTGGATTAGTAAGTCAATTAGGCCCGTCTGCAGCAATTACCAAAATTAGAAAATATACTTTGGATCTTTATAAAGAACTTGAAAAGAAAGTTGATCATTCAGCAGGATTAAGATTAAACGGTGCACTTTCAATTGCTGAGAATAAAGGTAGATGGCAAGAGCTTCAAAGACAAGCAACAACTGCACAACTTTTTGATGTAGATGTTAGAATTTTAAATAAAGAACAAATTAAAAAAGATTATCCAATTGTAAATACTGATGAAGTTTTAGGAGGGATTTTGATGCCAGGCGACGGTGCTGCAGATCCATCTGGAGTAACACATATGTTAGCAAAAGCAGCAAGAATGGAGGGGGCAAAGATTTTTGAAAAATCTCCTGTTGATGAAATCATAACTAAAAATGGAAAAATTTCAGGTGTAAAAGTAAATGGTCAAAAAATTGATTGTGAGTATATAGTTTTAGCATCAGGAATGTGGTCACGCCAAATTGGAGAAAAAGCTGGAGTAAGCATTCCTCTTTATCCAGCAGAACATTTCTATATTATCACTGAGCCAATTGAAAATCTTTCTAAAACCTTACCAGTGATAAGAGACTTTGATAACAGAACTTATATAAAAGAAGATGCTGGAAAAATATTAGTTGGAATTTTTGAGTCTCAATCAATCCCAGCATGGGATAAAATTAATAAAGTTCCAGAAAATTTTTCCTTTGGAGAATTTCAAGAAAATTTTGAGCATTTTGAGCCTTATTTAGATACAGCAATTAAAAGATTTCCAGTTTTAGAAACAGCAGGAATTAGAAAATTTTTTTCAGGTCCTGAGTCTTTTACTCCAGATACAAATACATTGCTTGGAGAAGTGCCGGAAGTAAAAAACTTTTTTGTGTGTTGTGGTTTAAATAGTATTGGAATTGGAAGTGGGGGAGGTGTTGGTAAAGTTACAGCCGAATGGTTGATTAATGGACATATCAATGAGGATATTTTCTGTTATGACATTAAAAGATTTCAAAAATTTCACTCTGACTTAGGTTTTATTAAAAGTAGAATTACAGAGTCTTTAGGAGATTTATATGGAATGCATTGGCCTTTTAAACAACATAAAACTTCAAGGAATATAAAAACACTTCCATATCACGATGAATTAAAAAGTTTTGGTGCGTGTTTTGGTGTTTCTGGTGGATACGAAAGACCGATGTGGTTTGCATTAGATGGAGAAAAAACGGAATATGAATACAGTTATAACTACCAAAATTGGTACCCTTCAGCAGAATATGAAACAAATAATACTATTAAAAATGTTGGTTTATTTGATTTAACCCCTTTTTCAAAATTTGAGATAAAATCTGATAATGCACACAAAGAATTACAAAAAATTTGCACAGCTAATATTAAAAATGAGGCTGGAAAATGTGTTTATACACATATGTTAAATCCCGATGGTGGTATTGAAACAGATTTGACAGTCGTTTGTATTGAAAAAGATCACTTTAGAATAATAAGCTCTGCAGCTACGCGAGAAAGAGATAAGTTTCATATAAATAAACACCTTGCAAAAGATGTTAAGTTAAAAGACGTTACTGATGATTATTGTGTTTTTGGAGTTTTTGGACCAAAAAGTAGAGCGTTAATGAAATCAATTTCAAAAGATAATTTTGAAAATGATAATTTTAGATTTAGTACGGCAAAATATATCACTATTGAAGGAATTAAAATTTGGACTCAAAGATTGTCATACGTTGGTGAATTAGGCTACGAATTATATGTTAAATCTGAAAATGCTAAAAAAATTTATGAATTATTGGTTAATAAAGGAAAAGATTTTAACCTATCGAATTGTGGTATGCATGCCATGGATATTATGCGAATGGAGAGCGGATTTTTACATTGGGGACACGATATTTCACCAGAAGAAAATCAATATCAAGCTGGTTTATCTTTCACAATAAGCTCTAAAAAGGAGGATGAATTTATTGGCAAAAAAGCTTTAGAAAAAATCAAAAAGAAAAAAATTAAAAGTAGATTTGCAATGTTTACTCTAAAAGATAGCAAACCAGGTGAGCCATTATTGCTTCATGATGAGCCTATTTATTTAGAAAATAAAATTATAGGTAGATCAACATCTGGTAACTATTCTTTTAATTTTAAAAAAAATTTAACATTTGGATATATCACTAATGATACTTCAAACGATGAACTTCACAAAAAAGATTTATTTATTGAAATAGAGAAAAAAAAATATCCTATTCAATTAATCAACAAACCTTTAAAACAAACTAATTTTAAAAATAATTAAGTTTTTCTTCTTAAGAAAAATACAAAAAGAACAGATGTCATCATCATTATCAAAGCATATGCTGCAGTTGGAACCATATAAGTCATGTTTTGACCAAATAACTGTGTTCCAACAAAAACAGCCAAAGTCCCATTTTGTAATCCACATTCAAGAGATATACATCTTTGTTGAGCAACACCAGATGCGAAAAATTTAGAAACATAGAAACCTATAAACATCATGGAAATATTAAGAACTAAAGCAATAGTTCCTGCTGTAGTGAGGAACATTATAATACTATCCCATTCTTGTATATAGATAGCAATAAAAACGATTGAAAATAATCCTATAGATATTTTCTCAATAATTTTCATATTATTTTCTATAAAATCACTAAAAAATTTTCTAATAATCATTCCAATTATCACAGGCACAGTAACCACAAAAAACATCTTCAATGATATACCAAGCATCGAAACTTCTTTTTCAACATAAGTAATATCAAATAAATCAATTGATAAAAAAACTATATAGGGAACTGAAACAATACTTATTAAACTAGTAAAAGCAGTAAGAGATATAGAAAGTGCAACATCACCATCGGCAAATTTAGTAAGTACATTCGATGTTACTCCACCAGGTGCAGCTGCAATCAACATTACACCTAATGCCAACTCTACAGGAGTTTTTAAAATGATTATCAATAAATATCCAATAATTGGAAGAACAACTAATTGACAAATTAAACCAACAAAAAATTCTTTTGGATGCTGAAAAACTCTTGTGAAATCTTTTACTGTTAATGAGGCACCAAGCCCTAACATAATTAATGCTAGCGCAAACGGCGCTATTGTTGTTACTATACCCATGACCCCTCTGTGTAATACTCGAAGTTAATCTATTAGAGATTTAAGAAATTACAAGAAGATTTAAAACTTTACGAATAAATTTAGCTTTGTATTTAAAGATTTCAGTTTGATAAGGTAAAATTTTTCTAAAATTCATAGAGGTTAGTACATATTGTTTTTTTTCATTTAACTTTATCAAATCTTCTTTTATTAAATATTTACACTTTCTAATTATTGTTGCTCGGGGAATTTTTGTCATATCAGAAATTGACATTGCACTTATTCCAGTATTTGTACCAAGATTTTCTATGAGAATGTTATTTGTAGCAAAGTAATCTAATGAAGGTTTTTCATTATCCGAATTTAATTGGCTTGAAACATTTAAAACCTGATTCATGCAAACTGTCCCCCAAATATGAAAAGTTGTCAAATCTTGAAAAAATTTATGATATCCTATAATTAAAGGAATCTGCATTCTGTAAAACCATCTCCATGATAATGAAAATTTTTTTTTTATTATATTTTCAATAGTTTTTTGTTCAAGTTTTTTTGAATAAACTTTATCTTTATTTAAAGCTTGTGAAACTAAGTAAATATATTTTGCTGAAAATTTTATTTGGTTATCAGGTTTAACAAACGGAAATGCTTTCCTATCAATGATTATTTTTTTTTTAATACGTGTTATAACTCCTTCTTTTTCAAGTTCTAAAACTTTCCTTCTAACCGTTTCTTTTGGTAGATCTAATTTTTCACAAAGTTCAGTAATACTAAATTTCTCTATTTGTAGATATGATTTCGAATAATATTCCTCATAAGAATATTGAATATTCATTTGGTCATAAAATTGAAGAGTTTTTTCAACCAAAGAAATTATTATCATATATTTGTAATGATCATTAAATGATGCATAAACATTATTCATCCAATTCCATTGATGAGATATCCAATCTTTACTTAGAGTAGAATATTGAGACATAATAGATTCATAAACCTGATCATCAGTGAGGGTTTTAGAAAAATCTATTTCTTGAATGCTCATAAATTATAAAAGGGGCAGTAAAGACCCAAATTGGACATGTGTCAATTTATTATTGACCCAGTTTGAACTTCCAAAAAAATTGTTTTTTCTAAATTATATGATTTAATAAGCTTATGACATCTAAAGGCTTTACAGAGAATACTAACAATATCGAGACCCCAAATGATATTAAAGTAACTGAAAAGCCTTTAAATTCAAACAAAATTAGCTCAGGTAGAGTAGACATTAACGTTTTAAAATCAAAATTAGATGCTGAGCAAAGTAAAGAGTTAAGGAAAAATATTTTTATTTTTTCATTTTGCGTTCTTCTACTAGGATCAATTGGAATTTTTCTCTCTTTATAATTTTATTTGCTAATAATTCCAAAGGATGTTTTATTACGCTGAATGAAAAATTTAACAAACTCTCTAAAGCAAAAGCTAAGTTCAAAATATACTGTTTCCGACACTCCTCAGAATATTTCTAGACGAACAGACATAAATGTTCTTTTGAACAGAGTAAAATCAGATAAAAAACAAGAAACTAAAAAAAAGTTTTATTTTTCTGCTGCTGCTTCCACAGGTTTAATTTTATTTGGGCTTATAGTTTTTAGCTAAAATTACACAATTACTTTAAATTCATACAAATTTTACAATTAATACTTATTGCATCAAATTTTATAAATATTATAAATCAACAATGTTAGAAGGCGGGGTAGCTCAGTTGGTTAGAGCGCGGGACTCATAAGCCCGAGGTCAGTGGTTCGATCCCACTTCCCGCTACCATAAAATAAATCATTGTCTGTTATGGAATTTTAATTAGGTCAATTCTATTTAGTTTTAAGGTTTTTAATCTATTTCTAAATATTTTGTCACATTTATTTTGATTTAAATCATGAATGCATATAATCCATGAATTTTCCAATTCATTTGAATATGGAACACTTGAAAGGTTTAAATTATTTTCTTTTAAAATAAAATTAATGTAGTTTTGTATAGATGCTTCCCATGCTTTAGATAATTTTTTTTGTTCAACATCAATACTTATAGAATAATTATTTATTTCAGATGTAGATATTTTTTTCAATGCTCCCTCAAAATCATGTTTATATGAAACTCTTTCTTTATAAAATTGCTTAAAAGTTTGTTCAGTAGTTAGGTTTAAAAATGTTATTAATATTAAAAAAGTTAAGATAAGATTTTTTTTTAATCTATTCAGTTTAAAAACAAGGTATGAGATAATTACTACTGTTGGTATTATAACAAAAATAATATATCGTGGAACTAAGATAGGCTTAAATAAAATACTATAAAAAAGAGGAAGTAAATAAGATAATACAAATATTGATAACAAAAAAAATAATTTTTTATCTTTGTTAAATGATCTAAAAAATTTTAATGTTAAAGTTAAAAAAGTTAAAAGATAGATTAATCCCATAATTCTTGATCCAAAGAAGTTAGAAAAAAATAGATTAGTAAAAAATTTAATATTAATTGTTTCTATCCAAATAGGAGTCAGGTAACTTTCGTTTAATTGGGTAAAATAGTAAATTAGTATTAATAGACCTAAAAATAAATAAGTAATAATTTTTTTTAAAATGAATTCATCATTTTTTTGAAAAAATTTTAATTCAGAAAGAATAATTGAAAAATAAATTATTAATCCAAATGGATGTATTAAAGATGTTAACAATAAAAATATATTATGAAGGTAAAAAAAAATTAATTTATTTTTATTTTCAAACTTAAAAGAAAAATAAATTGTAAGCGAAATTAAAAAAAATAAAGTTGAATATAATCTCAATTCTTGAGCATATGAAATTAAATAGATATTAATAGCAACTAAAAAAGATGTTAAAATATAAGATCTATCATTCGAGATTTCTTTATTAATATACGAGACTGAAATTATAGATAAAGATGAAAATAATGCTGGTAGATACCTACTAATTTGAAAATCATATTTAAATATTTCAAAATAAATTTTTATTAAAAAATTGAATAAAAAAGGCACTTGTTCAATTGACTTATGATATCTAAAAGATTGACTAATTGAGAATTCTGGATTTCCAACCCAAAAAGTAATAGTTTCGTCTATCCAGAAATTTTCAAAATTCAAATTATAAAATCTAAGAAAAAATCCTAAAGAAATTATAACAATAAAAATAAATGTATTTAGCTTTGATTCCACAAAATAATTTTTTTAAGATAATTTGAATATTCACAATTACCATAAAATTTAATTGCAGAATTAATTTCTTTTTTTGTAATCCACTTATTCAAATATGCAATTTCCTCAATACAAGCTATTTTAAAACCTTGTCTATTTTCAATAGCTGATACAAATGCTGAAGTTTTGTAAAAATCTTCTATAGATCCTGTATCTAGCCAGGCACCACCTCTACCAATTAAATCTGCAGAAAGTTGATTTTTTTTTCTATAAAGATTTAGTAAATCAACTATTTCTAGTTCACCTCTTTTTGATGGTTTCAATTTTTTTGCAAATTTCACCACATTATTATCAAAAAAATATAATCCAGTTATAGCAAGGTCAGATATGAATTTTTTGGGTTTTTCCTTAATCATGATGATTTTGTTTTGATTATTTATTTTTGCAACACCAAATGCCTCTGGTTTTTGAACCTTATAAAGAACAACTTTTGCACCTTTCTTAAGTTTTGTATTATTAAGAAGTTTACCTGTTAAGTTTTGACCGTAAAAAAAATTATCACCCAGTATCATTGCCACATTATCTTTACCAATAAATTTTTCACCTAACAAAAATGCATCTGGTAATCCTCTGGGTTTATCTTGTTCTTGATATCTAATTTTTATCCCGAGGCTTTTCCCGTCTGGTATAATCTTTTTATATTGTTGCAACTGGCCTTTGTTAACAACTATTAAGATGTCCTTAATTTTTGCTAACATTAAAATAGATAATGGATAAAAAATTAAAGGTTTGTCGTAAATTGGTAATAATTGTTTGTTGACTGCTTTTGTAACAGGGCTCATTCTAGTCCCTTTTCCACCCGCTAATATTATTCCTTTTTTGATCATCCTTTTCCTAATCTTTTAATAATGTCTTTTTTTGAAATCGTTTTATAGTATGATTTATTTTTAAAATACCAATCAAGTGTTAACTTAATTCCTTTTTTAAAACTTGTTTTAGGATACCATCCGAGCATACTTTTGATTTTATTACTATTTAAAGCATATCTTATATCATGACCTGGGCGATCTTTAACAAAATTGATTTTTACTTTTTTTCCTAGTTTAATTAATTTTTTTGAACTCTTTAAAAGTTCCTTTGTTACTAATAGATTGTTTAAATTCTTATTAGAACCAATATTATAAAATTCACCTATTTTTCCTTTCTGAAAAACCCTGATTAACGCCTCACAGTGATCTTTTACATATATCCATTCTCTAGAATTAGTTCCCTTACCATAAATTGGTAGGGGTTTATTGTTCATAATATTATAAATTAATTTTGGTATTAATTTTTCTGGATGTTGCTTTGGACCATAATTGTTTGAGCAATTAGTTACTATCGCTCTTAATTTGTAAGTTCTAATGTATGAATTTACTAAATGGTCTGATGATGCTTTACTTGCAGCATACGGAGAGCTTGGTTGGTAGGGATATTTTTCATTTGTTCTTCCTTTTATAACGTCACCATAAACCTCATCAGTCGATATATGAATGAATTTTGATTTATTGTTTTTTGAAAAATTTTTAAAACATTCTAATAAGTTGTAAACTCCAACAATATTACTGTGGATAAAACTATCTGGATTATCAATAGATCTATCAACATGAGTTTCTGCAGCTAAATTAAAAATTCCCAAAGGTTTATATCTAAAAAAAATTTTTTCAATTTTTTTATTAACAATATCAAGCTTTATTAACTTATATTTTTTAGAATTTTTGAATTCATTTGTATTATAAAGATTCGATGAGTAAGTTCTTTTATCTATGTTAATAACATAAAAATTTTTTTTTAATAATAGTTCTATTAGGTTACTTCCTATAAATCCTAAACCACCAGTAACTATGATTTTTTTCATTTTTTGATTTTTACATTAAAAACAAATTTTAGTATAGTCGAGTATATATATATTATGTCAATAACTAGGCAAAATCTCTCAGTCATTATCGTAAGTTATAGAAGTGATCATGTAATAAAAAATTGTATTGATTCTATAGGTAGTGAAATTGAAATAGTTGTTATTGACAACTCTAATAACTTTGAATTCAAAAAAAAAATTGAATTAGAGTATAAAAATGTCAAATGCATTCTCTCAAAAAAAAATTTAGGTATGGGTGCAGGAAATAATCTAGGCATAAAGAATGTGAATAAAGATTTTGCATTAATATTAAATCCAGATGTCACTTTAGAAAATAATTGTGTAGATGAAATAATAACAGCATCTAAAAAAATTGAAAATTTTGCAATTATTGCTCCAATTTCAAGTAATGATAAATATCCGAATTATATTTTAGAGAGGGGTAATAATTTTGACCCAGTAAGGCCATTTAAAGTCAAAAGTGTTGATGGATATGCAATGCTTTTAAATTTAAAAAAATTAAAAAAAATAAATGACTTTAATTTTTTTGATGAGAATTTTTTTTTATATCTTGAAAATGAGGATTTATGTAAGCGAATAATAGAAATTGATGAAAATATTTACATATTTCCAAAATCAAAAATTCATCATCAGGGAGGGAAAGCAGTAGATCCAAGCTTTAAAAATGAAATTGAATATTTAAGAAATTGGCATTGGATGTGGTCAAAATTCTATTTTAATAAGAAACATTATGGTTATTTGATTGCTTTACTTAAAGTATTTAAAAACTTGATCTCAGCAAAAATTAAATTCTTATTTTATTTAATTACTTTAAATACTTTTAAAAGAAAAATTTACGAGATGAGATTATTAGGACTTTTAAGTTCTATGAGGGGAAAAAATTCTTATTATAGGCCCAAATTTTAAAAATCTAATGACCAGGGAATTCAATTAAGTTTTCTACTCTGTATCCTTTTTTTATTAAACTATCTGAACCATGAAGATCAAAAAGATTTATAACAAATATAAATCCAGCAACATTTCCCTTAGAAATTTCC
>CACGXX010000007.1:0-26724 GCA_902577125.1 uncultured Pelagibacteraceae bacterium | reverse complement strand
GTGAATATAAAAAACTTATTCTTAAAATTAATAAAACTATTTCGCCAAAGACACTGATTACTGATGTGGGATCTTCAAAAATAGAGTCATCAAAAATAATTAAAAATTTTTTGAAGCGTGGTATAAATTGGGTTAGGAGTCACCCTATCGCTGGATCAGAGGTGAGTGGACCTGAATTTGGAAAAGCCGATATGTTTGAGGATAAATGGTGTGTAATAATTAAGGATAAAAAAACAAGTTCTAAGAATTTAAAATTTTTAATTTCTTTTTGGAAAAAGATGGGCTCAAAAACTGTTATTATGAACTCTGAAAAACATGACAAAGTTTTTTCTATCACAAGTCATTTACCTCATTTAATTGCCTATAATTTGGTTAAATCGGCTCAAGATTTTGAAAAAATACTTAAATTTGGGCTTATCAAATACAGTGCTGGGGGGTTGAGAGATTTTTCAAGAATAGCTGCTTCAAATGAAATTATGTGGAGAGATATTTTTTTTGATAATAAGGTTAATGTTACAAAAGCTATAGACTTATTTATCAAAAACTTAAAATCTTTCAAAAAAGATATAAATTCTAAAAATAATAGATCAATTTTAAAAAAATTATCTCAGACTAAAAAAGTTAGGTCTAAAATTATTAAATTAAAACAGGATGTAAATAAGCCTGACTTTGGTAGAGATTAAATATTACTTATATTACTTACTTTTTTAACTTTAAGATTTGCGGTTTTATCAATTAATTTAATTGTTTGTACTGTTGGCATTATTAACACCTTCTTTTTTGGTCCATAAGCATGAATAAATCTAGCTTTATTTAGACATATACCAACATGTCCTTTCCAAAATACGATATCTCCTTTAAGTCGATTTTTACTTCTTTTTCTTTTACAAAATCTTATTTGATCTTTTGTATCTCTTGGAAAAAATATTCTGTTGTAATAAAAATAGATTTGAATTAATGCTGAACAATCAATCCCATCACAGGTTTTTCCGCCCCATAAGTATTTTGTGTTTAAAAAGAATTGGAATATTTTGATATAATTTTTCTCATGATGATCAATATTTTTGATATCACTTTTTTTGATCCATTTATTTTTTTCAAATTCTATATACTTTTTATTTTCATTTCGTTTACACACACCAGATCCATAATATAGATAATGGTTTGAGGACAAAAATCTTTTATCTCTTTTAAAGAAAATTCTAGATTTAATTTTTGAAATTTTATATGAGGGTTTAAAATTTTTTAAAAATTTATCTTTTTTTATATATCCAATATAACTGTCATAATGAGTTTTTATTTTTATATATTTTTTTCTTTTCAATAGAATCTTAAATTTCTCTCCATATAAAATTTGTGAAACTACCTCAGAATTATGAGATGGTTTAAGGTAAATGTTAGCTACAGGTTTATTTAAAAAATTATTTTTCACTTAGTTGTAGTTTATTTTTCATGATCCATAGGATTATTAATGAAGGAATTACCATTAGCGCAGTCAAAATGAAAAATATTCCCCAATCACCATTTAACCAATCAACAAGGGCACCAGAGGAGGAGGCCAAAGTTGTTCTACCAGCGGTGCCTATTGAGGCTAAGAGCGCATATTGAGTTGCTGTATAGGCTCTGTCTACGAGCATAGATATAAAGGCTACAAAAGCTACTGTTGCAAATGCAGCAGCTATATCATCAAAAATAACTGCAATAGCAAATAAAAATTCTGATTTATCACTCCAGGCCAATACACTGAACAAAAGGTTTGTACTTGCCATCATAACTCCAGCAAAAAACATTGCTTTTAACACCCCGGATCTTATTACAAAAAGCCCACCTAAAAGAGTAAACGTCACAGTAGTAATCCAACCTAACGTTTTAGAGTAAATAGCGATATCTGATTTACTAAAACCTATTTCTTTATAAAAAATTATAGACATCCTTCCAAGAAATGCCTCTCCCACTTTAAATAAAAAAACAAATCCTAAAATTCCTAAAGCGATCGAAAAGCCATTTTTTTTAAAAAAACTAATGATTGGGCCACTTATTGTTCCAGCAACCCAGGTTATCAATTTTGTAAATATATTTTGATTTTTAAATTGAGATGATATTAATTTGTCATTTTCTTTTTGTTGATCTTGTCTCTCTAAATTTTCAGACTCGTCAATGAACATTAAGCCAATGTTCATTAAAATTACTAAAATCCCCAAAATTAAGAAAGTTAGTTGCCAATAATTTTCAAAACCAATGTTTTGAAGAATATCTGCTGCAAATAATGATAGTACCCCACCTAACTTATATCCTGTCCACCAACCGACAACCGCGATTGCGGCTCCAGCAGCCATGGATTTTCCCTCATCCTCACCAATCTGTTCAATTCTTAAAGCATCAACTGTTATATCTTGAGTTGATGATGCTATAGCAATTATTAAGCCTACTGAAACAACTAAAGCTAAATTTTCAGATGGATCGAGTAAACTCCAAAGAGCAAGTGAGAGTAAGATGATAATTTGCATCAAAACAATCCATCCTCTTCTGTGACCTATTTTTTTTGTTAAATATGGTATTTGTATTCTATCTATTAAAGGTGCCCATAAATAATTAAATGCGTAAACTGCAAAAATTAATCCAGCCCATCCAACAGTTGATCTGCTTAGTCCATCTTCTTTTAACCATAAACTTAGACTACTTCCAATCAAAACCCATGGAAAACCTGATATTGCACCAAGCAATAAAATTTTGAGCATTCTTTTGTCAAAATAAACCGAGAACATTTCAGACAAAGAGTTTTTTTTAATTTCTATCAAATTTAATTCCTCCAAAAAGATGGTAAAAATAATACAAGAATTGCAAATAATTCTAATCTCCCCAAAATCATACCAAAACTTAAAATCCACTTAGAGATATCAGGTAGTGATGAAAAATTTCCGTTTGGCCCAATAGTCGAACCTAGGCCAGGTCCTACATTTGAGATAGATGTTGCAGCACCAGAAATTGAAGTAATAAAGTCAAGACCTGTCAAAGATAATAATGCTGTAATCACAAAAAAAATTACCAGGTACATATAAATGAAAGAGATAATTGATGCGGTAAATTTATCATCAACAGGACTTTGGTTATATTTTAGAACGAAAATTCCCTTGGGATAAATAATCTTTTTAAGTTGATTCAAAACAAATGAATAAAGTATTTGAAATCTAAATATTTTAATACCACAGGTCGTTGAGCCAGCGCATCCACCGATAAACATTAAACCAATAAATATAATTAAAGGAAATCCACCCCAGTTATCAAATTGTGCATTTACATATCCAGTACCTGTCAAAATTGATATTACATTGAATAAAACTGTTCTGAAGTTTAGTTCAGACGATTTATTTAAAAACAAATAAATTGATAAGATCAGAATACTTATTAAGATTATTTTCAAAAAAGTTCTAATTTGAATATCTGAAAAAAATATTCTTTTATTACCGTTTAAGAATTTGATATAAGCGATAAAAGGTAAACTTCCCAAGATAATAAAAATCATTGCTGAAATTTCTATTGAAAAACTATTAAAGAAACCAATGGACTCGTTATAGTTTGAAAAACCCCCAGTTGCTATTGTTGTCATAGAATGGGTTATACTATCAAAAGTATTCATCCCAAGAATTTTATATGATATTGCGCAAAGAGTAGTGAGACCTGAATAAATGTAAATTAATCTCAACGCAATTTCTTTCGATTTAGGAAGAATTTTTTCTGATGAGTCACTGTTAGAAATTTTGAATAATTGCATACCACCAACATTCATTATTGGCATCAAAGTGATCGCCATAACAATTATTCCAATACCACCCAACCATTGAAGAATTGCTCTCCAAAGCAAAATTGCTTTGGGCATCTCCTCTAAGTTTGGAATGATTGTTGAACCAGTTGTTGTAATGCCTGACATACTCTCAAAAAATGCATTGGTAAACGAAAAATTGACTTCAGAAAATATTAGAGGAAGTGAACCAAAAATTGCGATACTTAGCCAAGATAACGCGGTCAATAAAAAAGCTTGCTGTAAATTTAACTTCTTATCATGATCAAGATTAGATAAAAAAAATAGCGTACCAAAAATAATTGTAATAATTGAGGCACCAAAAAAAGAGGAGTCAATTTCATTAAAAAAAAATTGAACAAATATTGGGATCAACATAAAAATTCCAAGAATTATTTGAAGAATTCCAAGTGTAAAAAAAACAGTTTTATAATTAGACATTTTGATAGAACATTATTTTATGGTAAATAAATTTCAACTCTATAAGAATAAGTTAAAGCGTTAATTTAAGATTTTATTTGAATTAATCATGATTAAAAAAGAGAATTTTGATAAAACAAGTGCATGGCCTTTCGTTGAAGCAAAAAAAATGCTTCGAGAAAGAAAATCTTTTATAGAAAAAAAAGGCAAAATAATTCTCCAAACAGGTTATGGTCCCAGTGGTCTTCCACATATAGGAACTTTTGGAGAAGTTGCAAGGACATCAATGATTGTAAATGCATTAAAACATTTGACTGATTTACCAACCGAAATCATTACTTTTTCAGATGATATGGACGGTCTAAGAAAAGTACCTGACAACGTTCCACAAAAAGAATTATTAGAAAAAAATTTACACAAACCGCTTACTAATGTGCCTGATCCCTTTCAAAAATTTAATAGTTTTGGTGAGCATAATAATGAAATGCTAAAAAAATTTTTAAACAATTTTAAATTTAAATATAATTTTAAAAGTTCAACATCACTTTATAAATCAGGTTTCTTTAACTCTTCTCTCCAAGTTATTTTAGAGAATTATGATGGTATAATGAATATAATACTTCCTACACTAGGAAAAGAGAGACAAAAAACGTATAGTCCATTTCTTCCAATTTGTCCGGTTACAGGTCATGTTCTAGAAATACCTGTAAAAAATATTAATAAAGAAAAATCTATTATTGTTTTTGATAATAATGGAAAAGATTTGGAAACAAGCATTTATGACGGAAATTGTAAATTACAGTGGAAAGTCGATTGGGCTATGAGATGGTATGCACTAGATGTTGATTTTGAAATGTATGGAAAAGATCTTATAGAGAGTGCAATACTTTCAACAAAAATTATCAAATTGATTGGAAAAACAAATCCCTCAGGGTTTGCATATGAACTATTTTTGGATGAAAAAGGAGAGAAGATTTCAAAATCAAAGGGAAACGGCATTACTATTGATCAATGGCTAGAGTATGCTTCTCCTGAAAGTTTGTCGCTGTATATGTATCAAAATCCAAAAAGAGCAAAAAAACTTTACAAAGAAATAGTTTCAAAAACTGTCGATGATTATTTGGATCTGATTGAGAAAGCAAAAAATCAAAATGAGTTGCAGCTACTTATGAATCCTGTGTGGCATGTTCATAATAGTTTGGTGCCTAAAGAAAATATGATTATGTCGTTTTCGATGTTATTAAACTTGGTCGAAACAAGTAATGCTGACAGCAAGGAACTTCTTTGGAAATTTGTTAAAAAATATAAAAAAGACATTTCTGAGAAAGATAATCCTATCTTTGATAATTTAGTAGGCTATGCAATAAAATATTTTAACGACGTAATAAAATTGAAAAAAAAATATAAAAAGCCTAATGGTGAAGAAAAAAAAGCTTTAGAGGCCCTGGTAAAAACTTTAGATAAATGTGATGACAAAATGAAACCAGAAGATATTCAAACAATGATATATTCGACTGGTAAAGAAAATGGATACACTGAGAACCTTCGAGATTGGTTTAAATTAATTTATGAAGTAGTTTTTGGAGACGAAAATGGACCAAGGATGGGTTTTTTTATTAGTTTTTTTGGTGTGAAAGAAACAAAAGATCTTATATTAAATAAAATTAAATAATGTTTTCAAATTTAAGATCTTTAATTTTTAAATTAGATCCCGAGACGGCTCATAGTTTAGCGATAAAGTCACTAAAATTTAATTTTATACCGAATATTTTAGATGAAGAAAAAAATAATCCTCTTTTTAAGACTAAATTATTTAATAAAGAAATAGAAAATCCAATTGGTATGGCAGCAGGATTTGATAAGAATGCCGAGGTATATAATTCATTGTTCAATTTAGGGTTTGGTTTCGTCGAAGTAGGAACTGTTACACCATTAGAACAATACGGAAATCCCAAACCTAGAGTTTTTAGACTAGTAGAAGATGAGGCCCTGATAAATAGACTTGGTTTCAATAATCTAGGTTCAAAAAATATTGCAGATCGAATTAAAAGAAATAATCCAACTGGATTACTTGGAATAAATATTGGACCTAATAAAGACTCAGAAGATAGAACAAATGATTATATACAGTGTTTAAAAATGTTTAACGGGGTCTCTGATTATATCACTGTTAATATTTCCTCACCAAACACCGAAGATTTAAGAAACTTTCACGATCAAAAAAAATTAGATGATCTTTTAAAACTAATAGAAAAAGAGAAGAGAAATCTTAACTCTAAAACACCTATAGCGGTAAAAGTATCACCAGATATTAATGATAAAGAAATTATGAAAATTTCTGAAGTGCTTTTAGATAACAAGATAGAAGCTGCTATAATTTCTAACACATCTGATACAACAAGAGAAAATTTACAAAATACTCAAAGCCATCAAAAAGGAGGATTATCCGGGAAACCTATTGAGTTAAAGTCCTCAGAGTTAATCAGAAAATTTTATAAAGTTTTAAAAGGAAGAATTAAAATTATAGGCGTAGGTGGTGTGGACTCTGGCAGTTCTGCTTATCAAAAATTTTTAGCAGGAGCTGATTATTTACAACTTTATACAGGCATGGTTTTTAGAGGTCCAAATATTGTTGGTCTAATTAAAAAAGAACTAAAGGAAATACTATTAAAAGATGGTGTAAAAAACTTTAATGAAATAGTAGGAAAAAAGGATTAGAATAATCTAATAAACTTGACGCCATCAATATCTCACTTTATATAGTCGAACAAATTATGACAAAAAAATGTGAATTAACTGGAAAAAATCCAATGAAAGGTCATAACGTTAGTCATGCTAACAATAAGACAAAAAGAAGATTCTTACCTAATTTAAAAAAAGTAAAATTTACAAGTGAACTTTTAAAAAGAAGCTTAAAATTAACAGTGAGTAATGCAGGGGTTAGATCAGTAGATAAAAAAGGTAGTTTTGATGAATTTTTAAAATCTGTAAAAAATAAAAATTTATCTCCTAGATTAAAAAAACTAAAAAAAAGTTTATTAATTAAATCTCCATTTCAAAAAAAAACTGCACAATCTAAAACAGCTTAATGAGTAAATCATTTTTACTTCTATCATTTTTGATGGGTGTTGTTGTCCTATCCTCAAATTATCTTGTTCAATTTCCAATTAATTATTATGGTTTAAATGAAATATTAACCTACGGAGCTTTCTCTTATCCGATCGCTTTTTTAATTACAGATTTAGCTAATAGATCTTATGGAAAAAGAGTTGCAAGAAAAATTGTATATTTTGGCTTTGTACTAGGAATTGGTTTTACAGTTTTATTTTCTACTGATTTTGCAGATCTTATATCTATTCGTATAGCTATTGGGTCTGGAATTGCATTTTTAACTGCACAATTATTAGATGTCCAAATATTTGACAGATTAAGAAAGAAAGAATGGTTTATTGCACCATTAACTTCTTCAATGATTGGCTCAACAATCGATACATTTTTGTTTTTTTCAATATCATTTTATGGGACTGGCGTGCCATGGGTTACACTTTCTCTTGGAGATTTGATTGTGAAAGTAATAGTAGCTTTGATCATGTTAATACCATTTAGATTACTCTTAAAAACTTTTAAGCCAATTAAAGCTTAAATCAAAAACTTATAAGACAATATTTTATAAGCTAGCTTTGCAACAAGAAAGTTATATGAATTAAAACCTTTAATAGGTGCTAATTCATTGATGTCAGCACCAACAATGTTTGAATTTTTTGCGGCAATTTTAATTATATTGAGTGTCTCATCCCATAATAATCCACCAGGTTCAGGAGTCCCAGTGGCTGGCATAATACTTGAGTCGAAACCATCGACATCAAATGTTAAATAAACTGTCTTATTTTTTATAAGTTTTTTAAATTTTGTTAAATCCCATTTTGATTTATCTTTTGCCCAAAAAATATTTATTCTTGATTTATTCTTTTTTAAAAATGGAATTTCACTTTCTGATATATTTCTGATTCCAAAAGATATTAATGATATATTTTTATGGTCTAAGCACCTTCTTATTGCTGATGCATGAGAGAACTTTTCACCATTGTAAATATTTCTTAAATCAGCATGGGCATCGAAATGTAAGAGACAAATTTGTTTGTATCTTTTAACAAATGGATAAATACATCCGGGTGTAATTGAATGTTCACCTCCAAACGTGATTGGAAAAAGTCTTTTATCTAAAATTTCTTTATTTATATTTGACATTTTCTCGAGAGCCTTTTTGATATTTCTATGAATCTTAAAGGGCTTTAATGTTTTAATCCCAATTTTTTTATAAGGTTCACAATTTAGCTCTTCATCATATAATTCCACTTGATGAGAAGCCTTTATAATTTCTTTAGGTCCGTTTCTGGTGCCACCACCATAACTAACAGTTTTCTCAAGTCCAAATGGAACCACAACAACCTTTTCTTTGAAATTAAATTTATTGTCGACTCCTAAAAATCCATTTTTATTTGATAAATATTTCAATTTTTACTCAAAAATTTTTGTGAATTTTTTCTTATCCCTATTTTTCCACTCACCTCTGTGATAAGCGTCGCTAGCTATTAGGGGTAGTACACTAGTGGCTTCAGCAAATACCATTTGTTCTTTTGTGACATCAACTTTACCCCATGAACTTGCTTCCTTTAATGTTGAACTACTGCATGCACCGTCTCTAGAGTCGGCAACTGTGATTTGCACCGCATATTTATGCATGTCAACTTCCTTGCCTAATAATTCAGCACAAATTACGGTGTCTTGAATAAAATTTTTTGGAACACCACCACCAATCATAAATAAACCTGATCCCTTTGAGCGTATTTTAATTTCAGTCAATTCTCTAAATTCTCTTATAGAGTCGATTGTCATATGCTTTTTTGGATTTTTTTCTTGATGTATAACTAAACCAAATCCAGCACTGGAGTCGGTGAAAGCTGGGCAAAAAATTGGAACATCATTATCGTATGCTGTTTCAATCAAAGAGTCTTTTTTAGTAGAATTTTTTTTTAAATATTTACCCATTTCTTTAATAAATTCTCTTGATGTATAGCTTCTAGGTTCCAAGGTATCCGCGATTTCACATATTTTTTTATCACAAATCTGCAACTCATCTTCGTCTATGTATGTGTCGTAAATTCTATCGATATAATTTTTTCTTAATTCAGTATCATCTTGGAATTGAGACCCTTGATAGTGTTTAAAACCAAGAGCTTCAAAAAAATCCATGTCAATTATTGAAGCGCCAGTCGCCACTATTGCATCAACCATATTATATTTAACTAAATCTTTATAAATATTCATACAACCGGCAGCAGATGTTGAACCTGCTAATGTTAAAAAAATTGTACATTCTTTGTCTTTCAACATTTCATTATAAATATTGGCTGCGTTTGCTGTTTCTCTTGAAACAAAAGACATTTTTTCCATGGAAGAGATAATTTTTCTAGAATCGAAAGATGTAATATCAATATGCTCTACAGGTTTTTTTAAGAAATCTTTTTTACTGTTGTGACCAAGATTTTTATTTTCTGACATTAAGCAACTAGAGTAGCTTTGTCTGAATTCTTATCATACATAGACATTATTGGTTTATCCTCAACTTCATAAATCTCATTAGAGTAATAACCATTAAATTGAGTTCTAAAAGTTAAACCATATGATCCTAATTGACCAAGTTCAATGTAATCATTTTCTTTTATATTATTAGGAAGTAGGAAGGGACCTTTCATATAATCCATACTGTCACATGTTGGTCCATAAAAATCAAATGCAGTCATTTTCTTGGAAATAATCTTACTTGAATTTTCTTTAATTAATTTTGATGGAAAAACTATATTAGGTGTTCCAGCATCAAAAAGTGTACCGTAAGTACCATCATTAATATAAAGTTTTTGTTTTTTTCTCAAATTAACTCTCACGATTGTTGATCCACTTTCTGCAACCAAAGCTCTCCCAGGTTCACAAATTATTTGAGGCATATTCTTTAGATTTAAATTTTCTAAACTTTTTTTAATTTCCTCCATATAGCTTTCCAAAGATAGAGGCACAAGATCAGGATAAATTGTTGGGAAGCCTCCACCGATATTAATATAATCTGGAATTATTTTAGTTTTTTTAATTATATTTCCCACTTCATTAATTCCTTTAGAGTATGAAATTGGGTGCATACATTGGGAACCAACATGAAAACTCAAGCCAATTTTTTTTGAATGAAGTTTTGCAAGTCTTAACAGTCCTGAAGCTTCAGAATTCAAAGCACCGAATTTTTTTGATAAATCTATTTCAGCATGCTCATTGGAAACAGCAACTCTAATAAATAATTCTAAATCTTTAGCATTGTCTGTTGTTTCGATAATTTTTATTAATTCATCTTTAGTATCTAAAGCAAAAGTTTTTATTCCAAAATTGTAATAAGCTTCCTTTATGCTTTCTCTACTTTTAACAGTATGCATAAAAGAACATTTTGCAGCATTATCAAATTTCCTCACTGCTTTGATTTCTTCGATAGACGCAACATCAAATTGATTAATTCCGCTTCTTATCAAAGTTTTGATAACTTCGGGATGGGGATTAGTTTTTACAGCATATAGTATTTTTCCTGGAAATTTCTTTTGAAAGAATTTTGAGGCAGAAAGAATAGAATTCTTCCTTATACAATAGACAGGTTTTTCCGGTTTCAGTTGATTTACTAATTCTTCAACTGACTTAAATTTTTGCATTTTAAATGCCCCCCAAAAAAAATTTAACAAAAAAAAAGTCTTTTATTTAAAAAAAACTTTAATATTCGAGCAATTAATTGAATAGTTATTCAATGTAAAGCAAATAATGGCCTATTGAATTGTGGAAAAAAATATCCATATTATGGTCATGAAAAACCAAGCTCCATTACAAAATCTGGCTGATTTTGACAATAAATCCTTATTAATAGTGGATGATGACAATCCTTTTAGGGAGAGATTAGCGAGAGCAATGGAAAAAAAGGGGTTTGAGGTCTTACAAGCTGAGAGTGTGCAAAAAGGTAAAGACATGGTTAAAGTGAAAAAACCAGGTTTTGCAGTAGTTGACCTTAGGTTAAATGATGGAAATGGATTAGAGGTTGTAAAAGAAATTCAATCATCAAATTCACTAAGTCGAATCATAATGCTAACTGGATATGGAAATATTCCAACTGCTGTAGCTGCAATCAAAGAGGGTGCTATTGACTATTTAGCTAAACCAGCAGATGCGGACGATGTAGAAAAAGCGTTATTAGCAGATCCATCAAAAAAAGCTGCACCTCCTGAAAATCCAATGTCAGCAGATCGGGTTAAATGGGAACATATTCATAGAGTATTTGAATTATGTAATAGAAATGTTTCTGAGACTGCAAGAAGGCTTAAAATGCACAGAAGAACTCTTCAAAGAATATTATCTAAAAGATCGCCTAAATAAATTTTCTAAATTTTATAATTTTCTTCGCTAAAAAAGTAAGTAGACAAATTTTGAAAATTTCAGAAACTAAAAAAGGCAATACACCTAATTTTAAAATAGGTTTATCCCACCCAATTAATGTACCTAGCCACAGAATACCTAGGATATAAATTGTTGAAACTGAAAATATTAATTTAAAAAAAATTAAAAAATAATTATCATCATTTTTAACGAATGAGGCTAAAAAACACGCTGATAGAAATCCAATTAAATACCCCATTGTTGGACCTGTGAAATAAGCCAAACCAATTCCTCTTTCAGGAGAATTAGAAAATACTGGTAAACCCAATATACCTTCCAATAAGTACAAACCTACAGTGGCTAGAGCTATTTTATATCCAAAGCTGATGCCTAAAAATAAAACTATGAATGTTTGCATAGTCATTGGAACTGGATAAAAAGGTATCTTGATTTTGGCGGAAATCGTAAGAATTATTGAACCTATAAAGATAATCAATAATGATTTTATAAGCTGGTTTTGAGTATTTTGCTTTATAAGTTCCATAAAAAATAATACTCTTATTTTTATCTTTAATCTATATTAAATTTTAATGAATAAGATTCAAAAAACAGATCATTTTTATCTCATTGATGGATCAGGTTATATATTTAGAGCATATTATGCCTTACCACCATTAACTCGAAAAAGTGATGGATTACCGACTGGAGCAGTAAGTGGTTTTTGCAGTATGTTGTTTAAACTTCTTGAAGACTCAAAATCAAATGAAAATCTTCAGAAACCAACGCATTTTGCTGTTATTTTTGATTCAGCGAGAAAGACTTTTAGAAATGAAATTTATAGTGATTATAAAGCCAATCGGTCTGAGGCACCAGATGACTTAGCACCACAATTTGAATATATAAGAAAATCGGTTTTAGCCTTTAATTTACCCTCTGTTGAATTAGTTAATTATGAAGCAGACGATTTGATTGCAACTTATGTTGATCAGATTTTAAAAAAAGGTGCAAAGGTAACAATAGTTTCATCAGATAAAGATTTAATGCAATTATATAGAAAAGATGTTCGTATTTTTGATCCAATGAAAAATAAGTTCATCTCTAATGAGGATGTAAAAAACAAATTTGGAGTAGATCCAGATAAAGTTATAGATGTTCAGGCTCTAGCTGGGGATAGCAGTGATAATGTTCCTGGTGTTCCTGGTATTGGTGTAAAAACTGCAGCAGAATTGATTAATAAGTATGGCGATTTAGAGACACTTTTAAAATCGGCAGATGAAATCAAACAAAATAAGAGAAGAGAGACTTTATTAAACAACAAAGATAAAGCTTTAATAAGTAAAAAATTAGTAACATTAAAGCACGATGCTCCAATTGAAATGAAACTTAATGATTTTGAATTAAAAAGAATTGATAAAGATAAACTTTATAAATTTCTAAGAGAAATGGAGTTTAATAGGTTACTTAGCTCTGCTATTTCTGCTTATGGGGAACCAGATTTTAATGGTGAAAAAAAGGATGTTCAGATAAAGGAAAAAAAAGTTGAAATTGATAAGAAAAATTATTTTTTAATAACAGAACACAGTAAAATTGATGCATGGATTAAGGAAGCTGAGGAAATAGGAGAAGTTGCAGTTGATACAGAAACAAATTCTTTAGATCCTCATCAAGCAGATTTAGTTGGAGTATCTTTGAGTTCTAAGATTGGAAAAGCTTGTTACATACCAATAGGACATAATTCAAAAAAATGCATTGATAAAGACATAGTGCTTAAAAAATTAAAACCTTTACTTGAAGATCCAAGTATCAAAAAAATAGGTCAGAACATTAAATTTGATTTTATTGTATTTTTCAATCACGGGATAACACTATCAGCTATGGAGGATACCATGCTCATGTCTTATGTGCTAGATGCTGGAAAAAATAGACACAATATGGATACGTTATCTGAAATTCATCTGAATCATAAAACAATAAAATTCAAAGAATTAGTTGGTTCTGGAAAGAAACAGATAAATTTTAGTGAAGTCGATTTAGAAAAAGCAAAAGATTATGCCGCTGAGGACGCTGACATAACTTATAGACTATATAAAAAATTCTATAAAAGTTTGAAAGAAGAAAAAATGATTAATATTTATGAAATTTTTGAAAAGCCATTACTTAAAATTTTAGCTGATATGGAAATACAGGGTATTAAAGTTGATAAAAAGTTTCTCAAAACATTATCTACCAAATTTGAAAAAAAGATTGAAAAAATTCAGAAAGAAGTTTTTAAACTCTCCAAGAAAGAGTTTAATATTGCTTCTCCAAAACAACTGGGTGAAATTTTATATAATGATCTTAAGATTGCAGACTTAAAAAAAACTAAAAAGGGAAGCTTTGCAACAAGTGCCACAGTGTTAGAAGATCTTGCTTTTAAAGGTCATAAATTTCCACAATTAGTCTTAGACTGGCGGCAAGTTTCAAAACTAAAAAATACTTATTCAGACTCATTACCCGAACATATTAATCCCGATACAAAAAAAGTTCATACTTCTTTTTTATTAGCAGCAACGACTACAGGACGATTAGCTTCAAGTGATCCTAACTTGCAAAATATTCCAATTAAATCAGAAGATGGCAGAGATATTCGTAAAGCTTTTGTTGCTGACAAGGATAATATTTTAATTTCAGCAGACTATAATCAAATTGAAATGAGAATTTTAGCTGATTTGGCCGATGTTAAAGAATTAAAAAAAGCCTTTCAAAATAATGAGGATATACACTCTTTAACTGCTAGCCAAATTTTTAATATTGATATTAATAAGGTGAATCAAGATCAAAGAAGAAAGGCTAAAGCCATAAACTTTGGAATAATTTATGGAATTTCGCAGTATGGATTAGCGAAGCAAATAAATGTCTCTAATTTTGAAGCGGAAGAGTTTTTAAATTCATATTTCTCAAAGTTCCCCGAAATAAAAGTTTATATGGATCGAACAATTAAATTTTGTAGAAAAAGTGGTTATGTAAGTAATATTTTTGGAAGAAGATCTCATTTTATAAATATAAATGATAAAAATTATAATGTGAGAAACTTTCAAGAACGTGCAGCAATTAATGCTCCAATACAAGGGTCAGCTGCTGAAATAATGAGATTAGCAATGATAAGAATTGATAAAAAATTAAAGGAGCAAAAACTCAACAAAACAAAGATGTTACTTCAAATCCATGATGAACTAATTTTTGAAAGTCCTAAAAATGAAGTTAAAAAAATATCCAAAGTGATAATTGAAGAAATGTCTAGCGTTGCTGAGAGTGATCAACATTCTTTCTCAATACCTCTTACAGTAGATTTAAACACTGGAGAAAATTGGGGTACATTACATTAATTTATTTGCCCAAATTAGAACAATTTAGTATTTTTATAATTAAGTATGCAAAAACAAACAATTGCCTTAGTAGATGATGACAGAAATATTCTAACTAGCTTAAGTATTGCACTTGAAAAAGAAGGTTTTAAAGTTCAGACTTACATTGATGGAGAGAGTGCATTAATTGGATTAACCAGGACACCGCCAGATCTAGCTATTGTTGATATAAAAATGCCAAAAATGGACGGTGAGGAATTGCTCAAGAAATTGAGAAAAAAAACCTCATTACCAGTTATTTTTTTGACTTCTAAAGATGATGAAATTGACGAATTACTAGGACTGAAATTAGGTGCTGATGATTTCGTAAAAAAATCAGGTGGTTTTTCAATTAAAGTTTTAATTGAAAGAATTAGAGTTCAACTAAGAAAAAAAGATTCCAAAGAAACTCTTGAAGAAAATAAAAGTATTATATCGCATGGAAAATTAAAACTTGATCCGTCCCAATTAGAGTGCGAATGGAATGGGAAACAATTGCCTGATAAATTGACTACTACAGAATTTTTACTGGTAAAAGAGCTAGCCAAAAGACCAGGAATTATAAAAGAGAGAGCTCAATTAATGGATATTGCTTATAGAGAGGATACAGATATTGAGGATAGAACAATTGATAGTCACGTTAAAAGAATCAGAAAAAAATTCAAAAAAGTTGATCCTGAATTTTCAGCTATAGAAACTAGATATGGAAGCGGATATAGATGGAATGTTAGTTAATGCTCAGCAATTTTCTTAAGAACTTATCAATTTTAAAAAAATTTTTATTTATAAATTCTATTTTTTTCACAATAATAGGCTTGTTCACATTTGTTTATTTGAAAAATGTCCAACCAAATTTAATTAAAAAAAAATCCTCAAATCATATTGAGGTTATCAATAATACAATTGATAATCTAACGAGATTAAATGTAAAATTTGTTGAAAAAGATATTAGAAAATTTTTGTTTTCAACAAGATTTCTTTTTCAGAACTTGGATAGAGTAATATTTTTTGATAATAAACTTAATCTAATAGGAGATACTGATACATTAGACTTAGATCCAAGATCATTTTCACAAAGGTTGGATACCATTGAGTTAGAGGTGTTGGACTCAACAACAACAAAAAAAATCACTGAAGAAAAAAATATAGATATTGGAAATGAAAATAATGTGTCTTTAAATGATATTCTTTTAAATTACGCAACGTCTAAAAATTTTGGAATCCCTTTTACATTTACTGAGGAAGAATTTAATAAATTTAAATTGACCACCATCAAAAACGTGATGAAAGATGGAGAAAATATAGGATATTTAGCAATAACAGAAAATGCTAATGATATAAAAGCTGCCATAGATGAAAGAAAAACTTTTGTAATTAGGACTGCAATTGCAGTTGGTATCGTAATATTAATTTTTTCGTTTGTTTTAAATAGATATTTTTTAAAACCAATTAAAAATTTAGTCAGTTATACCAAAATCATAAAAAATAAAGACACAAAAAAAACAAATATAGATACATTAAAATCAAGAAATGATGAACTTGGTTTACTCTCTAATTCTTTAGATGATATGACTTTAGAATTACAAAAAAGAATTTCACATGCAGAAAATTTTTCAACTGATCTTGTCCACGAAATTCGTAATCCATTGGCATCATTAAAAAGTGCATCAGAAATTTTACATGATGCACAAGACTCTGAACAGAGACTTAAATTGATTAATATTTTAAGCCATGATGTACAAAGAATTGAAAGATTGATTACTGATTACTCACAAATGTTAAAAGATGAAGTTGCATTAAGTAAAGAAAAAATAAAAAAAATAGATATTGAGCCAATAATTAAGTCAGTAGTAGATGATTTTAATAATATTTATAAAGTAAAAAGAGGAATTAACATTTCTTATAAAAATGATGGTAAAAATAAATATTTAATTTATGGAATCGAAAACAGAATTGAACAAATCATTGCAAACCTTTTAGATAATGCGATTTCTTTTAGTGATGATAATAAAGATGTAATTGTGCAAGTTTCGAAATCAGAGGATAATAAAGTGTACATAAAGATATTAGATGAGGGTCAGGGTTTTAAAGAAAAAGACACGAATAAAATATTTAAAAGATTCTACAGTAACAGACCAGATAAATTTGGACAGCATTCTGGTCTAGGATTGAATATAGTAAAAAATTTAGTTGATTTACATAATGCCACAATCAAAGCAACTAATAGAGAAGATAAAAAAGGAGCAAGTATGGAAATAGAATTTCCAAAAGTTTAAAGAGTTTTATTGATTAATTAATTTTTAATTGTTAGAAGAGCCACGATGGAAGATTATAAAGTAAGAGATTTATCACAAGCAGAATTTGGACGAAAAGAAATTTCAATTGCTGAAAGTGAAATGCCAGGACTTATGGCTTTAAGGGAGGAGTACGCTGGAAAATCTCCTTTAAAGGGCGCAAGAATTATAGGTTGTTTGCATATGACAATACAAACAGCAGTATTAATTGAAACCTTAGTAGATTTAGGTGCAGAAGTAAGATGGTCATCTTGTAACATTTTTTCTACTCAAGACCATGCAGCAGCAGCGATAGCAAAAGCTGGTATTCCAGTTTATGCGTGGAAAGGAGAAACAGAGGAGGAATATGTTTGGTGCATAAAACAAACCATTGAAGGTAAGAAAAGTTGGAAACCTAATATGCTTTTAGATGACGGTGGGGATCTAACAGCAATGATGCACAATGAATATAAAGATTTATTAAAAGATGTTAAAGGAGTTTCGGAAGAGACAACTACAGGGATAAAAGCTTTGAATAAAATGGAAAAAGAAAATTCTTTGATGGTTCCAGCAATAAATGTGAATGATTCTGTTACCAAATCAAAATTTGATAACTTATATGGGTGTAGAGAAAGTTTAGTTGATGGAATTAGAAGAGCCACTGATGTAATGATGTCAGGAAAGATTGCAATCGTTGCAGGCTTTGGTGATGTTGGAAAAGGAAGTGCTGCATCATTAAGGCAGAGTGGGGCTCGTGTTTTGGTTACTGAAGCAGATCCAATATGTGCATTGCAAGCTGCAATGGAAGGTTACGAAGTTGTTTTAATGGATGAAGCAATTAGTAAAGCAGATATAGTTGTAACTGCGACTGGTAATAAAGATATTGTTACAGCTGACCACATGAGAGATATGAAGGATAGAGCAATCTTATGTAATATCGGACATTTCGATAATGAAATTCAGGTTGAAGCTTTGAAAAATTACAAATGGACCGAAGTAAAACCCCAAGTACATGAAATTGAACTACCTAGTAAAAAAAGAATAATTTTATTGGCAGAAGGTAGATTAGTAAATTTGGGTTGTGCTACAGGGCATCCAAGTTTTGTAATGAGCGCTTCTTTCACAAATCAAGTTATTGCTCAAATAGAACTATGGAATAATCATAAAAATTACGAAAACAAAGTTTATGTTTTACCAAAACATTTAGATGAGAAAGTAGCTACACTTCATCTTAAAAAAGTTGGTGCTAAATTAACTAAACTTTCTAAAGATCAAGCAGATTATATCAGTGTAGGGGTAGAGGGACCTTTCAAACCTAATGCCTATCGCTACTAAAAGTGATTTTATCAATTTATCTTCAGAAAAAAAAACAGAAGAATTAGCTGAAAAGATTTCAAAGAAATTGAAATTAGGACATGTAGTTTTTTTTGTGGGTGAGATGGGTGTCGGAAAAACTACTTTTATTAGATATCTAATCAACAATTTTCAAAAACAAAATGGACTTAAAATAACTGAAGTAACAAGTCCTACATTCAATTTATTAAATGAGTATCAAATTAAACAAATCAAAATTAATCATTATGATTTATTTAGAATAAATAGTTTAGATGAAATTCACAATCTAGGATTATTTGATGATATTACTAATGCTATTACATTAATTGAATGGCCACAAAAAATGTATCGATTGTTGAGCCAATCATTGAAGAAGTTAATGGTGCAATAAACCATTCTTTCTTTCTTAATCTGTCAAATATTTGGACATCTAATAATTGTGCAGTTAAAAATGCAATTCCAGACCCAATAGCTATACGAATAGATATAAGATCTGCAAAATCAGTAGAAAATAAAACTGTAAAACCAATTCCTAGTACAAAGCCAAAATATACAATTTTTCTTGCAACTCTTTTTCCATAAGATCTATTAGCTAAATCTGTAATTAAAAAAGCGATCGGATAAGAGAAAGCTCCGTAGGTTAATATTTCATTTAAACCATAATAATTAATTGGAAATTGAACAAGATAATTTGAGGATAGGACAACAACACCCATCAAAAATGATAGAAGTAAAAATGATTTACTCATTAAGCTGTTTTAGATTGTGCAGTTTTTTTTTGAAATGGAGATTTAATTAATAAACTTTTTTTTAGTTTTTTTAATCTAGGAGATAAATTTTTATTTTTTACAGATTTTAAAAATTCATCAAAACTACCTTTTTTATCTACTGATCTAACCCCTGCATTACTCACTGTTAATTTTAAGCTTCTTTTTAAAAGTTCACTTGTAAATTTTACTTTTTTTAAATTAGGTAAGAATCTTCTTTTTGTCTTATTGTTAGCATGACTAACGTTATGACCTTTCATTGGATTTTTTCCAGTTAATTCACATTTTTTTGTCATAATTTGTTCGACTATATAAAGTGAGATATTGATGGCGTCAAGTTTATTAGATTATTCTAATCCTTTTTTCCTACTATTTCATTAAAGTTTTTTACACCATCTTTTAATAGTATTTCCTTTAGTTCTTTTTTAATTAGACCAACAATATTTGGACCTCTAAAAACCATGCCTGTATAAAGTTGTAAATAATCAGCTCCTGCTAAAAATTTTTGATAAGCAGAACTGCCAGAGTCCACACCACCTACGCCTATAATTTTAATTCTTCCTTTTAAAACTTTATAAAATTTTCTGATTAACTCTGAGGACTTTAACTCAATAGGTTTCCCGGATAATCCTCCTTTTTGATGGCTTTGAGTATTTTGTAAATTTTCTCTTGTTGTATCAGATGTGTTAGAAATTATAGCAGCTTCTATCTTGTTATCTAAAAGCACTTCAGAAATTTTCATAATTTCTTTATCATTAATATCTGGTGATACTTTTACCGCTATAGGTGTTTTAGAGTTAAGATTTCTCTTCTCTTTTTCTATTAGTTTTAAAAGATCATCTAATTTTTTTTGATCGTGAAAGTTTCTTAAATCTTCGGTGTTTGGTGAGGAAATATTAACAGTGATATAATCAGAGACCCCGTTAAACATTTTTAAACACTGTATATAATCATTTGTTCTATCTTCTGAGTCTTTATTAGGTCCAATATTTATTCCAAGTAATCCAGTTGGATTATTTCTTTTAATTCGATCTGCAATATTTTTTGAACCTAGATTATTGAAACCAAGTCTATTTATCAGGGCCTCATCTTCTACTAGTCTAAAAACTCTAGGTTTGGGATTTCCGTATTGTTCTAATGGTGTAACAGTTCCTACTTCGACGAAACCAAACCCTAAATTGAACAATGAATTATATACCTCGGCATTCTTATCAAATCCTGCTGCCATACCAATTGGATTTTCTATTTCTTTATTAAATAATTTAGTCTTAAAAAGAGGATTATTTTTTTCTTCATCTAAAATATTCGGTATAAAATTAAATTTTAGTGACTTTATCGCTAAACTATGAGCCGTCTCGGGATCTAATTTAAAAATTAAAGATCTTAAATTTGAAAACATTATTTAATTTTATTTAATATAAGATCTTTTGTTTCTTTCACACCAAAAAAACTAATAAAAAAACCCATCCTTGGTCCATTTTCGTCTCCAAAAACTACTTCATAAATTAATTTAAACCAATCTCGAAGGTTCTCAGTGTATCCATTTTCTTTACCAGTCGAATATATCATTGTTTGAATATCTTCTGGTTTCATTTTGTCATCACATTTATCTAAAGTTTTTACCAGGGCCTCTAAAGCTTTTTTTTCTTCACCATTAGGCTTTTTATATTTTTTTTTCAATTTTATTACGTCGTTAAAATATTTTATTGCATAGCCTACTAAATTATCAAAGATAGGATTATCTTTCTCAGAAATGTCTTTTTTATATTTTTTAACAAATTTCCAAAGAAGTTCCTTGCTGTCAGCATTACTTGTTTCGACCAAGTTTAATAACATCGAAAACGACATAATCATATTTTCTTTAGGCACCAAACTATTATGAACATGCCACACAGGATTCATAAGTAGCTGCAACTCATTTTGATTTTTTGCTTTCTCAATCAGATCCAAATAATCATCGACAGTTTTTGAAACTATTTCTTTGTAAAGTTTTTTTGCTCTTTTTGGATTTTGATACATATACAGCGACAAACTTTCAGGAGAAGCATACTCTAGCCATTGATCAATAGTAATGCCGTTTCCCTTTGATTTTGAAATCTTCTCTCCTTTTTCATCCAAAAATAGTTCATATGCAAACCCTGAGGGATTTGTTTTTCCAATCAATTTGATAATTTTTGTTGAAAGTATTGCACTCTCTATAAGATCTTTTCCATACATTTCAAAATCAACATCTAGTGCATACCATCTCATAGCCCAATCGACTTTCCACTGTAATTTACAATTTCCGTCATAAATGCTTGTTTCCAAATCTTTTCCATTATTATCAAAAACAATAATAGATTTTTCTTTATTAATATTTTTTACAGGTATTTCTAGAACATGACCTGTAACCGGACAAATTGGAAGAAATGGACTATACGTTTTTTGTCTCTCTTTTCCTAGTGTAGGAAGTATTATATTCATTATACCATCATAATTCTCTAAAATAACTTGGAGAGAAGAGTTAAAGAAACCTGATTTATAAAGTGATGTTGAACTTTTAAAATTATATTTAAATTTAAAATTGTTTAAAAATTTTTTTAGCATTTCATTATTATGCTCACCAAAACTATTAAATTTTTGAAAGGGATCAGGCACATTAGTAAGCGGTTTGTGTAAATTTTTTTCTAATAATTCTTTTTGTGGAACGTTGTCAGGTACTTTTCTTAGACCGTCCATATCATCTGAAAAAGTAATGATTTCGGTTGGTAAATCAGTCAAATGTTTTAATGCATTTACAATCATTGATGTCCTTGCAACTTCTCCAAAAGTTCCTATATGTGGAAGACCACTGGGACCATAACCTGTTTGGAGAATTATTTTGCCTTTTTTTTCTATAAAAGATTTTCTTTCTCGAAGCATTTTTTTTGCTTCAACGAAAGGCCATGCACTTGTTTTATCAAAATTCTCTTTTTTAATCATGATTAATTCAAATAAAATCTTAAATTAACGCTTTAACTTATTCTTATAGAGTTGAAATTTATTTACCATAAAATAATGTTCTATCAAAATGTCTAATTATAAAACTGTTTTTTTTACACTTGGAATTCTTCAAATAATTCTTGGAATTTTTATGTTGATCCCAATATTTGTTCAATTTTTTTTTAATGAAATTGACTCCTCTTTTTTTGGTGCCTCAATTATTACAATTATTTTTGGTACGCTATTTTTTTTATCTAATCTTGATCATGATAAGAAGTTAAATTTACAGCAAGCTTTTTTATTGACCGCGTTATCTTGGCTAAGTATCGCAATTTTTGGTTCACTTCCTCTAATATTTTCTGAAGTCAATTTTTCGTTTACCAATGCATTTTTTGAGAGTATGTCAGGCATTACAACAACTGGTTCAACAATCATTCCAAACTTAGAGGAGATGCCCAAAGCAATTTTGCTTTGGAGAGCAATTCTTCAATGGTTGGGTGGTATTGGAATAATTGTTATGGCGATCACTTTGATGCCAATAATGAATGTTGGTGGTATGCAATTATTCAAAATTTCTAACAGTGACTCATCAGAAAAAATTCTTCCTAAATCGAAAGAAATTGCGTTGAGATTAATTTACATTTATTCAGGTCTCACTACTCTTTGCGCAATATCATATAAAATTCTTGGGATGAATACTTTTGATAGTATAACCCATTCTATGACAACAATAGCAACTGGGGGTTTTTCAAACTATAACGAGTCCATTGGTTTCTTTAATAGTTTTTCAATAGAAATTTCAGCAATGATTTTTATTATCTTGGGAAGTTTACCTTTTATCGCTTATATCAAATTCTTAAACGGTAATAAAAGAATATTTTTTTCAGATATTCAAATTAGAACTTTTTTGAAAATAATCTTAATAAGTATTCTGATCTTATCAATTTATTTGTTTTTAAATAAATCGTCTGAACTAAACTTCAGAACAGTTTTATTCAATGTAATATCAATTTTGACAGGTACTGGATATGTAAATGCACAATTTGATAACTGGGGTGGATTTCCTTTAATTATATTTATTGGTTTAATGTTTATCGGTGGATGCGCTGGCTCAACGACCTGTGGTATTAAAATATTTAGATTTCAAATACTTTATTCATTTGTTTTGAATCAACTTAAAAAGATTATTTATCCCAAGGGAATTTTCGTTCTAAAATATAACCAAAGTCCTGTTGATGATAAATTTACCGCATCAATTATCTCTTTCATTTATATGTACCTGGTAATTTTTTTTGTGATTACAGCATTATTATCTTTGACAGGTCTTGACTTTATTACTTCAATTTCTGGTGCTGCAACATCTATCTCAAATGTAGGACCTGGCCTAGGTTCGACTATTGGGCCAAACGGAAATTTTTCATCACTACCTGATATCTCTAAGTGGATTTTAAGTTTTGGTATGATTTTGGGGAGATTAGAATTATTTGCAATTCTTGTATTATTTTTACCATCTTTTTGGAGGAATTAAATTTGATAGAAATTAAAAAAAACTCTTTGTCTGAAATGTTCTCGGTTTATTTTGACAAAAGAATGCTCAAAATTTTATTGCTTGGTGCAATATCAGGTTTTCCATGGGTTTTGATTGGAAGTAGTCTAAGTTTATGGTTAAAAGAAGATGGACTAAGCAGATCAACTGTTGGATGGGCTGGATTAATTTTTGCAGTTTACGCATTTAATTATTTATGGGCACCTTTAATAGATAGAATACAAATACCATATTTAACAAAAAAAATAGGTCACAGAAGAGGATGGATTGTTTTGATGCAAATTATCATCTTACTCTCACTTGCTCTTTGGAGTTTACTCGATCCATCTGAAAATTTAGCTTTAGTTGTTTCAGTAGGCTTAATAATTGCTATAGCATCATCAACTCAAGATATAACAGTTGATGCTTTAAGAATTGAACAGATTGGTGAGGATGAGGGAAAATCCATGGCTGCTGGAGCCGCAATCGCGGTTGTCGGTTGGTGGACAGGATATAAGTTAGGTGGGGTACTATCATTATTTGCAGCAGATATTCTTCAAAACATTGGTTTTGAAAATTATTGGCAACTAACTTTCTTAATTTTGGGGATTTTAGTAATTTTAATGAACATTGGCTTAATGTTCATTGACGAGTCTGAAAATTTAGAGAGACAAGATCAACAAAAAGAAAATGACAAATTAATATCATCTCAATTTAAAAATCAAAATATATTTACAAAATTGATAACCTGGGTTGCTGGAACAATAAGTGGCCCAATCATTAGTTTTTTTAAAAAAAATGGCTTTTCGATCGCTTTAGGAATTTTAGGATTTGTTTTTTTATTTAAAGTGGGAGAGGCATTTCTTGGAAGGATGTCTATAATTTTTTATAAAGAAATAGGTTTTAGTAAATCAGATATCGCTATTTACTCTAAAACGTTAGGTTGGATTACTACTGTGACGTTTACTCTTTTAGGTGGGCTTTTTGTAATAAGATCCGGGGTGTTAAAAGCAATGTTTTTTGCTGGAGTTATGATGGCAAGTACAAACCTTTTGTTCAGTGTATTGGCCTGGAGTGATAAATCAGAATTTTTATTTGCTATTGCAGTTATTTTTGATGATATAGCTGCTGCATTTGCAACAGTAGCTTTTGTAGCCTTTATATCTATGCTCGTAGACAGAGCCTATACAGCAACTCAATATGCGCTCTTAGCCTCAATAGGCACCGCTGGTAGAACAACTTTGGCCTCCTCCTCTGGTGCCCTTGTTGATTGGTTAAATGGTGATTGGGGAATATTTTTCATTTTGACTGCGCTAATGGTAATTCCTTCATTAATAATCCTATGGATCATGAAAAATAAACTACAACTAAGTGAAAAATAATTTTTTAAATAAACCTGTAGCTAACATTTACCTTAAACCATCTCATAATTCTGAGGTAGTTTCACAAATTTTATATGGAGAGAAATTTAAGATTCTATTGAAAAGAAAAAAATATATAAAAATAAAAACTCATTATGACAGTTATATTGGATATATAAAAAAAGATAAATTTTTAAAAAATTTTAAACCCTCATATAAAATTTCAAAAATTAAATCTAGAATTTTCTTTAAAAGAGATAAAAGATTTTTGTCCTCAAACCATTATCTATATTATGGATCTGGTGTGTGTAAACGAAATGAAAATAAAAAGTATATAGAATTTGAAAAAAATAAATGGATCAAAAAAAGTGATATCAAAAATATTGATCATCATGAGAAAAATTATATCAAAATATTCCAATTCTTTTTAAACACAAAATACTTATGGGGCGGAAAAACCTGTGATGGGATTGATTGTTCAGCATTAATTCAAATCTATTTTTATTACAACAGAATATTTTTTCCAAGAGATACAAAAGATCAAATAAGATTTTGTAAAAGAAAAAGAAGTAAAAATCGACTTAAAGGAGATATCGTATTTTGGAAAGGACATGTTGGTATATGTCTAAATAAAGCTAGATTTATTCATGCTTATGGACCAAAAAAGAAGGTGTTAATAATGCCAACAGTACAAACAATTAAATTAATTGATAAAACCGCAAATCTTAAAGTTAAAAAAGTAAGTAATATAAGTAATATTTAATCTCTACCAAAGTCAGGCTTATTTACATCCTGTTTTAATTTAATAATTTTAGACCTAACTTTTTTAGTCTGAGATAATTTTTTTAAAATTGATCTATTATTTTTAGAATTTATATCTTTTTTGAAAGATTTTAAGTTTTTGATAAATAAGTCTATAGCTTTTGTAACATTAACCTTATTATCAAAAAAAATATCTCTCCACATAATTTCATTTGAAGCAGCTATTCTTGAAAAATCTCTCAACCCCCCAGCACTGTATTTGATAAGCCCAAATTTAAGTATTTTTTCAAAATCTTGAGCCGATTTAACCAAATTATAGGCAATTAAATGAGGTAAATGACTTGTGATAGAAAAAACTTTGTCATGTTTTTCAGAGTTCATAATAACAGTTTTTGAGCCCATCTTTTTCCAAAAAGAAATTAAAAATTTTAAATTCTTAGAACTTGTTTTTTTATCCTTAATTATTACACACCATTTATCCTCAAACATATCGGCTTTTCCAAATTCAGGTCCACTCACCTCTGATCCAGCGATAGGGTGACTCCTAACCCAATTTATACCACGCTTCAAAAAATTTTTAATTATTTTTGATGACTCTATTTTTGAAGATCCCACATCAGTAATCAGTGTCTTTGGCGAAATAGTTTTATTAATTTTAAGAATAAGTTTTTTATATTCAC
>CACGXX010000006.1:0-29230 GCA_902577125.1 uncultured Pelagibacteraceae bacterium | reverse complement strand
TGAGGAGGCTATTAATTATTTATCACAATTAAGACAAATAGGGAGATGGTCAGCTGAAATGATTTTATTATTTACATATAACAGATCAAATATTTGGCCAATTCAGGATATCGGCCTTCTAAGAGCTATTTCAAAAAATTATAAAAAAAAATATTTACCACCTGATAAATTTGTATCATTATTAAAAAAAAGGTTTAGTCCTTATTGCTCTGTAGCCACGTGGTATTTATGGAGAAGCATAGATCCTGAGCCTATTCAGTACTAAACCCCTCAACTACTTGCATATGTCTTTTTGTAGTTTTTTTTGCTACTGCCCAACTATCTTGATATTCTTTAGAGGAGTGACATTCTAATGCTTTGGCATAACTTGGAAATTCCCACACAACAGTCCTACTAAAATCATCACCACTAAAAGTGTCATGCTTGCCACCTCTAATTAATGGCACACCGCCATAACTTTTGATAACGGGTGTAGCTAATTCTGAATATTTTTTCAGATTTTCTTGATTTTCTATTTTAAAATATAAACTAACCCAATATCCTTTTTTCATATTAATCAATCCATTGTTTATAATCATTTAAGTTATCTTGCAAAAACTTTGGCAACTTGTCTGATGGATATTTCTCAAGTTTGCTACCGTCACCAATTTTGTTTACTCTTTTATCAACTTTTAGATCATAAATAGCTTGTTTGTTTTTTATTAAATCGTTTATTTCCTCAACAGATAAAGGATTTTCATCAAATTCTCTATGATGGAGATATGATTTAAGTTTAAATTCAATTTCAGATGCAGTTTTTAAGTTAGAAAAGTGCCATCCACCATTAGATATTATTTTGATATTGATATATTTTGTATCAGAAAAAAAAGTATCTAATCTGTAAAAGGGGTATTTTCTATCTTTTATATTTCTCAACCATTGAGGAGATTTAAGAAATTTTTTTTTACATCCTTTTGTACCAGTCCAATCAAGATTTGGTAATTTAAGATTAAACTTATAATAAAACATGTCCTGTTTAAAAAGAATGATTTTTTCCTGGATTTTTGATAGTTCTAAATTTTCTAAATTTGGAATTTCATCGACATCAGAAATTAAAATCATGTCATCATTGTTTGCTAAATCTAATCCTTTTAAGATATAATTCCTTTGACCATTTTCTCTTAAGATAGCATTCTCAATATATTTAAATGATTTTATAGCCTCATTGTCTTTTTCATTGATTAGGTTTTTTCTTATTTCTGACGGTTCTTCATCATAAGTAATATAGATTAATTTATCTTTGAATTTTTTGAATTTTTGATGATTAAATTTTAAGTCTCTTTTATCACCTTTGTGGGTAAAAGAACTCTCTACAATCACAAAATAATCTACATATTTATCTAAAATGTTCAGCCTTAATTCTAAAACTGTTTCTTCATCAAAATACATAAAACAATCAAAAATTTTCATAACAACTTTTTAATCTTTTTTAATTTTTTTTATATGATAAAAAAATCTATGGCAGATAAATTAATAGTTAGTTTTGAAGAATATATCAAAATAGTTGAAAAATTAGCTATTGAAATTCATAATAATTACAAACCTACAGTTTTAGTTGGAATAATGAGAGGAGCAGCACCTATAATTGATATTCTCTCACGGATACTAAAACTCCCAATAGCTTACATTGTTATTCAAAGTTACACAGGAAAAGGATTAGAAGACCAACAAGGCCAACTAATGTTTGCTAGAGAAATAAGCTCTTTAGCTAAAGAAGAAGATTTTGAAAAAATCCTTTTAATTGATGATTTATCAGATACAGGATTAACACTAAATAAAAGTATTGAATGGCTAAAAGGTTATGAACCAACAAAAAAATTTATTAAAGAGATTAAAACCGCTTGTTTATGGAAAAAAAAATCATCCTCTTTTGAGCCAGATTTTTGTCCAATTAAATTAGATTCGGATCCTTGGATTGTTCAACCTACAGAACATTATGAGGAACTTTCTATTGAAGAAATTATAAAAAGAAACTAATTAACGGAGCTAGAAAACTAGCCCCGTTAAATTTAATTTAGCTTACAGCAAAACTTACAACACTAAGTATTGCCACAACCCATATTGCTGGAGAAGTACTTGAGAATTTTCCAGTGAATATTTTTATCAAAGCATAGGAAACAAATGCCAAAGCAATTCCATTACTGATACTATAAGTTAAGGGCATAGCAATCATGGCTAAAATTGCGGGAGCTGACTCTGAAATGTCATTCCATTCTATATCAGTAATATTTCTAATAAATAAAACAGAAACAAAGAGTAAAGCGGCACCATCAATTTGTTTAGGCAAACTAGTTGCAAGAGGCGCAAAAAATATACATGCTAAAAATAATATACCTATCACTAGAGAAGTCATTCCAGTTTTACCACCTGCCTTTACGCCAGCACCTGACTCAACATAACTAGTAACAGTTGTTGTTCCCATCATGGCACCTGCAACGGTCCCAACGCTGTCAGACAACATTGCTTTATTAATGTCTTGAACTTTTCCTTGTTTATCAACTTTACCTGCAACGTTTGCAACAGAAGTTAATGTTCCAGCTGTATCAAAGAAATCTATAAATAATAAAGTAAATATTACTGTAGACATTCCAGCAGTCATGGCAGCGGACAAGTCAAATTCAAAAAGGTATGTCATCGGAGGAGGCGCACTTGCTAAACCATTAAACTTAGCTAGACCAGTAGCCCAAGCAATAACACTAAAAAATAAAATACCTATAATGATATTCCCTTTAACATTCATTTTTTCAAGTACGATAATTGCAATAAATGTTGCACATCCAAGAAGTACTAAAGGGTCGCTTAAATTTCCAAGTTGTACTAGTGTTACAGGATTATCAACTACAACTTCCATAATTTGTAATCCAATAATTGCAAGAAATAATCCAATACCCGCACCAATTCCAAGTTTTAAACTTTTTGGAATTGAGTTAATCAACCAGGCTCTTATCGGTGTAAGTGAGATTATTAAGAACAATACCCCCGCAACTAAAACTGCACCAAGAGCTTCTTGTGGCGTATAACCCATGCCAGCACAAACTCCAAAAGCAACAAATGCATTAATACCCATACCTGGAGCAAGTCCAATTGGCCAAGTTTTTCCGTAAAAGGCCATTATGAAACAAGCTAAAGCAGTTGCTAAAATAGTTGCTGTGTATACTGCGCCGAAATCAAAGAAACCTTTTTCAGGGCCGGCGAATTCACCTGATAAGATGAACGGATTTAAAAACATTATGTAAGCCATTGTGAGGAACGTTGTTGTTCCTGCAATTACTTCAGTTTTAAAATCAGTTTTATGTTTTTTATATTCAAAATATTTTTCAAGCATTTATCCTCCTATAAAATTGAAAAATATTTGATTCTTTCTTATTTTGCCCGTCAAAACTAATTCTTATTAACAATTTTCAACCCACAAGTTTATATTTATGCCATAATTAGGTTGTTATTATAAAATTATGAAAAAAATTAAGATCTCAATTCTAAGTGTATTTATAATATTTTCTTTGTTGGGTTGTCAGACAATTAAGCAAAAAACTGACGCTATTGTTGAGAAGGAAAATAAAAAATTAAGTGCATTTATAGGTAAGTCCTCTCAAGATTTAAAAAGCAGCCTGGGCAGCCCAGATGAAGATTTCAAAAATGAAAAAGGAAATTTAGTTTTAGTTTATAACACCAAAAAATACGGAATCCCTTGCGAAAGAAGATTTGAAGTAAATTCAAAATTGATTGTTATTGGATTTGTATCTAACGGATGTTTTTGATTACCTGCGGAGAATTTATCTCCGCAAGTAAGGTATACTTATTTAATTTCAATAAGTTTTCTTTTTTTATGCTCTGGAACAATCCTTTCACAAGATATTGTTAAAAGACCATCTTTTAACTCAGCGCCATTTACTTTTACATCATCAGCTATAGTAAATGATCTAGCAAATTGTCTTTGAGAAATACCTTTGTGAATTATTTCTCCATCAGCATTATTATTTTCAGATTTATTAACTTGTTTAGTTCTTACAGTTAATAAATTATCTTCAAACTCAACTTCAACATCATTTTTATTAAAACCAGCTAATGCAACTTCAATTGCATAATTATCCTTACCAGTTTTTCTGATGTTATAAGGTGGGTAATTTGACTGCATAGTCAAAGAACCATTACCAAGCATATTTTCGAATTGGTCAAACATATCGTCAAAACCAATTGAAAAAGGTCTTAGTGAGTTGAATATAGATAAATCCTTACTTGTCATAATATCCTCCTTTGTTAAGCAAGTTTATTTATTGTTAGCCCCATTAGGCGACCAACATTGTTTATATGGGAGTTATTTATTTTTTTTCAAGATATCAAATTTAAATTTTTTCAGAGATCTTTAAAATAAATGCGTAGTCAAAAGCTATTTCTTCAATGGCACCATCTCTACCTGATTTACCTCCGTGGCCTGCGTTCATTTCAGTTTTTAACAAAAGCAAATTATTATCAGTTTTTAAATCTCTAAGTTTGGCTGTAAATTTTGCTGGTTCATCGAATAGCACTCTATTATCACTTAAGCTTGTGGTAATTAACATGTGAGGGTAATCCATTTTTTTAATATTATTATATGGAGCATAAGAATAAATATAATCAAAATGGTCTTTCTTATCTTTTGCATTTCCGAATTCATCAAATTCTCCAACAGTAAGGGGCAAAGAATGATCCAAGTTAGTTGTTAATGAGTCAACAAACGGTACTGCCATAACAATTCCAAGAAATAATTCTGGGGATTGATTGACTACTGCTCCCATTAACAAACCACCAGCTGATCCACCCATACCAATAATTTTTCCTTTCGATGAATATCCTTTTTCAATCAAAAACTTTGCTACGTGTATATAATCTTCAAATGTATTTTTTTTATTTAGAAGCTTTCCTTCTTTCCACCATTTCATTCCTTTTTCCATTCCCCCTCTAATATGTGCAGTTACCCAAATAATATCTCTGTCAATTAAACTCAATCTAGTTGAGGAAAAATCTGGAGTCATTGAACTTCCGTATGACCCATAGCCATATAAAAGTAAATTTGCTGAACCATTAATTTTTGTTTTTTTGTGTCTGGTAATTGTAAGTGGAACTAATCTTCCATCATGAGAAGGGCACTCTAGTCTTTCGACTATATAATCATCTGGATTATGACCAGATGGGATTTCTTGTTCTTTTACTAATTTTTTTTCTTTTGTTTTTAAATTGTATAAATAAGTTTTACCTGGTGTTTTTGGGGACGAGTATGACAAGTAAACTAAGTCAGTATCTTTATTTCTTTGTATTAATGAAACACTAGGCACAATCACAGATTCGTTAGTAAATTTTAATTCTTCCTCGATTCCTGTTTGTTTATTTCTTACAAATAATTTTCCTAATGCATTTGATTTTTCACCTCTGATAATCCAATCGTTTAAAAATATTAATCCTCCAATTAAAACCTCCTCTTTGGCAGCTATATAAATTTCCCACTTTTGATTTGATAAATCATCACATCTTTCGATTTTGAAATCCTCAGCATCATCATTAGTATGACAATAAAAATATCCACCCCAAGAATTGACTGAATAAATTACACCTTTTTTTCTTTTTTTAATTAATTTTGGTTTTGGTTTTTTTTCTGTTACTTCAAAGTAGTATTGTTCGGAAGTATTATGATCTGATGTTGTTATAAAAAAATATTTTTCGTCTGAACTCAAACTTATGCCCACAGTAAATGCTTCACTTTTCTCTTCAAAAACAAGCTCATCATCTTTGACTGATGATCCAATTTTGTGTCTAAATATTTTTCTTGGTCTATGAAATTCATCAAGCTTTGAGTAAAAAAAATATTGGTCATCCAAACTAAAAGTAATACTTCCACTTGTTTCTTCTATTTTTTCGGTGACTAATTTTTCTGAAGCAATATTTCTTATGTAAATTGTATAATATTCTGATCCTTTTAAGTCTAAAGAATAACCTAAAAGTTTGTCATTATAACTTACCTCTAAATCACCCACCCCGAAATATTCAGTTTTTAATTTTTCTTTTTCTACATCACCATTCCAAAATTCTTCAACTGCACTACTTCCAATCTTCTTTCTAAGTTTTATTGAATAATTTCCTACCGCAGTTGTTTTAGTCCAATATTCATATTCTTTGTCTTTAAATTTTAATGATTCATCATCTAACTTTATTCTACCTTTAATTTCATCAAATAAGATTTTCTGACATTTTTTTGTGTCTTTTAAATTATGCTCTGTAAAATTGTTTTCTTCTTCAAGATATTTCCTTACATCTGGAAGTAGCTTGGAACTATCTTTTAAAACCTCGAGAATATTATCCTGATGGATCCAACTATAATTATCTTCCCACGTGGTATTGTGACAAGATTTAAGCTCTGGTTTTTTTTTAAGTTGTGGTATTTTCATCAGATCAAAAATATATGAATATAATAATTTATACAGTGGTTATATTAACCATTTTTTATTTTCTATTACGTTTAATAACCAAGATTTCATCTAGGAAAATTTCAAAAGGCCTAAGATTTTTTATTATATTGGGATTATTTGCTTTAGCAGTATTGTTTGCTATTGGCGGAAAATTTTTATTAACCCTACCTCTTACTTTGGCAAGTTTAGCTTTATTAAAATTAAAAGGTTTATCTATTTTTCAATTAATTTCTCTTTTTAGACTTATTCAGACATTAAGAAGATCTGGTCGCTTTTCTTTTAACCAAGCAGGTACCAATAACGTATCGTCTATATCAGTTTCAGAGGCATATAAGATTTTAAATTTAGATATGAATAAAAAAGTAACCAAAGAAGATGTTAATAAAGCATATATAAAAATCCAAAAAAAGATTCATCCTGACATATCTCCTGAAACTTCAAGATTATCTTCAATTGTGAATGAGGCTAAAGATATTGTGCTAAACGATATTTCTTAAGCAATAATCTCTAAAAATCTCTCAAAAATTTTTTGTGGATTAATTTTATCTTTACCCAAAGTATTATGCGTGACTGTGCTTTCTCCCTCTGGAATTATTGGGAACATTCTTGAGCTATAATTTCCATAAATTAAGGGAGTATCAGCCATTAAAGTAATTGTTTTAATACCTAAAGCTGAGGATAAATGACTAAAGCTCGAATCATTACAAATGGATACATTACAATTCTTAATTAATGGTAAAATTTCACTGATAGTAAAATTATCTAAACGAGTACAAAAATTCTTAAATTTAGACTGTAAAATTTCGTTTAATACTTCCTGTTCTTCAGTTGCCTTACCTGTTGCAAGAAAAAATCTGCAATCTTTTATATTTGATATTTTATCAATTACACTTAAGAAAGTTTTCGCAGGAATTCTTTTTGTAGGTCCAGAACCGCCTATGCCCAAGAGAATATTTGTAGTATTTTTGTCTATCTGAAATTTTTGTGCTGCTTTAGAAATTGAATCATTATCAATTTGTACTTCAGGATCTTCATTAATGTCTAAATTTAAATTTTCTTTTAAAAATTTTTTAGGAGCCTCAATTATATGTTGTTTGTTTTTTGCGAACAATGGATATTGGTAAATTTGTGGAATACCAGATATCTTAGCAACTAAGTTAAATCTCAGAGATGAATTAAAAATAAAAATTTTATCAAATTTATATTTTTTTAAATCGTTTGCTAATTTAAAAATACCAAAAAAACCACCATGTCTATTATTTGTTTTATTATCTCTTTCTAGAGTAAGAATTTTATCAATATATTTTGTCTGGTGTAAATATTGATTGGCTTTAGAGTTTTCTTTTACCAATATACTAATTGGTGAATTAAATTTTTTGAACAAAGCCTTCATAAATGGTAAGAAAATTACGGTATCTCCAATACCCATTCTGCTCTGAACTGCTAATATTTTCATATAGTATTTATAAACTTTACTGAGTATATTTTTATATAAATTTTTATTATGACAAAAATAAGTGGAATTTTTGCTGCTTCAATGTCAGTGCTTAACAATGATTTAAGCCTGAATGTTGAAAAAACAATAATGCATGCTGAGAAGCTTATTGATCAAGGTTGTCATGGCACTGTAATCTTTGGCAGCACGGGTCAGTCTCAATTAATACCTATTTCAGAAAAAATTGACTTACTTAACAATCTCTCAAAAAGCAAATATCAAGATAAACATATAATTGGCACAGGTCTTAACTCTTTAGGTGAAACAATAAATTTTATGAGGATAGCAATTTCATTGAATCTAAATAAATTTTTAATTATGCCTCCCGCTTATTATAATTATGGTGATACAGAGGTTTTGGATTTTTATTCTAGAATAATTAATTCAGTGCCAGATTGTAAAATTATTCTTTATAATTTTGAAAAACTTAGTGGTTATAAATTTAGTTTGAAGTGTGTAGAGACACTTGTTAATAAATTTCCAAAACAAATAGTTGGGGTAAAAGATAGCTCTTACAATTTATATGAAAATTTAAAACTTAAAAATTTTTCAATTTTACCCGGTTCAGAAATTAAATTGTTAAAAGGATTGGAATTAGGATGTTCTGGTATAATAACTGCAACTTGCAACGTTACAGCAGAATTATCTAGGCAAGTTTATGATGATTTTTTTGCAGGAAAAAAACAATTATATAATGATAAGTTATGCGATGTGAGAAGCACCTTTGATAAATATAATCTAATTTCTAGTTTACATACTTTCTGCGCACAAAACGACAATATGTACAAAAATATTTTACCACCACTAAGTCTCTTAAATAAAAATGATGAAGAGGAATTAATGAATAGATTAAAAGATTTAAAATTTTATAACAAACCAACCCTGGCAGCATAAAATGCAATTAGCAAGATTTCTTAACAAAGTTTTTAAAAAAGGTGGTTTTGTATTAACTGATGCTAATTCTAAAGACTATATTATTGGAGAACCAGACAATAACCCTATTAGACTAAAAATTTTAAATAAAAATCTTCATTATAAATTGTTATTTCATCCTGATTTATATTTTGGCGAAGCATATACCAACGGTGAAATTGTAATTGAAAACGGCACACTTACAGATTTTTTAGATCTTGCCTTAATGAATTTTGGAAGGGGAGAATTAAACTTTTTCAGTTATTTAATTAATAAATTAAGAGGATCATATAGATATTTAACTAACTTTAACTTTATTAAAAAATCCAAAATGAATGTATCTCACCATTATGATATTAAGGACGACTTGTATGACTTATTTTTAGATCCAAAAAGACAGTATTCTTGTGCATATTTTAAAAATGAGAATGACAGTTTGGAAACAGCTCAAAATAATAAAATTCAACACATAATTAAAAAATTAAATATAAAACCCAATCAAAAAGTTTTAGATATTGGATGTGGCTGGGGTTCACTTGCCATCGATATAGCCAAAAGTGCTCAATGTGAAGTAACTGGTATTACTTTATCAAAGAACCAACTTAATTATTGTACCCAAAAAGCTAAAGAATTGAATTTAGAAAACCAAGTTAAGTTTAAACTAATGGATTATAGAGAGTTAAATGAAAAATTTGACAGAATTGTAAGTGTTGGGATGTTCGAACATGTTGGAAGGAAATTTTATAAAAAATTTTTCAAACAAATCGAAAAAATGTTGAAAGAAGACGGGGTTTCACTAATACACACTATTGGATCTGTAAATCCTCCAAGAGATCCTCATCCATGGATTACGAAATATATTTTTCCTGGTGGTTATACTCCAAGTTTAAGTGAAGTAACCAACCCTATTGAAAAAGCTGGCTTAATAGTAACAGATATTGAGGTTTTAAGGCTTCATTACGCACACACGTTGAGACATTGGAAAGAAAATTGCTTAAAAAATAAAGATAAAATTATCCAAATGTTTGATGAAAAATTTTTTAGAATGTGGGAGTTTTATCTTGCTGGTTGTGAAATGGCATTCAAGTGGGGAGATCAAGTTGTATATCAATTTCAACTTACTAAAAATTATAGTTCAACACCTGTGACTAGAGACTATATTTATCAATAAATTATTGATAGGGTCATTTCTTCTTAGAAATGAAAAAAAAACAGAAAAAATCAAAAAAAAAGACAAAAACTAAAAAGAAAAATAAAGCTAAGAGAGCTAAAAGAAAAATAAATAAAATTAGAAAAAGCTCAAAAAAACAAAGAAAAAATAAATTAAATAAAAAAAAGAAAAAAAATAAGTCTAAAAAACCAAAAAAAGTTAATTACCAACCAAAAATAAAAAAAAAACAGAAAGATAGCCTAGTCTTAAAACTAGTTAAATTTCAATTATCTCTCAAACCACAATTTAATTTCAAATTTAATTTTGGTTTGGAAAAAAGCATTCAGAGTTTTTTTGACAAGATTTCAGAGACAATTTCTAATTACAAGATGTTAAAAACCGATGAAAAAAGAAGAATAAAAATAGAAAAAATTGAAAGGGAGAGAAAAGAAAAAATTGAAGAAGCAGAGAAGAAAAAAGAAGAAGAAAATTTAAGATTAAAGCTGAGGGAGCAAACGCTAAGAGAAGAGGAAAGATTAGAAAAACAGAGAACGAAAGATATAAAATTATTCTTAAGAAAAGAACAAGCGCTTTTAAGAATCGAACAAGCAGAAAAGCAAAAACAATTTTTAAAACAATTAAGATTAGATAAACAAATTGAAAAATTCAGAATAAGAGAAGTTAAAGAATTAGAAAAACTTGAGAAAATTTCCCTAAAAGAAAAAAGAGAAGATTATTCTGGGCTACAAGAGAGAATCGACAAACTTAAAGAAAAATACAGATTACTAAGAGATCAAAAAATCAAAGAAAGAGTTGAGGCGCTAGGTGTTAAACTTCAAGGTGACGAAGACAGAGAAACCTTATTAGAAAAAGAAAAAGAATATACATTAGCAAGACAAAAAGTTGAATTTGCACTTGAAAGTTTTTATAGAAGCGCAAGTAGTTTAGTATTTCAACTCAATAAAAGACATATTACTCGAGATATGTCTATTTTTCGATGTATAGATAGACGATTTGAAACTGGAGAAGTTTTTATTAAATGGGACGAGTCATCAGATGATGAGTGGTTATTATTAATTTACATCAAAAATAACTCTCCAGATGAAGGAATTGTCATTGAGGATAAAACAAACCCTGAAAAAAATCTTTCCCATGAGTTTAGAAATGTGGACATCTTTAAAGCTTCAGACACTATGGTAGACTCTTTAACACAGCTCATTGCAAGGAAAAGAGCCAAAAATAATAATTAAACATTTATATTTAATTAGATATTATCTTGTATGATTTTAGGATCTGCCTTTTTAATAATTTTATATTTAATTTTCAGATACATTATTGCGTGGATCACATATTATAATAATTTAGACCCAAGACTTGGTGAAAGCACCTGGCGATTTACTTATGATTATCCAGTAGTCGGCGAGAGAGATATTTCTGATTTGGATGATAAGGATTTTGTTAGGTTAAGAAGAAAAAAAAATAAAATTATATTACTAATGTACTCAATAGTCTTAGTAATGTTTGTATCCTCCATGTCTTTATTAAGTAAATTTTTATTATTTTTCACAAGTTAACTTTTTAAGTTGCTTTTTATTTTTTAAGTAAAGAAAAAAGGCTACTATCTCATATACAACTGAAAATATATTAAAGATGATTGGTAATTTAAAAAATTTATAGAGAAATTTATATTTGGGCATTTTTTTCCATAATAATAAAAACGCCTCTGCACCTCCTAAAACTTTGTCACCATCTTTGATATGAAGCCTTCTTAAAAGTTGTTTACTATCTTTAGAAGTTTCCTTTTCAGCCAACTCATTATCTGTAATATCAACCCAATCGATTTCATCTATTTTTTCTTTTTTATAAAGATCAATTTCGGCCTTACAAATTTTACAAGAATTATTAAAATAAACTTTCATAATAAGTGAATTTATTACTAATTTGTCTCAGATATGTACATGCGTAAAATACTCTAGTTGAAAATTTTATGAAACAATCTATTTAATGTCTCTTATGAGTAATTTCTTTGAAAAATCTGACGTATCTAGAAAAGAGGCTGAGAGCATTATTTCTGACACTTTGCAAAAATGTGATGATGGCGAATTGTATTTGGAAAATTCAAAATCTGAGTCAATATTGTTAGATGATAACAAAATTAAAAATTCCAGTTATAATTCAGATTTAGGATTTGGTTTTAGAGCTATATCTGATGAAGTGGTTGCTTATTCTCATTCTAATGAGATTTCTAAGAACTCTTTAAAACAATCTTCAGAAAATTTAAAGTCAACATTAAAATCTGTCAAAGGTACTTACAACCATGAAATTCCTAAATCAAATAAAAAGTATTATGACAATATTAATCCTATTGAGCAAAAATCTCTTAATGAAAAAATTAAAATATTGAACGATGTAAATGATTATTTACGATCTAAAGGTGATAAAGTTAAACAAGTTACAGCTAATTTTTTGGGAGAGCAAAAGTCTGTAGAAATAATTAGATCTGGTGGAGAGACTTTGTCAGATGTCCGTCCTTTAGTAAGGTTTAATGTGTCAGTCATGGTGGAGAAAGATGGCAGAAAAGAAACAGGTGTATACGGTGTTGGTGGAAGACAATCTTACGACTCATATTTAAAAGATGAAAATTGGAAAAGTGTTTGTGACGAAGCTTTAAGGATAGCATCAGTAAATTTAGAGAGTAAACCCGCGCCAGCAGGTGAGATGAAGGTTGTACTCGGACCTGGGTGGCCAGCAATATTAATTCATGAGGCTGTTGGTCATGGTTTAGAGGGAGATTTCAATAGAAAGAAAACTTCAGCATTTCACAATCTGATGGGCCAAAAAGTTGCAAGTGAAGGAGTTACAATTATTGATGACGGTACCATTGATAATAGAAGAGGCAGTCTTACAATTGACGATGAGGGAACGCCAACAGAAAAAACTGTTTTAATTGAAAATGGAATTTTAAAAAATTTTATGCAAGACAGGCTCAATGCACGTTTGATGAAATCAAGATCTACTGGTAGCGGAAGAAGAGAAAACTATAGACATATAGTTCTACCAAGAATGAGAAACACGATGATGCTAAGCGGTAAGCAAACCCAAGAAGAAATGATTAAAGCAGTCGACAAAGGTATTTTTGCAGTAAGTTTTGGTGGTGGACAAGTTGACATTACATCTGGAAAATTTGTATTTAATTGCACTGAAGCTTATGAAATTGTTAATGGCAAAATTGGATCACCAATTAAGGGTGCAACATTAATTGGAGATGGTCCTTCAATTTTAAAAGAAGTCTCTATGGTAGGAAATGATATGATGATGGACCCTGGAATTGGAACATGTGGTAAAGCTGGACAGGGTGTCCCCGTAGGTGTAGCGCAGCCATCTATATTAATAAATAAGATGACTGTGGGTGGTACAAAACTTTAAATGGTTAAAGATCAAGAATTTTTAGAGACAAAAGCATCATATTGTTTAGGTTTAGCAAAGAAATTAGGTGCAACAGACTCAAGTGTGATTGTAAAGAACTCGATTTCTGAAACTGTAAATTTTAGAAATAAAAAATTAGATGAGTCTAATAGATCAGATGATCTAGGCCTAAGCATCACCACGTATATTGGTAAAAAAAAATCATCAATATCTTCCTCTAATTTGCTTAATGACAATTTAAATATTTTGATTGAAAAATGTATTGAGACTACAAAAAATACACCTGAGGATGAATTTAATTCTTTACCGGACAGAGATTTATTCGCAAAAGAAGTTAAAGACCTAAATCTTTATGATGAAACCCATATAGAAAATAATCAAAAAATAGATTACCTAAAAAAATTAGAGGCTGCAGCTTCCAACGATAAAAAAATTGTAAATACTGAGTCTAGTTTTACTCAAAATAAATCTAATTTTGTTTTAGCTAACAGTGAAGGTTTTTGTGATGGTTACAAAACATCTTCATTTACAGCATCAAGTGTAACAGTTGCAAAAGATGAAAAAAGCATGGAAAGAGATTATGAATATTCTAGTAAATGTTTTCTTAAAGACCTAGATGATGCAGATGAATTAGGCAATTTAGCCGCTAATCAAACCATTAGAAAATTAAGTCCAAAAAAAATTGGCAGTGAGAAAATTGCTATAATTTTTGATAAAAGAATAGCTAAGGGAGTATTAAGTACTTTTGCAAGCGCTATTTCCTCATCAGCAATATCAAGAGGAACTTCTTTTTTAAAGGATAAAGTTAATCAAAAAATATTCTCAGATAAAATTAATATATTTGACAAACCTGATATGCTTAAAGGATTAGGCTCAAGAAATTTTGATAGTGAAGGGGTAAAAACCGACACACTTAAATTAGTGGATCAAGGAATTTTGAAACATTATCTGATTGATACTTACAATGGAAAAAAATTAAATCTTAAATCTAATGGAAGATGTGGAGGAACAAGTAATCTTTATTTTGAGAATGGAAATATTAATTTTAAAGATTTACTGAATTCACATTCAAAAAGTCTTTATATTACCGAAACCATAGGACATGGAAGTAATATTGTGACCGGAGATTATTCAGTTGGAGCAACCGGGTTTTTAATTGAAAATGGTGAGTTTAAATATCCAATAAATGAAATTACTATAGCAGGTAATTTTAAAGACATGTTTCAAAATATTACCTTAGCAAATGACTTGGAGTTCAAATATGCAACTAACTCACCAACCATGTTAATAGAGGGAATGGTTGTTGCTGGTAAATGAGTGAGTTTTGTATAATTGGTTCAGGAATATCTGGATCCACAATTGCAAATCTTCTTAATAAAAAATATTCAGTAATTTTGTTCGATAAAGCAAGAGGTCCTGGGGGTCGTGCATCTTTTAAAAGAATAAAAGGCAAAACAGGCTTTGATCATGGCACTCAGTATATTTCACCAAAAACTAAAGAATTTAAAAAATTTACTAAAGATTTGATTAAAAAAAGAATTTTAAAAGTATGGGGCGGCAAACACGTTTTTCTTAATTCAAAAAAAAAAGAGGATAAAAAACATCTAAAATTAATTGGCAAAAATGGAAACAATGATATTAGCAAACATTTGCTAAAGAAAATTAATTGCAATTATCAAAGTGAATTAAAAAAAATCTATTATAAAAATAAACTCTGGTATCTGTTATTTGATGATGGAAAATTAAGATCCTTTAAAAACCTTATTTTGACTTGTCCTTTTCCACAATTAAAAAAGCTTTCTAAGAAATTTATAAATCACTCTTTTTTAAGAAAATCAATAAAAATGGATGCAAATATTACTACTATGATTGCAATAAAAAAAAACAAGAATTCAAACAGTAGCTATCTTTTTGAAGACTCAATTCTTGGCTGGGCAGGAAATGAAAACTCAAAAAAAAGATTCAAATCAAAATATGATTTATGGACTCTTCAAAGTACATTTAAATGGGCAAATAAAAAGATTAATAAAAACAAGAATAACAAAAAAGAAAATTCACAAATTATGATCGATAAATTTTTTAAACTTTCAAATATCAAAAAAACAAAGATTTATTATTCACTTAATCACGGTTGGCGATACTCTTCAAATTCGAGACCATTTAAAATCAAAAGTTTTTGGGATCCTAGGAAAAGATTAGGTGTTTGTGCCGATTGGTTTGTAGGACCTAGATTAGAGTCAGGATGGATAAGTGCACATGATTTATTTAGAAAAATCTCAAGAGAAATTAATTAAAATTCTTTAATTTATATTCCCAGTTACCCATTCTTGAATAGGATACTTTTAATATCATTAAATTTTTACGATCATACCAAATGTCAAAATCTAATCTTTTATCTTTCGGTATACTCATGTCTTTAGATTTCAATGTAAAATGATCAACATCAAAAACTTTTCCATAAAGATCTATTTTTTCTTTACCTAAAAAAGTTACCACCTGATCCTTAATACTTCCTGAGATAGGACTTATTTGAGAACTCGCTTGTAAAATTTTGTGATTCCACCAATTTCCAATCACGTAATCAGTTGAGGCTTCTCCATTATATGAAGAGCCTTTGATATTAAATTTTTTATTTTTTTGATCAAATGTTAAATTAACAAACTTCTTTTTGTCATTTTGTAAAGTTTTAGAATTATAAGAAACTAATTGATCTTTGAAATATTTTTCCTCGCTATAACCCTCAACTTGGAAAACTGTTGCTCCCAAAAGTTTAACTACAAACTTAATTTGATTAGTAACAATAGTTTCTGATCCATTTCTATTGAAAAAATAATGATTATAGCCAATAAGCTCACCATTTCGAAAAATCTCCATCTCAATTTTGTTATATTTAATGTAATGTCCAATATGAGCGATTGAATTTGTTGGATAAATAAAAAGAAATAAAATGACTATAATTTTTTTCATTTAACAACTAGTTTAATAGACTTTATTAACAATAGAAATAACTTATTAAAATGTTTTTAAAAATTAAGAAAATACCAAGGGTTAATTGGAGTTCAGATAAGCCTTATAATTTTAAACCAAAATTCTCTACATTCTTTTTTTTATGTTTTGGCTTGATGTTATTTGGTCTTGGAGAAGGTCTATTAATTGTATCTTTTACTGGTGCTTCTCCATGGAGTGTTTTAGCTCAAGGTATTTCTTTAAATATTAATTTGAGTATAGGAACAATAACATTTTTGATAAGTGTTGCAGTTTTAATTTTGTGGATACCGCTTGGTCAAAAACCAGGGATGGGGACAATACTTAATGCAATCATTATTGCGCTGATGATCGATCTTTGTATAAAATTTGTTCCAACCCCATCTAATTACTTTTATCAATTAATTCTTGCAATAATTTCAGTAATAACCGTTGGAATTGGTGGAGGTATTTATCTTGTATCTAATCTTGGAGCTGGACCAAGAGATGGTTTGATGATTGGTCTCCAAAAAAAAACAAATTTACCAGTTGCTGCCGTAAGAGCATTCTTAGAAATTTCTGTTGTAAGTATTGGATGGTACTTAGGTGGAACTGTAGGTGTGGGAACTTTATTATTTGCTTTTGGAATCGGTCCTTGTGTTGCCTTAGGCCTGTATTTAGTTGATAAAATTTTCGATTAGGCTGCAGCGCCTGATTTTTCACTTCTTTTTCTTTCGTGCGGATCGAGAATGGCTTTTCTCAATCTACAAGAGTCTGGAGTGATTTCCAAAGCCTCATCAGTATTTAACATGCTTAATTGTTCTGCGATGGACATTTTTCTTACTGGTGTTAAAACGACATTTTCATCTGTACCTTGTGTTCTCATATTAGTTAATTTTTTGCCCTTCATAACATTAATAATCATATCTCCAGGTTTAGGAGATAATCCCACAATCATACCTGGATAAACAGGATCATTATGAGTTACAAACATCTCTCCTCTAGCCTGTAAATTAAATATTGCAAATGCAACTGCTTTTCCTTGTTCCATTGAAATAAGTGCACCATTTCTCCTACCTTCCATTTCACCCTCAAATGGCCCATACGCATGAAAAATTCTGTTAATTACACCATTACCTTTTGTAAGTGTTAGAAACCGACTTGTGTATCCCATTAAACCTCTTGTTGGTGCATGAAAGATTAATCTTTTTTTATTTTTACCAGTATCTTTTAATTCAATTAATTTGCCTTTTCTTCTATTCATGGAGTCAATAATCTTTGATGAATGTTCTTCATCGAGATCCATAGTTATTTCTTCTATTGGTTCAAGTTTGTTACCATTTTCATCTTTTTTATAGAGAACTTTCGGGGGACTAACAGTCATTTCAAAACCTTCTCTTCTCATTTGAGTAAGTAAAATTTCTAACATTAATTCACCTCGACCGCTTACAACAAAAGAATCATTACCTTCATTTTCTGTAAAAGTAATTCCAACATTATTCTGTGCTTCTTGAAGCAATCTATCTCTTATTTGAGTACTTGTAAGTTTTTTACCCTCAGTTCCTGCAAGAGGAGATGTGTTTACAGTAATGGTTATAGACATTGTTGGTGGATCGATTGGAGTAGCTTTAATAGGATCATTTACCTCAAGATCACAAATTGTGTCAGCAACATTTGCTTTTTCTAAGCCAGCGACAACCACAATATCTCCCGCCTCACCAATTTCAATTGGTACTTTTTTTGTGCCCTCATATCTAAAAATTTTAGTAAGTCTTCCTTCATCCACTTTTTCACCCTTTAGATTTATTGCCTTGATCGATTGATTAGCTTTTGCGGTTCCTTGCGCAATTCTTCCAACTAAGCTTCTCCCTAAGAAATTGTCCGCATAAAGAAGAGTAGACAGCATCGCAAAAGGTTTTGTTTTATCAAGTTTAGCTGGTTTTACATGATCAATAATTTGATCTAATAAAGGATTTAAATTTTCTCTCGGACCATCAATTTCTTTATCAGCCCAGCCAGATCTTCCACTTGCATATAAAACAGGAAAGTCTAGCTGTTCTTCATTTGCATCTAAACTTACAAATAAATCAAAAGTTTCATCTAAAACTTCATTAGCTCTTTGATCTGATTTGTCCAATTTATTGATTACAACAATTGGTTTTAAGCCTTGTTTAAGAGCTTTAGATAAAACGAATTTTGTTTGAGGCATAACTCCTTCAGCAGAGTCTATTAAAAGTAATGCAGCATCTGCCATGCTTAAAACTCTTTCAACTTCTGCTGCGAAATCTCGGTGACCTGGGGTATCAATAATATTTATTCTTGAGTCTTTCCAATTAATAGATGCAGGTTTTGCTAAAATTGTTATTCCTCTTTCTTTCTCAAGTTCACCTGAATCCATTAATCTTTCGTCAACAACTTCATTTTCCCTAAATGAACCACTCTGTTTCATTAAATTATCAATTAAGGTGGTTTTTCCGTGATCAACGTGTGCGATTATGGTGATGTTTCTAATATCTTTGCTCATAAATCCTGGCTCTTATACCTTAAAAATTTTTTTTGAAAACTTTAAAAAAACCAATAAATATTGGGATTTTGATCAAAAAATGTCGTTATTTTGTTTTTTTTGCCTTTTCTCTTTTTAATCTTCTTTTTTCTTTAAGAGTAAATTTTGGTTTTTTATTAAGACTTGAGTCCTTGAACGATTTCCCACTATATCTTTTTGACATTAAATTATTTTAATATTTCTAAAAAAAAAGGCCATCAAAAGATGGCCTTTAAATTCTTAATATTTGAGATTGGGTTACATTCCCATTCCACCCATTCCACCCATGCCGCCCATGCCGCCCATTCCTCCAGGCATTCCAGCAGGAGCTGCATCTTTTTCTTCAGGTTTATCAGCTATCATAGCTTCAGTTGTTACCAATAATCCTGAGATAGATGCTGCGTCTTGTAAAGCAGTTCTAACAACTTTTACAGGATCAATAATACCTTTAGCGAACATATCACAATACTCTTCGTTTTGTGCATCATATCCATGTGTCTTTTTATTCTGTTCTAAAAGTTTGCCAACAACTACCGATCCATCCACACCAGCATTTTTTGTAATTTGTCTAATAGGAGCCTCTAATGCTCTTCTTACTAAATCAACACCAGCTTTTTGGTCTTCACCCTTAGCTTTAACTTTTTCAAGATCTTGAGCGGCATATAACAATGCACAACCACCACCAGTAACAATTCCTTCCTCAACAGCAGCTCTTGTTGCATTCAATGCATCTTCAACTCTGTCTTTTCTCTCTTTTACTTCAACTTCTGTTGCACCACCAACTTTGATTACTGCGACTCCACCAGCTAATTTTGCTAATCTCTCTTGTAGTTTTTCTTTATCATAGTCTGAAGTTGTTTCATCAATTTGTTGTTTGATTGAAGAACATCTAGCTTCAATATCTGATTTTTTACCTGAACCATTAACTATAGTACTGTTATCTTTATCAACCTTAATTTTTTTACAAGAACCAAGATCATCAAGTTTAACATTTTCAAGTTTTATTCCTAAGTCCTCAGAGATAACTGAACCACCAGTAAGAATAGCTATATCTTCAAGCATAGCTTTTCTTCGATCACCAAACCCTGGCGCTTTTACAGCAACAACTTTTAAACCACCTCTTAATTTATTTACCACTAAAGTAGCTAATGCTTCACCCTCAACATCTTCAGAAATAATCATTAAAGGTCGTCCAGCTTGAACAACTGCTTCTAAAAGAGGAACCATTGGTTGTAGGTTTGTCAATTTTTTTTCGTGTAAGAGAATAAAAGGATTTTCTAATTCAGTAGTCATTTTATCGCTATTCGTAATAAAGTAGGGAGATAGATAACCTCTATCAAACTGCATACCTTCAACGACGTCCAATTCTGTTTCAATTCCTTTGTTTTCTTCAACCGTGATAACTCCTTCATTACCAACTTTTTGCATTGCTTTCGAAATCATAGTACCAATTTCTTTATCACCATTAGCAGAAATAGTTCCAACTTGAGCAATCTCATCACTATCTTTTACTTTTTTAGCTGAGGATACAAGATTTTGTTTAACTACATCTACTGCAGCATCAATTCCTCTCTTTACATCCATAGGGTTCATTCCTGCTGTTACGTATTTGACACCCTCTTTTACAATAGCTTGTGCAAGAATAGTTGCTGTAGTTGTTCCATCGCCAGCCTCATCATTTGTTTTGCTAGCAACTTCTTTAACCATTTGAGCACCCATGTTTTCAAATTTATCTTCGAGATCAATTTCTTTAGCAACAGAAACACCATCTTTTGTAATTCTTGGAGCACCATAAGATTTGTCCATAACCACATTTCTTCCTTTTGGTCCTAGTGTTACTTTGACTGTATCAGCTAGGATATTAACTCCTCTAATCATTGCTGCTCTTGCTTCTGCATCAAATTTTACTATTTTTGCCATTTTATTTTCTCCTTTAAATTAAATTATTTGCTTGAAATTCCCATAATGTCTGACTCTTTCATTATGCTGTATTCTTTGCCATCAATTTTAACTTCAGTTCCTGACCATTTGCCAAATAAAACTTTATCTCCAACTTTTACATCCATTGGTATCGTTTTGCCGTCCTCAGTTTTTGCGCCACCACCAACTGCAACTACTTTACCTTCTTGAGGTTTTTCTTGTGCTGTATCAGGTATGATTATTCCACCAGCAGTTTTTTCACTGCTATCTAAAACTTCTATTAAAACTCTATCGTGTAACGGTCTAAATTTCATAAATTCTCCTTATTAATATGGTCTTCATATAGAGATTGGCTTTACTATTTCAAGATATACTTAAAAAATTAGTTAGTTAAAAAATAAAGGAATTTGAGGGTTTTATGGTTTATAGATTAATTCGATGACTAAAAATTTAGATAATGAAGGTCTAAGTTCTATTGCAGACAATTATCAGCTATTTTATGTTGACTTATGGGGAGTGGTCCATAATGGGGTTACACTTCACCTTGAAGCGATAAAAGCTCTTAAAGAAATTAATAAAAAAAAAAAGGACTATATTTTACTCACAAATGCACCCAGACCTAACCATGCAGTTAAATCTTTTTTAGAAAAACTAGGCATGGAAAAAGAAATAAGAGACCATGTTTTTACCTCTGGCGAGGCAGCTCTCATCTATTTAAAGAAAAATTTAATAGATAAAATTTTTTTTCACGTTGGTCCACCAAGAGATTTTGATTTATTTAAAGACTTTGAAAAAATGAAAATAGATAATATTGAAAAAAGTGAATATATTTTATGCACTGGATTGTTTGATGATCATAATGATGACTTAAATTATTATAAAGATCTGTTTGAAAAAAATATAAAAAAAAAAATGATTTGCACAAATCCTGATTTAATTGTGGACAGAGGAAACACTAGAGAGTTTTGTGCTGGTTCTGTTGCAATGGTTTTTGAAAAAATGGGTGGAGAAGTTGTTTACTTTGGAAAACCTTATCCGGAAGTTTATAATCAATCTACTGACAATAAGAATAAAAAGATTCTATCCATAGGTGATAATTTAAATACCGATATAAAAGGAGCAAACCTTTTAAATTATGATTCTTTGATAATATCAAATGGAGTCCACAAAGATGAGATCAAAGAAAAAGGAATCGAAAAAGTTGCAAAATCTTACGAGGCAATTTGTAATTATGTTCAATCAGAATTGAAATGGTAAAATCAAAAAAAATATATAAAAATTTTAATATCAATCCAAGATATAAAAACTCAATTATATTAATCGGTAACTTTGATGGAGTTCACAAAGGACATCAAAAATTATTCTCATTAGCTAAGAAATATAAAAAAAAATATTCCTCAAAAATTGGTGTGCTGACTTTTGAACCAATGCCAAAAATGTTTTTTAATAAGAATTTAGATAATTTTAGAATCTCTAATTTGCAGCAAAAAATTGATAATCTCAAAAATCTAAATGTAGATTTTTTGATAATAAAAAAATTTGATCGAAAATTTTCAAAAATAAAATCAATAACTTTCATCAAAGAAATATTATGTAAAAAGTTAAAACCAAAATTCATTTTTGTAAGCAATAATTTTAGATTTGGGAATAAGAGAGAAGGTAATGTTAGACAGTTGATTAAATTTGAGAGTATGTGTGGTTACAAGGTAATTAAACCACAACCACTGTTAACCAATAAGAAAATAGCATCTTCATCTTTGGTAAGAAAACTTTTACAAAAAGGAAAATTAGAAAAAGCTAATAAAATTTTGAATAGAAATTGGTCAATTGTTGGAAAGGTTCAAAAAGGAAGACAGCTAGGAAAAAAAATCGGTTTCCCAACGGCAAACATTGATATCAAAGATTATATTTTAGCCTGCCCAGGTGTATATGCAGTAAAAGCAAAAAGATATGGCAAAAATAATTTCATAAAAGGGATTGCAAATTTAGGCTATCGACCAACATTTAATGGAAAAAAAATATTATTGGAAGTTCATTTATTTAATTTTTCTGGAAATCTTTATAATAAGTATTTAACAGTAGAATTTAAAAAATTTATTAGAAAAGAAAAAAAATTTAAAAATGTCGACCAACTTAGAAAACAAATTAAAACTGACTTATTAATAGCAAAAAAATAAAATGAGCAAATCTCAAATAAATCTTCCTAAAACTGCTTTTTCGATGAAAGCAAATTTACCAACCCGAGAACCTGAAATTTTGAAACTTTGGCAGAACATAAAACTTTATGATGAATTGAGAAAATCGAGAAAAGGAGAAGAAAAATTTGTTCTTCATGATGGTCCTCCATATGCAAATGGTAATATACACATGGGAACAGCTCTAAATAAAATTTTAAAAGATATAATTGTGAGATTTCATCAAATGGATGGAAAAGACTCAGTCTATGTTCCAGGATGGGATTGTCATGGATTGCCAATAGAATGGAAAATTGAAGAACAATACAAAAAAAATAAAAAAAACAAAAATGAAGTTCCAATTGTTGAGTTTAGAAAAGAATGCAGAGCCTTTGCAGAAAAATGGATAGATATTCATAAAGATCAATTTAAAAGGTTAGGAGTTGTAGGAGATTGGGATAATTATTACTCTACAATGAGTTTTGATGCTGAAGCTCAAATAGTAAGAGAATTAGGTAAATTTTTAAAAGAAGGAAGTTTGTATAGAGGCTTTAAACCTGTTTTATGGTCTACTGTTGAAAAAACAGCTTTAGCAGATGCAGAAGTTGAGTATCAAGATCATAGGTCAGATACTATCTATGCATCTTTTCCAGTTAAATCATCAAATATAAAAGAATTAAATGACAGTGAAATAGTAATTTGGACAACTACCCCATGGACTATTCCAGCTAACAAAGCCTTGGCTTACAATGAAAGTCTAGATTATTTATTAATTGAAATTAATGACGATGGAGACTTTAAAAATAAAAAAATTGTTATTGCAGATGCATTAATAGATACAGTTGTAAAAGATACGAAAATTCAAAGTTTCAAAAAATTAAAAAATTTCAAAGGTAGAGATTTAAAAGGAACAATATGCAATCATCCTTTTTTAAAACTTGGTTATGAATATGACATACCTATGCTAGAAGCACGTTTTGTTACCACAGAACAAGGTACAGGAATTGTTCATTGTGCACCAAGTCATGGTCCTGATGATTTTAATTTGTGTATGAATAATGGAATTAAAGCGATTGAAACAGTTGATGGCGATGGAAGATATACAGAAAATGTAGCCCTTTTTGAAGGGATGCATATTTTTAAATCTAATTCAATTGTGATTGAAAGATTAAAAGACCAAAAAAAATTATTATCGAGTGGTGAACTTGTTCACTCTTATCCTCATTCATGGAGATCCAAAGCACCATTAGTTCATAGAGCAACTCCTCAATGGTTTATTTCTATGGATAGTCATAAACTTAGAAATAAAGCTTTAAAAGCAATCGATGAAACAACTTTCTATCCTAGCAAAGGAAAAGAGAGATTAAAATCGATGATTGAGACAAGGCCCGACTGGTGTGTTTCAAGACAAAGAGTATGGGGAGTTCCATTACCTATTTTTATCAAAAAAAAGACAGGTGAAATCTTGGTCGATGATGAAGTCTTTAATAATATTGCAAAAATTTATGAAAAAGAGGGATCTGATTGCTGGTTTTCGGATGATCCACAAAAATTTCTAGGAAAAAAATATAAGGCTGAGGATTTTGAAAAGTTAAGTGATATCGTAGAGGTATGGTTTGATAGTGGATCTACACACTCATTTGTATTAGAAAAAAGAAAAGATTTAAAGTGGCCTGCATCTATGTATCTCGAAGGATCTGATCAACACAGGGGCTGGTTTCATTCGTCTCTTTTAGAGTCTTGTGGAACAAGAGATCGTGCACCTTTTGAGTCTATTCTTTCTCATGGTTTTGTAGTAGATGGCAAAGGTTTGAAAATGTCGAAATCTTTAGGAAACGTAATTGCACCTGAAGATATCCTTAAAAAATATGGAGCTGATATCCTTAGAATTTGGGTTGCTTCTTCAAATTATGCTGAGGATCTTCGAATAGACTATTCAATATTAGATCAGCATGCTGAATCTTATAGAAAAATAAGAAATACATTTAGATATTTGCTTGGAAATCTTAATGATAATTTTGAGGAAATAGATTTAGAAAAAATTGAAATTGAAAATTTACCTGAATTAGAGCAATTTATGCTTCATAAAATTTACAATTTAAATTCTAAATTTAACAAGTATTTCAAAGATTATGATTTCCATAATTTGTATAAAGAATTATTGAATTTTTGCACCGTAGATCTATCTGCTTTTTATTTTGATGTAAGAAAAGATACTTTGTACTGTGATCCAATAAATTCTGAAAAAAGAAAATCTACTCTTATATTGTTAAATGTTATTCTTAACTCTTTATTAAAATGGTTTGCACCAATATTATCTTTCACAACTGAGGAGATTTATCAACTTATTTCAAAAAACAAAAAAAGTATTCATCTTGAAAAATTTTTAAATTTTCCTCAAAAATTTGATAATTCAAAATTGAATTCTAAATGGGAACAATTAATCAAAATAAGAGATATTTGTAATCTCAGTATTGAGCAAAAACGAGCAAGTAAAGATATTGGATCTAGTTTAGAAGCCGCATTAATCGTTAAGTTAAATAATCAGAACCAGAAATTTTTGAAAAATATTGATCTTTCAGAGCTTTGTATAACTTCTTCAGTTAAAATTGAGAATGGCGATACAAATGACATAATTGTAGAAACAAGCAAAGCAAAAGGTGAAAAATGTCCAATATGTTGGAAAATCAGAAGCGCACCATGTGAAAGACCGAATTGTAAATAGAATGTTAAAAAAACATTTAGTAGATTTTTCAATTATTATTTTTATTTTTTTAATCGATAGAGTAAGTAAATTATTGATCATTAATTCTCCAGAAACTTATGAACAATATGGCATTAGTGTTACATCTTTTTTAAATTTTAATTTGATTTGGAATGAAGGTATTGCTTTTGGGTTATTTTCTTTTGATGAAAAATTATATTATAATTTTTTGACAATCTTTATTTGTCTAATAACTGTCGTTATTATCTGGTTAATGTTTAGATCTAGTGGATTTGAGAAATTAAGTTATATTATGATTATAGGTGGTTCTCTTGGAAATATCTTTGATAGAATATTTTACTCCGCAGTGCCAGATTTTATAGATTTTCATATTAACAATTTTCATTGGTTTATATTTAATGTTGCTGATATATTCATCACTATAGGTATAATTTTTTTAATAAGTTTTGAAATATTTGGTAAAAAAAATTAAATGAGATTTATTTATAATATTTTAATAATTTTGACAGTATCATCATTTTTGTTTTCTTGTGGAGGCTTTAAGTTGAAAAAAAAAGCTAACTCAGGTGAGGAATTTTTAATAGAAAAAAAAGATCCACTAGTTTTACCACCAGATTTTTCAAAATTACCAAAACCCAATGACCAACCCGAAACTTTAGATGAAATGGTTAATATCAAATCTATATTTGATGGAGAACAAAGTAGTACTGAGGAAAATAACGATCAAAATTCCTCAAAATCTAATATTAAAAAAAGTATTTCCGATAAAATTCAAAAACAGTAATGTTGACAAAGAATCTTACTTTTGAAAACTTTGTAAATAAAAAAGTAAACTTAAAATTAAAAAGGTATTTGAAAGAACTAATTTCCTCAAAAAATGAAGTTATTAATTCTTTATCAAGAGGTTATAAATACAGTTACACCAAAAAATCAATCAAAAAATTAAAAGGATATAAGGATATTAGAATTTTCGGTATGGGTGGATCTTCTTTAGGGACATTGGCGATTTATGATTTCTTAAAACATAAAATAAATAAAAATTTTTATTTTCTTACAAATTTAAATCAAAAGATAAAATTTCCAAAAAAAAAATATCTTAACTTAGTAATTTCAAAATCTGGAAACACATTGGAAACTATCGTTAATAGCAATTTATATATAAATAAAAACGATAAAAATGTTTTAGTTTCAGATAATAAAAAGAGTATTTTAAGAGAGATAAGTATGAAGCTAAAATCAGATATTATTGATCATAATAACTTTATTGGTGGAAGATATTCAGTTTTATCAGAGGTTGGTATGTTGCCAGCAGAATTAATGGGGTTGGACTCAAGGAAATTTAAAAAATTTGATAATCTAGTAGCTAATAAGAAATTTTTAAATTCACTAATAATCAATGTTTCAAATATTTTAGAATTAATTAAGAGAAAAAAATTTAACTCGGTAATTCTAAATTATGATGAAACCACTGAAAATTTTTTAAAATGGTATCAACAATTAGTAGCAGAAAGTTTAGGCAAAAAAGGAAATGGCATTTTCCCAATAATATCAAATATGCCTAAAGACAATCATAGTCTAATGCAATTATATCTAGATGGTCAAAAAAATAATTTTTACACATTTTTTTATACAAAAGATCAAAATTATCAAAAGTTAAATCAAGATATTATTCCTGGCTCTTTAAAATTCTTAAAAAAAAAGAATTTGGGGAATATTCTTCATTCTAAGATTCTAGCAACAAAAAAAGTTTTTCAAAAAAAAAAGATACCTTTTAGAAGTTTTTATTTAAAATCTAAAAATGAGGAAGTCCTTGGTGAATTATTTACATATTTTATTTTAGAAACAATTCTTCTAGCTAAAGCTTTAAAAATAAATCCTTATGATCAACCGGCTGTTGAATTAATTAAAATAGAAACGAAGAAAATTTTAAAAAGTTCTTAATTTGCAAAATATACTTTAGAGACTCCATAGGTCCGAGTATCAAGAATATTAATTTTTTCGGTGATTACTATTTTATCTTTTTTATGTCTATGAATGATTAAAATACCATCTTTTTTAAGAAGTTTTCTATAAATAATTTTTTCAATTAACATATTAATTTTCATTTCTTTGTATGGGGGATCAATAAAGATTATATCAAATTTTTTGTCAATTTTTTTGTCGGAGTCAAAATATTCAAAACAATCATCTTTAAATATTTGAAATTTTTTTTCATTTTTAAAAAGAATAAGATTTTTTTCTAATACTTTAATTGCCTCAAAATAATTTTCAAAAAAATACACACACCCAGACTCTCTTGATAAACATTCTATTCCAAAAGATCCACAGCCAGAAAATAAATCTAAAATCGTAGAACCTTTTAAATTCACATTAATTTTTTTTGAATGTTCTAGAAGATTGAAAATGGACTCCTTTACTAAATCTTTTAAAGGTCTAGTGTTTTTATCTTTAGGTAATAATAACTTTTTTCCTTTAAATCTCCCAGAAATTATTCTCATCATGATATAATCTTAAAACCAATATCTTTTCTAAAATATCCATTTTGCCAATTTAATTTTTTAATTAAACTTATGGCTTGATCTCTGCCAATTTTTAAATTGTCTGATTTAATTACAAAATTTAATACTCTCCCACCATTAGAGTGTATTTTTGAATTATTTATTTTAGTTCCGGCGTGAAAAATGTATTCATTATTCTGAAGCTTAATTTCTTTAAGACCATTTATTTCTAGATTATTTTTATATTTATCTGGGTATCCTTTTGAAGCTAAAACAATACAAATACTCTTTTCTTCAAACCACTCTAAATTTATATCTTTTAAATTTTCATTTACAGTAGCAGTTACAATGTCTAAAAAATCAGTTTTGAGTCTTGGAAGTATTGTTTGACACTCAGGATCACCCATTCTTACATTGTATTCAATCAAAAAAGGCTCATCATCTATAATCATTAATCCTGCATATAGAAAACCCTTAAATTTATTATTTATATCTTTTAAGCCTTTTAATGTTGGCTCTATTATTTTCTCTATTATCTTTTTTTCTAGTTTTTCACTTTCCAATCGAGAAGGTGAGTAGGCTCCCATTCCTCCCGTGTTTTTACCTTTATCTCCCTCCAGGGCTCGTTTGTGATCTTGTGCAGTTCCAAATATTTTATAATTGATGCCGTCAGAAATTATAAAAAAACTCATTTCTTCACCTTTTAAAAATTCTTCAATTAAAATTTGTTTTGCTTCTCCAAATTTACCATTAAAAATTTCCTCAACTGCTTTTTTTGATTGATCATTGGTTTCACAAATATAGACACCTTTTCCTGCTGCTAAACCATCAGCCTTAACAACTATAGGAAATTTACACTCATTTAAGAATGAAAGACTATCTTGAATGCTATTGAAGACTCCAAATTTTGCAGTAGGAATATTATATTTTTTACATAAATTTTTT
>CACGXX010000005.1:0-30721 GCA_902577125.1 uncultured Pelagibacteraceae bacterium | reverse complement strand
AAAATTTGACCAATCTCATTTCCGAGTTCTCTAAAATTTTCTAATTTATCAGATTTTTTTTCATAAAATCTTTGTGAACCATCTAATGAGAAGAGCTCAGCTTCCACTGTAATTTTGTTTTCGTCTATTTTAGAATGAATTCCAACTGCTGTTTCACAATCTCCCTCTAAAATTTTTAAAATATTTCTTTCAGCATGTGCTCTTTGATAAGTTTCTTTATGATTGATCTTTTTTAACATTGAAATCATATCTTTATCATTTTCTCTACACTGTATAGCAATTATGCCTTGTCCTGCACTTGGAATTATTTCCTCTATAGAAAAAATATCTGAAATTTTATCTTCTAATTTAAGGTACTTTATCCCAGCATAAGATAAAATTATCGCATCATACTCACCATCTGCTAATTTTTTTATTCTAGTGTCAACATTCCCTCTTATAAGTTTACAATTAACATCAGGCTTTATTTTTTTAATTTGAAATTGTCTCCTATAAGAAGATGTTCCAATAACAGCATTCTGTTTTAAATCTTTAAATTTTTTATTTCCATTAATTATTGCGATTTCTCTAGGATCAGTTCTTTCAAGAAATGTATCTGTTAAAAGACCATTGGTCTCAATAGCTGGCATGTCTTTAAGTGCATGAACAGCTATATCAATATTATTTTTTTGAAGTTCTTGTTCGATACTACTTGAGAACAAACCTTTGCCACCAACATCGGATAATCTGGTATCTAGTATCTCATCACCTTTGGTAGAAATCTTTTCAATATTTATATCTTGATCAGTAAAGTTGGTTACCTCAATAATTTTTTGTTTTACTTTTTGTGCATATAATAATGCTAACTTACTTCCTCGAGACCCAATTATTATTTTCTTTTTCATAAAAAAATCATTTCTTACTTGTATTGGGATTGTACAATTATTAAAAACTATTTGTATGAATAAAAAACCCTTAATTCTTGGAATAGAAACTAGCTGTGATGAAACTGCAGCATCTTTAATTTCAGAAAATGAGCAAGGAATACCAATAATTCTCTCTAATATTATTTCTAGCCAAACAGAGGTGCATAAAGAATTTGGTGGAGTTGTTCCTGAGCTTGCTGCCAGATCCCATTTAGAAAAAATTGATTGGATCGTTCAAAAGGCTTTGGATGAAAGTGGAAAAAAGATAGAAGAAATAGATGCAGTTGCTGTAACAGCCGGACCAGGATTAGTTGTTTGTTTATCAGTTGGTTTAAGTTTTGGTAAAACTTTTGCTAATTTAATCAAAAAACCATTTATTGCAGTTAATCATTTAGAAGGTCATGCTTTAAGTCCAAGAATTAATTCAGAGTTAAATTACCCGTATTTATTTTTATTGATCTCAGGTGGACACTCACAGTTTTTAAATGTTAAAGGACTTGGAAATTATAAAAGATTAGGCACTACTATAGATGATGCCTTAGGTGAAGCATTTGATAAAACTGCAAAATTATTGGGAATAGAATTTCCCGGTGGACCCAAAATTGAAGTTTTGGCTGAAAAGGGAAATCCTGAAAAATATGAATTACCAAAGCCAATTATTAACAGGGGAGGTTGTAACTTATCATTTGCAGGCTTGAAGACAGCAGTTTTAAAAATATCCAAAAAAATAAAAACAGAACAAGATAAATTTGATCTAGCAGCTTCGTTTCAAAAAACAATAATAGAAATCCTTTATAAGAAAACAAAGATTGCTTTTCTTGAGTTCGAGAAACAAAATAATCTAAATAAAAAAATTTTTGTTGTTGCCGGTGGTGTTGCTGCTAACAAAAAAATTAGATCAATGTTAATTAGTTTATGTAAAGAAAAAAATTATGAAAGTATATTTCCGCCAATAGAACTCTGTGGTGATAATGCTGCAATGATAGGGATGGTAGGCTTAGAAAAATTTAAATTAAATCAATTCAATGATTTGGATTATCCAGCAAAACCCAGATGGCCACTAGATGAAAAAGCTAATTTCTTAAAAGGAGCAGGTGTAAAATTATAATGCAATACTGGTTACTTAAATCAGAGCCTGACGTTTGGTCAATTGATCAACAAAAAAAAGCTGGTAAAAAAGGAGCACCCTGGGACGGTGTAAGAAACTATCAAGCTGCTAAGAATTTAAAAAATATGAAAAAGGGTGATCAGTGTTTTTTTTATCACTCAAATATTGGAAAAGAAATTGTTGGAATAGTAGAAGTTGTGAAAGAACATTACATTGATAAAACAGACAAATCAGGAAGATTTGTTGCAGTGACTGTTAAGTTTTTGAAAAGACTTGATAATCCTGTGTCTTTAGAGCAAATTAAAAAAAACAAGGATTTAAGCCATTTATCTTTAATTAAACAAAGTAGATTATCTGTAATGCCTATTGACACTAAAAGCTGGAAGATTTTAAATAGAATGAGTAAATATTAAGAAAAATATGCCAAAAAAAAAGAAATCAAAAAAGAGAAAAGCCAAAAAGCAAAAAAAAAAATCTTCAAAAAAAAGAAGAAAAATAAAAAGAACTTCAAAAGCTAAAAGAACACCTGCCAAAAGATCTAAGAAGATAAATATAGATAAAAGATCATCTAATGATCAAGTTATTAAAATTAAACCTGAATGGGTAAAAAGAAGTTTAGCAAATAAAGCCCAATATCAAAAAAAATATTCGGATTCTATTAAAAATAACAATTCATTTTGGAAAAAAGAAGGAAAGAGAATTACTTGGATAAAACCTTACAAAAAAATTAAAGATGTCAAATATAGTAAAGACGAAGTAAGAATTAAATGGTTTGAAGATGGTACTTTAAACGCATCTGCAAATTGTATTGATCGTCATCTTAAAGATAAAAAAGATAAAACTGCAATTATATGGGTAGGGGATGATCCTAAAGATACTCAAAAAATTTCTTATAAGCAATTACATCAAAAAGTTTCAAAAGCTGCTAATGGTCTAAAAAAACTAGGGATACAAAAAGGCGACCGTGTCACTATTTATTTAACGATGATACCTGAATTAGCAATACTGATGTTAGCTTGTGCAAGAATAGGTGCCGTCCACTCAATAATTTTTGGTGGTTTCTCTGCAGAGTCAATTTCAGGAAGAGTGAATGATTGTAAATCAGAATATATAATTACTGCTGATGAGGGAGTAAGAGGAGGCAAAACTATTCCTTTAAAAGCAACGACAGATGAAGCTTTATCTAATTGTCCTGATGTTAAAAAATGTATTGTAGTAAAGAGAACCGGTAATTATGTATATTGGGATCAAGATCGAGATGTCTGGTATCATGACCTAATTAAGGACGTACCAAATCATTGTGAGCCTGAGGAAATGAGTGCGGAGGATCCTTTATTTATTCTCTATACATCAGGATCAACCGGAAAGCCTAAAGGAGTATTACATACCACTGGAGGATATATGGTTTATGCTTCTATGACTCATCAATATATTTTCAATTATAAACCGAATGACATTTATTGGTGTACAGCAGATATTGGGTGGGTAACTGGTCATAGCTATATAATTTATGGACCATTAGCTAATGGTGCAACAACTATTATGTTCGAAGGTGTTCCAAATTACCCAGATAGTTCAAGGTGGTGGCAGATAGTAGACAAATATAAAGTCAATACTTTTTATACAGCGCCAACAGCTATAAGGGCCTTGATGAGAGAAGGTGATGGCCCAGTTAATAAAACTACTAGAAAATCTCTAAAACTATTAGGAACTGTTGGAGAGCCTATAAATCCAGAAGCGTGGATGTGGTATTACAAAACTGTTGGTAATTCAAAATGTCCAATAGTTGATACATGGTGGCAAACAGAAACGGGAGGAATTCTTATAGCACCACAAACTGGAGCTATTCAACTTAAACCCGGATCAGCAACAAAACCTTTTTATGGAATTAAGCCTGTGCTAGTTAATAAAGACGGTAAAGAAATAAAAGGTGAAGGTGAAGGAAGACTTTGTATAGCTCAATCTTGGCCTGGCCAAATGAGAACCGTATATGGTGATCATCAAAGATTTATCGATACATATTTTTCACAGTTTGATGGAAAATATTTCACTGGAGATGGATGTAAAAGAGATAAAGATGGCTACTATTGGATAACTGGTAGAGTAGATGATGTAATTATTGTCTCTGGTCATAACCTTGGTACTGCTGAAATTGAAAGTGCCTTTGTTGCACATCCCAAAGTAGCTGAGGCTGCTGTGGTTGGGTATCCCCATGATATTAAAGGAAATGGTTTATATTGTTATGTCACCCTCAATGCAGGTGAGAGTGAGACAGGCGATTTAGATAGAGAGCTTAAACTTTGGGTGAGAAAACAAATAGGGCCTTTGGCAACACCAGATCTAATTCATTTTACTCCAGGGCTTCCAAAAACAAGATCTGGGAAAATTATGAGAAGAATTTTAAGAAAGATTGCAGCAAATGAGCATGGACAGCTAGGTGATACAACTACTCTTGCTGATCCAGGTGTTGTCGATAGCTTAGTTGAAAATAGAAAAAATATCTAAAATTTTATTCTTTCATTAAATTCTTTTTTTACAACATCCCATTTTAGAATAACTGAATTTAAAACTATTTTGCGATCTAAAGTTTTTAAATCTTCTGCAATTGGTGCCCACTTATACAAAGATAAAGCACTTGGATTAAATGGTAAATCACTGTGATGATCATCCCAGTTAATATTTTGTATTCTTTCATCAAAACTTTTTTTTGCATTTTCTATAATATCAATTGGCATCTTATTTGAAATTTCATCGTCCAAAATTTTTAAAAAAATTTCTTTTGCTTTCTCTATGTCTTGGTAATTAAAATTTGCTCTCAATTTTGAAAATGTAAACAATGTAAGATCTTGAAGAGCAACTGCATAAATATTCCACTTAGCCAAGTTAACTGAGTCCATAAAAGTATCATTCTCAAAATGAAGAACATACCTAGTTCCCATCCTTGTTTTAAGATAGCCGTAAAGAGTGACCTGACTCACCCAGGCAGATTTTGTTTGAATAAACGTTTCAAGTTCATCCAAATTGCTAATTTTCCCCTTTGGGATGAAAGCTTTGAACATGGCGAAAAGATAAGTCTTGAAATCATGCCAAGTTAAGTCCCTCCACGTTAATTTGTATTTTCCCATAAAAAGCCCTATTTTTGACACTTATAACTTGAAAAGGCTAGTAAATTTACCAATTTTAACACTTTAAATCTATTTCATAATGGTTATGGTTTTCGCCAGTTATAACTAAAAAGAGAGAGGTATAAATGTCAAAACAAGAACAACACTGGGAAAAATCCAAAGGTTTGCTAATGATGACGTTAGCAATTTGGTTTGTTTTCTCAATTGGCATCTTCCTATTCGGGGCTGAAATGAACGAAGTTACGGGACCATTTGGTTATCCGTTAACTTATTGGTTCACATGTCAAGGTTCTCTTGGGATTTTCGTAATACTGATTTTCTGGTTTGCGAACAGGCAAGAAAAAATTGATGAAGAGTTCGGCTTCAGTGAAAGAGGAGATGACTAATGATTAAAGGTAATTTTATAGACAATTTACCTAAGGTTTATGGAATCTATACAGGTGGTTTTTTAGCTTTCATAATCATTATGTCAATTGCCGAGCAGATGGGTATGACAGCGAAAACAATTGGTATTTGTTTCGTTGCCTTCACGGTAGCCATCTATGCTATAATTGGTTATCTATCACGTACAGCTCAAGCTGATGCGTATTACGTAGCTGGAAGACAAGTACCAACCGTGTTCAACGGAATGGCGACAGCAGCAGACTGGATGTCTGGTGCATCATTCGTTGCAATGGCAGGTGGTATTTACTTTAAGGGTTACGGTTATATGGCACTACTTGTAGGTTGGACTGGTGGATATGTATTAGTTGCATCACTTTTAGCACCTTACCTAAGAAAATTTGGCTGTTACACAGTTCCAGATTTTATTGGTACAAGATATGGTGGTAATTTAAGTAGATTTATGGCGGTAGTAGTTTTAACTGTTGCTTCATTTACTTACGTGACTGCACAAATTAACGCCACAGGTACCATTGCATCTGTTGCACTTGATATTCCATTCCAATACGCTGTATACGTTGGACTAATAAGTATCTTACTTTGTTCAATGCTTGGTGGTATGAGAGGAGTAACTTGGACACAGGTAGCTCAATATATCGTGCTAATCATAGCTTACTTATTACCAGTATTCTGGATCAGTAACAAAATGGGTGCAGGTTTCTTTCCTCACTTCATGTTAGCTGATGAAGTTTCTAGAATAGCTGAATTAGAGGCTCAGTTTGGTTTTGTTAAAAACTCTGCTGAAAATCTAAAAGAAGTACCAAAAGGTTTGGCTGGAATAACTAAAGCTCACTCAGCGGTGAACGCAACACCTTGGGCATTTATTTCATTAGCGTTAGCGATGATGATGGGAACAGCTTCATTGCCTCACGTTATGATGAGATATTTCACTACTCCAAGTGTAAAAGCAGCTAGAAAATCAGTAGGTTGGTCATTATTCTTTATCTTCCTACTTTATTCTTCCGCTCCAATGTTAGCGACACTATCTAAGTTGTCATTGATTGATCCGTCACTACCAACAGGTATTATCGGTAAATCAATAGCTGAAGTTCAATCGATAGATTGGTATCAAAACTGGAACCAAGCAAACTTAATGTTTGTAAGCGACTTTAACGGAAATGGAACTCTTGAATTAAACGAGTTTTTCATGGGTGGTAAAGCCGTTGTGTTAGCGACTCCAGAAATAGCTGGATTACCATATGTAATCTCAGGTCTGGTTGCTGCTGGAGGTATGGCCGCTGCCATGTCAACAGCCGATGGTTTGATTTTAGCAATTGCAAACGCAATCTCACACGATGTTTACTATAAGATCATCGATCCAAAAGCTGAGACTGCTAAGAGACTAGTTGTTGCAAGGGTATTACTTGTAGTAATTGGTTTTGCAGGAGCAACAATCGCAGCTCTTGAGATTCAAGGTATCTTAGGTTCAGTAATCTGGGCTTTTGACTTTGCGATGTCAGGGCTATTCTTCCCACTTGTACTTGGTGTATGGTGGAAGAGAGCTAACAAAGAAGGTGCTATTGCTGGTATGTTCTTAGGATTAGTTTCTGGTGCTGCTTACCTAGTTTGGGTAAGAACAGGCGGAAGTGGATTCTTAGGAATTACTCAGTTAACGTTTGGTATCTTTGGTTCAGCTGTCAGCTTAGTAGCAATGGTTGTGGTGAGTTTAATGACTCAAGCACCAAACGCTGCAACGCAGAAAATGGTTGATGAGGTTCGTGTACCAGCTGGTAAATCGATCCTTGGCAAACAACACTAAATAATCTTTTTAAGGGGCGATTAATTTCGCCCCTTTTAATTTCGATCTTTTTCCAATATAAATTTCTTAATGTCGGCTAACTTTCATCCTCTAGTATATATAATTGACTATATTCTTGGGGTAATCATGTGGACTTTGATTGGAAGAGTTGCAATGAATATTTTTCAAAGAGAGGATTCTCAATTTTTTTTTATGAGAGTCTTTGTTAAATTTACTAATCCTTTGATCAACTTATTTAAACCTATTACTCCATCCTTTATCATACAACCAATCGTGCCTCTTTACGTTGCTTGGTTTTTTTTCATGATAAGGTTTTATTTTATGCCTTGGGTTCTAGGATACTCGGTGATGGGTATGTTGTCATTTCCATTAGAAAGTGAGATTTCAAGACAAATTTATCAATTTTTTAATTAAATTAAATTTTAAAATTTGGTACTAGTTAATTTAATAATCTATGAAAAAAATACAAATCTCCCCCTCAATATTATCTGCTGACTTTAGTCAATTAGGAAATGAGATTAAAAGACTCGAGGATGCAGGGGCAGATATGATACATGTTGATGTAATGGATGGTCACTTCGTTCCCAATTTAACTATTGGACCTCCAGTCATTAAAACTCTTAGGAAGCATTCAGAATTAACCTTTGATGTACATTTGATGATTTCACCTGTCCACAAATATATAAAAGATTTTGCAGATGCAGGAGCTGATATAATTACTATACACCCTGAAGCCACTGATAATTTAGCAGAATCAATTAAACATATTAAAAGTTTTAAAAAAAAGGTTGGTATTTCTCTAAATCCAAATACAGAAATCAACACAATTGAAAATGAATTAGAAAATGTGGATTTGGTTTTAGTCATGAGTGTTTACCCGGGTTTTGGAGGGCAGAAATTTATTCCTGACGTTATTAGAAAAATTGAAATATTAAAAAAAATAAAAGATGATAAAAATTATGAGTACGACATTGAAGTAGATGGCGGAATAAATTTTTCGAATTCAAAAGATGTTATTAACGCAGGTGCAAATATTCTTGTATCAGGAACTACAATATTTAAAGAAAATAACGGAAACATTAAAAAAAATATAGAAACACTTAAAGAAGTGTAGAATGCTGTTAGATGGATTTTTTGAAACTTTAAATGAGTTTACAGAAATAATAAAAAAAAAATTCAGAGGTATTTATCAAAATTCAAGTTTGTACGAAAAAAAGATTTCAAAAACTTTTAATAATGAGTTCATATACAAACCAAGTCCTCACTTACTTTCATCAATAATCAAATATCAAAATAAGAAATATAAAATTGAAGATTTTGAGCTAGAGACAGTTTGGAATAGCCGAATTAAATCTAAAGACTTTGAAAAATTAAATAATTTTTTTTGGTTGTTCAGTCTTGATCTAAAATCCTCAAAAAATTCTGTGAAAAAAGTTATAACTAATTGGATAACCAATAACAGTCATTTTAAAAAAGAAAGTTGGGAATTTGATATGACTGCTAAACGTATCATTTCCTGCCTATCTAATCACCCGCTTACTTATGACGATAACGATAGAGAATATAGATCAATGTTTGATCATATGATTCAAAAACAAACAAATCATTTACTAAACGAAATAAAAGACTCAAAAAATTTAGAAAACAAAATAATTGGTTGCTCAGCAATAATCTTGGTAGGACTATGTTACAAAATTGAGAAAAACTATTTAGAGATTGGTTTAAATTACCTAAAAAAAATTACTAATTCCTCAATAGATAACCAAGGTTTTACAAACTCACGGAATATAAAACAGTTAATATTTTTTTTAAAATATTTTGTAATTATCAGAGAATGGTTTAAAGAGTCTCAAATTGAAATTCCAGAACACATAGAAGAAAATATTTATTATTTTGGACAATGTTATGCTTTTATAAGACAGAATATAGACGCAGATCTTTTATTCAATGGTAATAATAAGTCTAATACTCAGGACTTCGATCATTACTTAAGAAGACTTGGTTATAAATTTAAAAATGAAAATAAAGATTGTGGTGGATATATAATTTTAAAGAATAAAAAAATTTGTATAGCGATGGATGCAGGATCCTCACCAAATTCAAAGTATACCCAGGATTATCAATCGGGCGCTCTCTCATTTGAAATAATTTCAAACGGAAAAAAACTTATAACCAATTGTGGTTATTACAAAAAAAACAATCAAAACCTTAATGAAATATCAAAATCTTCAGCTGCACACAGCACTTTAATAATTAATGATAATTCCTCGTGCAAATTTACAAAAAAGAAAAATAAGTTAATTTTAAAAAAAGGTTTAAAGATTACTCAAAAAAATTCTGTGTGTGAGAAAAATTATTGGAAAATTAGTGCTGCTCATGATGGATATTTTAAAAAGTTTAAATCAATCCATGAGAGAATTATTGAATTTTTTCCTGAGCAAATGAAATTTATTGGGAATGATAAGATTATCAGAAAAAAAAACAATGTTAATTTCAAGTTTGATATTCGATTTCATTTGGAACCAAATATTAAATTAATGAAAACTCAAGATAATAAATCCATTTTAATAGAATTAGAGGATGAGGGTTGGAAATTTACTTGTGAAAATTATGAAATTAATATTGATAATGGATTATACTTCGGTAATAAAAATTCATATATTGAGAACCAAAATATTTTTGTATCTGGAATATCAAATAATAATGAAGAGAATATTAATTGGGAAATTAAAAAGATATCATGAGAAAAATTAGATCAGCCTTAATATCATTATCTGATAAATCTAATCTTAAGCCACTGTTACAAGAATTGAGGAGAAATAATATCAAAATAATTAGCTCTGGTGGAACATTTAAAACAATTAAAAAACTTAAATTTGAATGTTTAGATGTTTCAGATTTTACTGGATTTAATGAAATACTTAACGGAAGAGTTAAAACTTTACACCCAAAAATACATGCTGGAATTTTAAACAAAAGAAATAGCAAATCTCACCTTAGTGATATTAAAAAAAACAATTTTGAGAATATTGATTTAGTAATAGTTAATTTTTATCCATTTGAAAAAATGATTGAGCAGACAAAAAATCATTCAATAATAATAGAAAATATTGATGTTGGTGGACCAACTATGGTCAGAGCTGCTGCCAAAAATTATAATGATGTAACAGTAATAACTTCTACCGATCAATATTCAGAACTTATAAATGAGTTAAAAAAAAATAAAGGTAGTACTTCTCTCAAATTCAGAGAAAAAATGTCTAGGTTAGCATTTTCTGAAACTGCTTATTATGACGCTGTAATTTCAAATTATTTCAATAAATTTAACAATATCAATTTTCCAAAAAAAAAAATTCTTTACACAAATTTAATAGAAAATCTTAGGTATGGAGAAAATCCTCATCAATTGGGTGCTTTCTATTCTCAAAATAAAAAAAATAAATTAGTGCAAATACATGGAAAAACTTTGAGTTACAATAATTACAATGATATTTTGGCTGCAATTACTATTTCAAAATCATTACCAAAAAACATCGGTACAGTTATTATTAAACACGGAAATCCTTGTGGTGTCTCAGCTTTGAAAAATCATTTAGATAGTTATAAATCTGCTTTAGAGACCGATCCAATAAGTGCATTTGGTGGTATAGTTTCGTGTAATTATAAAGTTACTCAAAAACTCGCATTAATGCTAAATAAAATTTTTCTTGAAGTAGTTGTGGCCAATGGTTTTGATAAAAAAGCTCTTAAAATATTAAAATCGAAAAGAAATCTTAGGCTGATAGACTCCTCAAAAATTTCATTTGATGAAGTATGGAAATTCATCTCTTTAGATAATTTTACACTTATGCAATCAGAAGATAAAATGATTTTTTCAAAGAAAGATTTTAAAATCGTTTCGAAAAGACAACCAAGTAAATCACAGCTTGATAATTTAATGTTTGCATTTAATGTTTGCCGATACACAAAATCTAATGCCATCGTTCTTGCTAGTAATAAATCTACTATTGGTATTGGTTCAGGACAACCTAGTAGATTAGACAGTTGCGAGATTGCAATAAATAAAATGAATAAGTTTTCAAAAATCAAAAATGAAATAGTAGCTGCATCAGATGCTTTTTTTCCATTTGTTGACGGAATAGAAAAATTAATTCAGTCAGGAGCTAGTGCAATAGTTCAGCCCGCTGGATCAATTAGAGATAAAGAAATTATAAAATTTGCAAACGAGACAAATACTGTTTTAGTTTTTTCAAAAACTCGACATTTTAGGCATTAGTTATATTATTAATTTTAGCGGCTAATATAAAATCGTTTTCAGATAAACCTTCTATGGCATGAGTTGTAATATTAATTTTAGCATAACCCCATCCAAAAATAATATCTGGATGATGACCCTCTTCCTCAGAGACTTTTCCAACTTCAATGACAAATTTTTGACTTTCTAAAAAATTTTTAAATTCAAATTTTTTTTCTAAAAGATAAATCTTTTTATCATTTTGAATAATCTCCCAGCCATCAACTTTTTTTTGATATTTATGAATTTCAGAAATATCAAAAGCTTTAACCCCTCCCTCACATGGAACACATTTTTTTTTTAATAAATCATTCATAGTTTAGTGGAGCGGGCAAAGGGGGTCGAACCCTCGACCTTCTCGTTGGCAACGAGACGCTCTACCACTGAGCTATGCCCGCTTGTTCTAATATTATTAAAAGTATTAGCTTTTTGAAAATTAAGCAATAGGCAAAATGATATTAATTAGAAACGAACTGTGTCCAGAGTGTAACAAAAAATTAACACAACGATTAAAATTCTGACATACTTAATAATTTAATTCTTTTAAATTTTTTTCAAAAATATTATTTAATTTCTCAACAAATTCTTTATTAAAGTTTTTTTGCCAATTATTCTTAGGTCCCAAATGGAAAAAAGGTATCTTTTTTTTTTCTTCTCGTGAAATAATAGACTCGCCAAACCCATTTCTTTCCTCTATTTTTTTTAAATTTTCAAAAGAGGTGGTTTTGACTGCATTTTTAGCTTTTTCTCTATTGAATCCACTTTTATTATTTGTAAGTTTATCTATAAATTCTACTATCTCTTTAAATACAAAAAAAGTTTCTGACAATAAATCCTCATATTTTAAAAATTTTATTGGTAATAAGTTATTATTTTTCCAAGATTGATAATTTAATTCCCATGAACTAATAAATTGATAATCACTATAATCTTTTTTCTTTTTAAAGTCGTAAGTAAAATTTTTTTTATCTTGCATTACCTCTAAAGCTTTATCATGATCAATTTGGAAATGTCTAGACATGGAGTCTAAAACATTTCTAGGATCTCTTACAATATAAATTCCACCAAGCGAATTAGCTCGATTTGTAAAATCATTATTTCCCAATTTCACTAAAGCATTATGTGTCTTGAAAAATTTTATCTTTCGGTCTTCATTAATTTTTTCTTGAGCTAAGACCCATAATCTCGAAGTATCTCCTGGTATTGCTAAATCATAATCAAAACTTTCTAAATATCTTTTTACAGGAAACTGTTGAACATTCTTTAGATGATTATCACCAAGAAAAATACCGTCTTTTGTATAATAATAAGCACTTATCAACGATCTTAACCATGTATTTCCATTTTTAGGATAAGAAGCGAGCCAAATTATCATATTTTTATATTTAAGTTATTTTTATATTATTAATATATATTTAATAAATTATGAAACTCCCAAAAAATATACCTGTTTTTCCGCTCAGTAATTTTATAATTTTTCCTAAAACTACAGTACCGTTAAACATTTTTGAGCCAAGATATATAGATATGGTCAATGATAGTATGAAAGCAGATAAGTTTATAGGCATGGTTCAACCAAAAAACACAAAAAATTTTGAAAATAATAAATTACCTTCACTTCATAAAGTTGGTTGTTTAGGTAAAATTACAAGCTTCAAAGAAGCTGATGACGGAAGATATTTAATTGACCTGAAGGGTGTAATTAGATTTGAAATCAAAAAAGAAATCGACACGAATAAAAAGTATAGAGAATTTGAGATAAATTTTGAGAATTTTTTAGATGATTTAGAAGAAAAAAAAGAAAACTTAAAATTTTCTGATTTGGAACTTATTTTTAAAGATTTAAAAACTTTATTTGAAAAAAGAGGATTTATTATTAATTGGAAAGCTCTAGAAAAACAAAGTTTAAATGAAACAATTAATGCCCTAGCAATGACATCACCTTTTAGTTTAGAGGAAAAACAAGTTTTACTAGAAGCTAAAAATCTGGAAATTAGAAAAACAAAAATTTCTGAAATTTTAAATACTTATACTTACGATCAATTTGATAATACTACTCTTCAATAAATTAATTTTGCAAACCCCTATCAGCGATATTTTTAAAATATTTATTTAATATTTTATTTCGTCCAATTAATTTAGCTGTTGAGTCAATTAGATCTTTTCCAATTTTATTTTCAGAATTAAAATATTCATAGATAAAATTAATTCCTTCTGAAAACACAAAATTTTTACTTTTTACATTATTCTGAAATTCAATACATACACTTTGATCTACAGGTAAACCAAGTTTTATTTTGTAATCAATTATTTTTAAAAATTCTTTTATATCTCTAATTGACATATTAAAACCTTGACCGGCTAAAGGATGAAGTTTATGCAACAAATCCCCAAAGGCTAAAATGTTATCTTTATAATATTCTCTTAAATTTATTGATTTTAAATCAAATTTTGAAATCTTATGAATTTTCTTTATTTCATATTTAGGGTTGAACTTATTAATAATTTTGTTGATCTCCAATTCTGTTTTATTTTTTTTCATTCTTGCAGAATAAACAATTGAAGTTTTTTCTTTTGATATTGGCAAAAATGCTATCGGGCCATCATTTGTAAAAATCTGTATTGCTTCGTTATTAGAAGATAATTTTAAGTGATCTATTATTGTTGTGAATGCGATGCTATTATATTTTTTTTCAAATTTTTTTGAAAAATATTTTTTTGTTATTTCATTTCTAATGTCACAATTAATTATCAAATCATAACTAAAATTATCAAATTTTCTGTATTTTATATATTTCTTAAATTTTAAAAATTTACTCTTTTTAAGTTCAATTATTAACTGATTAAATATTTTTTGATTCTGCAAGATTGAAAATAGATTGTCCTTTTGATCCTCAAATTTTAAAATTTCTTTGTCATTAGAGTTTTCTGTAAAAATTTTTATTTTTTTGATTGGCCACAATATTTTTTTAATATTTGTTATTTCCCTATTAAAAAAATCAATATTTGTTTTTGAAATTCCAATTGTACGAGTAGTATCTATTTTAGTGTTTTTTTTCTCGTAAAATAAATCAACAAATATCTCTTTTTTAACTAAGGCTGTTGCAAGAGCTAAGCTTGTAAGGTTATCACCCAATATACAGACTTTCATAATAAATTTAATTTTAACAAGAAAAATTAGATGATACAAAGTGATAAATTTGATTCACTTGATATGAATATAAAAAAAATTGTTAATATAACTCTTCTTTTTATTGCTAAAAGGGTAACAGAAATATTTGGTTTTCTAGTATTATCTGCTGGTATCTTTTTATTTGTCTCATTAATTTCATATTCTCCAGAGGATCCTAATTTTATATTTCCTGAGAATAAAGAAATCAGAAATCTTTTGGGTTTTAGGGGAAGTTATATTTCTGATATTTTTTTTCAATCAATCGGTTTAATTTCTTATTTAGTTTCATTAACTCTAATTTTTACTGGTATAAATATTATAATAAGAAAAGATTTCTTTTTAATAATTGAAAATATTTTTTATTCAATTTTATATTCAATTTTTGGATCAGTATTTTTAAACCATTTTTATAATACCGCTTTTGCCCTTTTTATTAATGGTAACGGGGGTTTTATTGGAAACTATTTAAATGAAAATTTTTTCAAAAGTTTATTAAATTTAAACGAAAATATATCCTATTATTTTTTAATCATCTTAATAGTCATGCTTTTTTTACTTAGTGTAAATTTTAGTCTTAAGAAATTTTTTAATTTTTTTAAAAAAATCAATTTTCTTAATCCTAAAAATAGTAAAAATTATACAGACAAGAGTGAGGTCATTAATGAATATATTCCACAGGAAGAAATTAAAAATTTAATTCAAGAAGATTTACCTTTTATAAAAGCTGATGAACTAAAAAAAACTGAAATACAAAAATTTAAATTGCCTAGCCTAGATTTACTTAAAATTCCCTCTAAAAAGGAAAGAGAAAATTCTGAAAAAAACCAATCAAGCAATCCTGAATTTTTAGAAAAAATATTATTAGACTTTGGTGTTAATGGAAAAATCAAAAAAATTAGTCACGGACCGGTCGTTACGTTGAATGAATTTGAACCCGCTGCTGGTGTAAAGGTTTCAAAAATCATAAATCTATCTGACGATATCGCGAGAAACACTAGTTCTGAATCAGCCAGAATTTCAACTATTCCAGGAAGTAACACTATTGGAATTGAGTTACCTAATTCATCAAGGGAAAATGTTTATTTAAGTGAGATTTTAAATAACTCAGACTTTAAAAAAAAAGAGATTAAATTACCAATCGCTTTAGGTAAAAGCATATCTGGAAATCCTATAGTTGGGGATTTATCTTCAATGCCTCATTTATTAATAGCTGGAACAACTGGGTCTGGAAAGTCAGTTTGCATCAATACAATAATATTATCACTACTTTATCGTCATACTCCTGAGCGATGTAAATTTATTTTGATTGATCCTAAAATGCTTGAACTATCTACATATGAAGGTGTACCTCATCTTTTATGTCCAGTGATAACAGAGGCAAAAAAAGCTGCCTCAGTTTTAGGCTGGGTAGTTAAAGAGATGGAAAGTAGATACAGACTTATGACTAAAGAAGGAGTTAGAAATATAGATGGTTACAACTCAAAACATAAACTTCCAATGCCTTATATAGTCGTAGTGGTCGATGAAATGTCTGATTTAATGTTGGTTGCAGGAAAAGAAATTGAAAACTATATTCAAAAATTATCTCAAATGGCAAGAGCAGCTGGTATACATATTATCATGGCTACTCAAAGACCAAGTGTTGACGTTATTACTGGGACAATTAAAGCAAACTTTCCAACACGAATATCCTTCCAAGTTACATCTAAAATAGATAGTAGAACCATATTAGGAGAACAAGGTGCTGAACAATTATTAGGTAAAGGTGATATGTTGTATATGTCATCTGCTAACAGAGTTATAAGAATACATGCACCATTTGTGTCTGACAATGAGATTGAAAATATTAACAATTCTTTGAGATCCCAAGCAGAACCAGATTATGTAGACGAAATTCTAAATTTTGCAGATGAAAAAGAAATAGGTGATGGATCCAAAAATATGGGTGATAAAGATGAACTTTATCAAACAGCTGTGGAAATCATAAAATCTGAAGGGAAAGCATCAACGTCTTTTTTACAAAGAAAACTACAAATTGGATATAATCGAGCAGCAAGAATAATTGATATGATGGAAGAAGAGGGAGTTGTGAGTAAGGCCAATCATGTAGGAAAACGTGATGTTCTTTGATGATTAATAGATTAATTTTTTTATTTCTTTTATTTTCAATTGTTGAAGCTTCAGCAAATATTAAAGAAAAAATTATTCAAAATTTAGAAACTACTAATAACTTGACATTTAACTTTGAACAAAATGTTAATGGCAAAACAGAAAATGGCCATTGTGCTCTTTCATACCCACAAAAAATATTTTGCAAATATAATTTAAAAAATAAAAAGATTTTAGTTTCCAATGGAAAATCCATAGTTATAAAGACTAATAATAGCTATTACCTATATCCCCTTAAACGAACACCATTAAATCTAATATTAAATAAAAAATTTTTAATTGATAAAATCAAAAATTTAGATGAAAGAGTCTTGGATAAAAAATTTATAAATTTTAAGTTTTTTGAAGAAGATTTTGAAGTGAATATTTTCTTTGATTATAACACTCTTGATTTGATTGGTTGGCAAACTACAGATATTTATCAAAATCTTAGTATCACTTTTTTAGATTCGGTTAAAAGAAATCAAAAATTAAATAGTAATTTATTTAATTTACCTCAACAAAATTAAATTGAAATAGACTCTGTTTTATAAATTCTCATACCCCTTGAAATATAATTATTTAATGCATTTTTATGGTCTAAAGAGCAAGTGTGCACCCAAACTCTATTAGTATTTTCAGAAAAAGAATTTTTTATAGCCGATGTTAAAAGGAAAGAACCTAATTTTTTATTTTGATATTCTTTGAGTAAACCAAGATAAGCAATTTCTGTCTCCTTTTTTTCCTCATGGAAAATAAGTTCAAAATATCCAGCCATATCATTAGCTTTTTTAAGAATATAAGTTTTTACCTTTTGATCAGAAATATATTCGGTCCATTGTTTATCTGTCCAAACTAATCGATCTGTCCATCGATGTTCTTTACCAATATTTTTATAAAAAAACTTATTTATTTGAAAATCTGCTGGATCACTAAGATCGATTAAACAGTCATTTGGAGAAAATTTGGATTTTTTTAAGTCTTTAAGTGAATTGATTTCTAAATAATTTCTTTCAACTTTAGTGCTCACTCCACCATCTTTCCAACTTTTTCACCTCCAAATAGGTGAAAATGTAAATGAGGTACTTCTTGACCACCGTGTTCAGATATATTAGCTAAAGCACGATAACCTTTACCGCCGTCTACTGATATACCAAGTTTTTTTGCAACAAGATTAATACCCTTTAATAAACCCACCATTTCCTCTGGGGAGGCGTTTTGACTAAAATCATCAAGGTCAATATATTTTCCTTTCGGTATTACCAGCGCATGAATTTTTTTTTGTGGATTAATATCATGAAATGACAAAACGTGATCATCCTCGTAAATCTTTTTGCAAGGAATTTCCCCTCTTAAGATTTTAGCAAAAATATTATTATCATCGTAACTCATTTTTTTCTTTTATTGAGTTCTTCCATTACATCCTCAATTTTCACATCATTTGCTTCTAGATACATTATCAAATGATAAAAAACATCAGCTGCTTCATGAATTTTATTTGAATTTTTTTCTACTGCCTCAATAAGTTCATTAATTTCTTCTAGGATCTTTTCTTTACTCAAAGATTTATCACTAAGTAATTTATTAGTGTAAGAACCATCTACTGGAGTTTTTTTCCGTTCTCTTGCAAGATTAAATAAGCTTTCTAAAGTATTGAGCATATTAAATTCTAACAGGTATTCCTTTTGAGTCCAAATAATCCTTGGCTTCTTTAACCGAGTGTTTTCCATAATGAAATATAGAAGCTGCCAAAACTGCACTAGCTTTTCCTAATTTAATGCCATCCACTAGGTGATCTAAATTACCCACCCCACCAGATGCAATAACTGGAATATTTACTTTTGATGAAATTTTTGACATGAGATCAATATCATAACCTACTTGTGTTCCATCTCTATCCATAGAAGTTACTAATAACTCCCCTGCACCGTTTTTTTCCATTTGTTCAGCATACTCTAAAGCGTCAATACCACTATTATTTCTTCCTCCGTGAGTAAACACTTCCCACTTATCTCCATTTTTTTTAGCATCGATTGCAACTACAATACACTGAGACCCAAATTTTTTTGAACTATCTAAAACAACTTTTGAATTTTCAACTGCTGCAGTGTTTATAGATACTTTATCAGCGCCACAATTAAGTAATTTGTTAATATCCTCAACACTTCTAACACCACCTCCTACAGTTAATGGCACAAAACACTTTTTTGAAGTTTTCTCCACAACATCATAAATAGTATCTCTATTTTCATTAGACGCAGTAATATCTAAAAAACAAATTTCGTCTGCTCCACCATCGCTATAAATTTTGGCTTGTTCCACAGGGTCTCCCGCATCTTTTAGATCGACAAAATTTATTCCTTTAACAACGCGACCCTTTTTTACGTCTAAACAAGGTATTATTCTATTTTTAAGCATCTTCTTTTACTAATTCCTCTAATTTTATATCTGCATCATAAATAGCTTTACCAACTATTATACCCTCAACATTTTTTAAATTCTTGGCTTTTTTAATATCTCCTATTGATGAAACACCACCAGATATAATTACGGGGCACTTTGACATCTCAGCAACTTTCATCGTTTCTTTAAAATTTGGACTTTGTTTCATACCGTCTCTATTAATATCTGTATAAATTAATCTACTAACACCATAGTCGTTAATTTCTTTTAAATAATCTAAAGTTAATTTATTAGAGCTTTCTTTCCATCCAGATACTGACAAATACCCGTCTTTAGCATCTAAGCCTAGAGCAATATGATTTTGAAATTTTTCACATGATTCTTTTAAGAAATTTTTGTCTTTAATAGCAGCACTTCCCAGAATTACTTTCTCAACACCAGCATCAATGTATTTTTGAATACTATCAGAATTTCTAATACCACCACCTACTTCAACTTTAAAATCAAATTTACCAACTATATCCTTAATAATATCTAAATTAACTGTTTCACCAGTTAAAGCGCCATCTAAATCAACTATGTGTAAATTTTTAAATCCATGATCTTTAAATTTTCCTGCTTGATCAATTGGAGACAATTCATACTCAGTCTTTTTGTCGAAATCTCCTTTAACTAATCTTACACACTTTTTATCTTTAATATCTATTGCAGGAAATATTTTCATTTTACAAATTTATAAAATTATCAATTATTTTTAGGCCAATCCTATCACTCTTCTCTGGGTGAAATTGAGTTCCGAAAATATTTTCTTTTTCAACAGAGCAAACAATATTTGATGAATAGTCTGTTGTTGCTGAAATCACTTTTTTATCATTTGGAACAAATTCATAACTATGAACAAAATACATATGAGAGTTATTTTCTATATCTTTGAAAATTTTACTATCTTTGACAATATTGATTTGATTCCAACCGATGTGAGGAAGTTTATACTTACCGCTCTGATTATCTATTTTTGAAACTTTTCCTGAAATCCATCCTAAGCCTTTAGTTTCAGTTTCTTCATAACCAACGTCAGCAAACATTTGCAAACCAACACAAATTCCAAGTAGAGGTTTTTTATAGTTTATTGCAAATTCATTTAAAGTATCTGTGAGGCCTTTAATTTTATTCAAGGCATCCACACAACTTTTAAATGAGCCCTGCCCTGGTAAAACTACTTTGTCACTTGATTTTATCTTATTTAAATCTGAGGTAACCTCGATAATTACTTTATCTTTTGCTACTTCTTTAAAAGAGTTTATTACCGAGCTTATATTGCCCGATTTATAATCAACAATTGTGACGTTCATTAAACTTATAAAGAACCTTTTGTAGAAGGAATAGTTTTTTTATTCCTCGGATCTATTTCTAATGCAGTTCTTAGCGACCTCGCTAATCCTTTGTAGCAAGACTCAATAATGTGATGACTATTATCACCATAAATATTTTCAACGTGTAGAGTAATTCCAGCAGCTTGAGAAAATGCTTGAAACCATTCTTTAAAAAGTTCTGTATCCATCTCGCCAAGTTTTTCTACTTTTAAATTTACTTTCCAAATCAAATAAGGTCTATTTGAAATATCAATTGCAACACGTGATAAAGTTTCATCCATTGGGATCATCGCATGAGCATACCTTCTGATTCCAACAGATTTTTTCAAAGCTTTTTTTAAAGCTTCACCAATAGCAATTCCTGTATCTTCAGTTGTGTGGTGTAGATCAATATGAGTATCCCCTTTAGCTTTTATACTCATGTCTATTGAAGAATGCTTAGATAGTTGTTCAAGCATGTGGTTTAAAAAACCTATTCCTGTGTCAATTTTGTATTTACCTTTACCGTCAATATTTAAATCAACACTAATGCTTGTTTCTTTTGTTTTCCTGCTTATTTTGCCTTTACGCTTCATAATTAAAAACAGGTATACATATATTATTCAATTATGGCAATAATACTAAACCTGGGCTTGAAGTATCAAATTTAGTATCCATTTATAAGCTATGACAACGATTGTGTTAGTTAGAAAAAACAACGAGGTGGTAGTAGCTGGTGACGGACAAGTAAGTATGGGAAATACTGTCGTAAAAAGCACTGCCTCAAAAGTCAGAAAAATTGAGAAGAGAGATGTCGTAGCTGGTTTTGCTGGATCAACAGCTGATGCTTTAACATTGTTTGAGAGATTAGAAGGAAAATTAGAAAAGCATGCAGGTAACTTATCTAGAGCTGCTGTCGAGTTAGCTAAAGATTGGAGAACTGATAAATATTTAAGAAGATTAGAAGCACTAATGGCTGTAGGTGACAAGAACAATAGTTATATAATTTCAGGAACTGGTGACGTTCTAGAACCTGAGGGAGATGTTATTGGTATTGGCTCTGGTGGTAATTATGCTTTGGCTGCGGGAAAAGTCTTAATGGAAAGTGACATTTCAGCAGAAGAAATTGCAAAAAAAGCTATAAAAGTTGCAGCTGATATCTGCGTATTCACAAATGAAAATGTCAAAGTTGAAAAAATATAATGGATAAATCAAACGTAACTCAATTACATCCTAAAGGGGATCAACAAAAAGAGGAAGCTTCATTAGTAAGCTCATTGTCACCAAGGGAAATTGTTTCTGAATTAGACAGATTTGTTGTCGGTCAAAATAAAGCTAAAAGAGCAGTTGCTGTTGCCTTACGAAACAGATGGAGAAGACAAGCTTTAAAGGGTGAAATGAGAAATGAAGTTTTACCTAAAAATATTTTAATGATCGGTCCAACGGGTGTTGGGAAAACAGAAATTTCAAGAAGACTTTCAAAATTAGCAGAGGCTCCTTTTGTAAAAGTTGAAGCAACTAGATTTACTGAGGTGGGTTATGTTGGAAGAGATGTAGAACAAATTGTCAGAGATTTAATTGAAATAGCAATTTCAATGGAAAAAGTTAAAAAAAGAAAAGAGGTTTACGCAAAAGCTCAAAAATTAGCTGAAGAAAAAGTACTAGATGCTTTAGTCGGGAAAAAAGCAAGTACGGCTACAAGAGAAAGCTTTAGAAAAAGACTCAGAGATGGTGATCTAGATAATAACGAGATAGAAATAGCTGTCAGCGAAAGTGGTGGTAATAGTACATCATTTGAAATTCCTGGAATGCCAGGTGCTAATGTAGGAATGATTAATATTGGCGAGATGCTTGGAAAGTCTATGGGTAAGCAGGAAAAAAAGAAAAAAATGACAGTAAAAGAATCTCACGAAATTTTGATAAATGATGAATCTGATAAGTTAATTGAACAAGATAAAATAATTAAAGCTGCAAAGATCTCTACAGAAAATAATGGAATAGTTTTCTTAGATGAAATAGATAAAATTTCTGGAAGGACAGACAGGGTTGGCGGAGATGTATCTAGAGAAGGTGTGCAGAGAGATTTATTGCCTTTAATTGAAGGAACAACAGTTAATACAAAATATGGACCTATAAAAACTGATCATATATTATTTATTGCATCTGGTGCTTTCCAATTAGCCAAGCCTTCTGATTTACTACCCGAGTTACAAGGAAGGCTGCCAATCAGGGTTGAGCTAGAGGCTTTATCAAGTGAGGATTTTAAAAGAATTCTTAAAGAACCTGATTTTAGTTTAATCAAACAATATGTGGCTTTGTTAAAGACTGAGAATGTTGAGCTTGAGTTTACTGATGATGGGATTGATGCAATTGCAAATATTGCGTCAGAGGTAAATGCAACTGTTGAAAATATTGGTGCTAGAAGATTACACACAATAATAGAGAAAATCCTTGATGAAATTAGTTTTACTGCAACTGACAGATCTGGTGAAAAAATCTCAATAAATAAAGAATATATAAACAAAAATCTTGATAATCTTGTCAAAGATACAGATCTATCAAAATTTATTTTATAATTTTTTTTTTAAAAAAATATAAAAAGCCCCACTGCCACCATCTTCAATTTCGGCATCAGTTATAGTTTTTATTTTTTTCATTAAGCTAGAATTATTTTTAATAAAATCAGGAACAGAATTTTTTAAAATACCAAATTTCTTTGAAACATATGGGTCTTTATCATTTTGAGAATGCAGTCCTTTACCGGTAACTATGATAATTTTGGAGACTTTTTGATCAAAACACTCAGTTATAAAACTTTCAACTTTTTTGTTTGCTTCATCAAGTGTGTAACCATGAAGATCTAATGATTTAGTAATATGAAATTTATTTTCTTTTTTTTCTAAATCTTTATTTGGTAACTTTTCATTTTTTTCTAAAAAGTCTTTCCAATCCTTTTTGTCTTTATCTGAAATATCACTGTTCAATTAAGAAAGAGTATCAACTAACTGCCAATTTGGATTATTAGTACTTGTGTCTCTTGAAAATACCCAGGTATCATAAATCTTCTTAATCTTTTCGGGGTCTCCAGAAACTATCTTTTTATCTTTATCTCTAATACAAGTGATAACTTCACCTACAAATTCTACAGTTACTTGTAAAATTTTTCCTAAATACTTATGCTCTTTTATATTCGCTGAATTTACTCCAATAAAAGTAATTTCGGCAAGATGACCTCTTTTACCTCTTTCTTTTAGTGCGGTGTTAAACTGATCGTAAATTTTACTGCTTAATAAAGGCTTACTTGTTGTCAATTTATTATCACTATCACCGAAGTCTGTAATAATTGTTTCGTATGCTATTTTAGCACCTTTTAAAAAGTCTTTTTTTGCATTTTCGTCAAAATCAGTTTTTTTATTTATTTTTGTTTCAGGATTTATATTTTTCAACATTTCCTCAAACTGAGGTGAGGCTTTTCCCTCAAAACCTGTTCTTTTACCTAAAATTCCTCTAAGTCTTAAAAAAATGAAACCAGCAATCATTGCTAATAAAATGATATCGATGTACTCAAAACTATAATTCATAGCTTAAATTTAATTACTATGTTGATTAATTTCAACTAACAATTACATTAAAGACAAATGAACACAGTACTTTTAGCTGTTATTTTAATCCCAATTATAGAGATTTACCTTTTTATAAAGATCGGGTCTCAAATAGGAGCTTTCAGCACCATATTCTTGATATTTTTTACTGCGGTTGTAGGAGTGTACTATGCCAGATACGAAGGGATTAACACTCTGAGATCTGGAATGACACAAATAATTAAAAATCAAATTCCAGCCCACGAACTAATTTCTGGTGCCGCAATAGCATTTGCAGCTGTTCTCTTAATCATACCAGGATTTGCAACTGACTTGATTGGTTTCCTCTTAATCATCCCAATAACACGAAAGTTAATATTAGGAAGATTTAATAAAAAATTTGAAAATAAAGAAACGAAAAGGAATGATTTTATTGAGGGGGAATTTGAGGATATAGAAGATGACAATGACAGAAAAATTTAAAATTTTAGCAAAATATATAAAAGATATGTCTAGTGAAACTCCAGATGTTGAAACTTACATATCTACAGGAAATAACATGGGTAAATATCAATTAGATATTGATATCAAATCAATAGCCCTTAAAAATAAGATGATCGAGGTAAATATAACATTAAAATTTCAACACAAAGACACTCAAGTCAAAAAATCTCATTTTGAGATTATTTTCGCAGTAGCAGTAAAAATTGATGAGTCCATCAAAGAAAAAAAAGATCTAGAAAAAATTGTATTATGTGATGTACCTAATTCAGTTTATCCAGAATTAGAAAAATCATTTTTAGATATGATGCATAATTCTGGATACCCTAATCTCAAATTAGAAAAAAAAATTGATTTTACAAAACTTTATTTAGAAAGATTTAATTAATAAAAGTTTTTTTTAAGAAACGTTTTTAAATAAATTTGATGATTTTTAAGTTCCTCGGGAGACGGTTTGATAACCTTAGTAGAGTAAATAACTTTTCCAGTATTTAGTTTTGAACCTCCTTCCTCTTTATTTTTAAAATCTAAAGTTGGTTCTTTTTGATCTATTAAATTTATGTAAACCTTAGATAGTAAATCACAGTCGATAAGCGCAGTATGTTGGACCCTTTTGGAGTTGTCTATCCTATATCTCTTACATAAAGCATCCAAACTTATTTGGGATCCAGGAAATTTATTTCTGGCTAATGATACCGTGTCTATTACTTCATTATCAATTTTGTTTTTTCCAATAATCTGTAGTTCATTATTTAAATGAGATAAATCAAATTCTGCATTATGAATTATTAATCTTTTATCTTTAATAAATCTTAAAAAATCATCGGCTATTTCTATAAATTTCATTTTGTCTGATAAAAAACTATCTGAATATCCATGCACTTCGAAAGCTTTCTCAGATACTTTTCTTTCAGGATTTAAATAACAATGAAATTTTTTTTTTGTTGGTATTAAATTATCTAACTCAATACAGCCTATTTCTACAATTCTATGCCCCTCTTTGACTGAAAGACCAGTTGTTTCTGTGTCTAATACAATTTCTTTCATACTAAATTTTTTATAATTTCCTTTACTCTAACTTTAACAGAATTTTTTTTAAAATTGTTCTTAATTATAAATTGAGACTTTTTCTTTTTTAAGACAAGCGACAGTTGCATCTTTTTAAAATTATTTAGTATTTCCATATTAAAATTTTTCCGTTTTTTTAATCTTTTTAAAATTTCTAATTTCTTAGCCTCAACAAAAACCAATATATCTTTTTTTTTGTTAATTTTGTTCTCCAATAGAAGAGGAATATCTAATACAACAAATTTTTTATGTTTGTTCTTTGTTAAGAAATCATTCATTTTTTTCCTAACTTCACGATGAACAATCTTAATAATTCTTTTTAAATTTTTCCTATTAGATAAAATTGCATTGATAATTTCTTTTTTTTTTTAAGGGAAAAGAGCTAAAATAATTTGGAAGTTCTTTTTTTAATTTTTGAAAAACTTTTCTGTCATGTTTATAAATTTTTGCAACTTCTAAATCAGCGTTAAATACAGGAAAACCAAAACATTTAGCTATGTAAGTTTTGCCAGAACCTATATCTCCTAAAATGCCTATCCTTTTCATAAATCTAATAATTTCTTTAATTCTTCGTTAATTTCTGGTTCAACCTCGTGCCATAATTTAAACGCCTCTAAAGCCTGGTAAATAAACATCATTTTACCATTAGAAACCTGACAGCCTAAATTTTTTCCAGTTCTTAAAAAATTAGTCTCTTTTGGATTGTAGATAACATCATAGAATAGTTTTGTTTTATTCATGTTTTTGAAGTTCAAACCAATGTTATCTTCTTTATTTAAGCCTAGACTGGTGGCATTAATAATCATATCAAATTCAGGTTGATCTCCCCAGTCAACCACGCTGATATTTGAAAAATATTTTTTTAAGTTTTCAGTTTTTTTCTTTGTTCTATTACTTACTATAATTTTAGAAGTACCTAGTTTTTCTAGAGCATAAATTATAGAGGGTACTACACCGCCAGCACCCAATATAAATATTGTTTTGTTTTCTAAATTAAATTGAGTTTCCTTTAAACTTAATTCAAAACCCTTTATATCAGTGTTGTGACCAATAAGTTTTTTATCTTGTTTGTATATAGTATTAACAGATTGCGTAATCTGGGACTCCTCACTTAGTGAATCCAAAAAAGGAATAACATCACTTTTAAAAGGAACAGTAACATTTATCCCATCTAATTTATCATCCTTAATTTCCGAAATAATCTCTTGAATTTCGCTTTTATCTATTTTTCTTCTATTGTAATTTGCATCAATATTATTTTTTTTAAACCAATAATTATGTAATTTGGGTGAGAGTGAATGCTCAATAGGATTTCCAATTACTAGATATTTTTTCATTTATAATTATCTAAATATTTTTTAATTTTTTCAATAGGAAGTCCCATTATTGTATTTTCGTTTCCATCAATGCTTGAGAATAAATCTCTTCCCTCACCTTCTATTTGATAAACGTTATAAGCATATAACGCCTCATCCGAAATTTTTACTAAATAATTTTTTAGCTCTTGATCTGTCATTTTTTTCATCGTCAGTGATGCTTTATCAGTATGGTTCCATACCATAGATCCATTTTTTGAGATACATACTGAGCTTATTAAATGATGTTTTTTTCCATTAAGTTTTTTTAGAATTTCTAAAGCTTCATTTCTATCGTTGGGTTTTGATATGAGCTCTCCTTCTAAATCAATTACACTATCAGCACCCAAAACTAAATCATCAACATATTTATTGCTTACTTTGTTAGCTTTTAATTCAGCTAAATTTTTTGATATGATTTCTGGTGAAGCTTTTTCTTTTAATAAACTTAATTTCACAATATCTTCATCGACATTTGATGGTTTTACTTCATTTAAAATATCATTTTCGTCCAGTATTTTTTTTCTAACCTTGCTTTTGGAAGCTAGAATAATTTTAAGCATTTTCTTTATATATCTCGTATATTTTAATTACTGAAGCTGCAGTTTCTTCTACAGATTTTCGTGTAACATCGATGAATGGCCATTTATATTTTTTAAAAGTATTTCTAGCCATATCTACTTCTTTCTTGATTTGTTCTAGATCTGTATAAAGTTTATTTTTATTTTCCTTAAGAGAGTTCATCCTATTTTTTCTAATTTCTACGAGTCTTTCTGGCTCAGTATTTAATCCAATAATGCATGAGATTTTAGGGTTCTCTCTTAAAACTTCTGGTAAAGAATTTTCATTTATCAAAGGTATGTTGGATGTTTTAAAACCTTTGTTAGCTAAAAAGATTGCGGTTGGGGTCTTGCTTGTTCTGCTTACTCCCAACAAAATTATATCAGACTCTTTTATTTCTTTTACAAGATTGCCGTCATCATGGTTCATTGTAAATTGAATTGCTTCAATTCTTTTATAATATTCCTCATCAAGAGCATATTGTCCACTTGGTTGGTGTGAAGCTTTTTGATTTAAAAGTTTTGAAAAACTTAATATTAGATCACCTAACACCCCAAAGCATGGAATTTTTTTCACGTCACTATTTTTTGCAAGATACTTTGCCAAATTACTATCAACAATGGAGTATAGGATTATTGAGTTTTTTTCTTTTTCTGCACTTTCTAAAATTTTTATAATTTGATTTTCTGTTCTGGTAAAAGAATAAGTATGTATTTTATAATTTATATTTTTAAATTGGGCTTTGATAGCTATAAAAATTCGATCAAGAGTTTCACCAGTTGCATCTGATATAAGATAAATTTGATATAAGTTACTCATGTATAATGTATGTATAAATTTGTACTATTTTTATCATCATTGAAAATTTTCCATATTTTAAAATTTATGTTGCAAAACAATGCTTTTATTAACAAAATTAAACATGTTAAAATCTTCAGTAATCATTTGGTGTATTTAGTTAATAAGCTTCAATTTTGCGTATATATTTATTAAAATTTAAACTCTAAATGTTAACAAACTGTTTATAAAATGTTCAATAAATTTAATCACCATTATTCACAGAATATACTAACATTACAATTAATTATATTTAATTATTAATATGTCTCCAATCGAAGAAGTAATAATAAACAAAAAAAGTAATATTAATCCTATTTGGATAATGAGACAGGCTGGTAGATATTTACCTGAATTTAGAGAAATAAGAAAACAAAATCCTGATTTTATTAGATTATGTCTTAACGAAAAATTATCAAGTGAGATCACTTTACAACCTTTAAAAAGATTCGATCTGGATGCAGCAATAATTTTTTCTGATATCTTAATGTTACCCTATGGTTTAAATCAAACTGTTGAATTCAAAAAAAATGTAGGCCCATTACTTGGTAACATCGACTTAAAAGAAATTTTAAATATTGAAGAAGTTGAATTTGTAGAAAAACTATCTTCTGTTTATAAATTAATTAAGTTAGTAAGTAATTCTCAATTTACTAAAAATAAAACTACCATAGGATTTGTTGGAGCACCGTGGACTTTATTAGTTTATATGATAAATAAAAAATCACCAAAATTAAGCTTGAATGAAAATTTTTTTGAAGACAAATATTTAATTGATAAGATTCTTAAAATTTTAGATAAATTTTTAAAAATACATATTAAAAATCAGATTGATAGTGGTGCCCAGATAATTCAAATTTTTGATAGTTGGGCTGGTCTGCTTAAAGAAAAAGATTTACCACATTATATTTATGACCCCACCCTAAGCTTGGTTAATTATACTAAATCTTTAAATGTGCCCGTTATCTGTTTTCCAAGAGGTATTAGAAATTACAAAGATTATTGTGAAATTATCAAACCAGATGCTATTTGCATTGATTATGAAGTTGATCCAGTAAAAATTAATAAAGAAATAAATATTCCTGTTCAAGGTGGAATGGACCCAAAGCTTTTGCTTTCTGATAAAGAAAATTTAAAAAAAGAAACAACGAAATATTTAGATATATTTAAAGATCATCCATATATATTTAATTTAGGGCATGGCGTTCTTCCAGAAACGGACCCTAATATGATGGATTATCTAGTAAAAACTGTGAAAGATTATTAATGGAAAAAAAAATAGAACACCCGCCAGTTAATTTCGGAAAAACAGGAGTTTTAATTGTCAATCTTGGAACTCCTGACTCAACAAGTTGGTTTGATATAAGAAAATATTTAAAAGAATTTTTATCAGATAGAAGAGTAATCGAAGTTAACCCGGTAATTTGGCAAATCATATTAAATGTCATTATATTAACTTTTCGACCATCCAAAACAGCCAAGGCTTATAAAGAAATTTGGATGAAAGATAAAAACATTTCTCCTCTTTTGCATTATACGCAAAGGCAAGCAGAAAAGCTCTCAAACTTAATATCTGAAAAAAAACTTAATAGTAGACTATGCTATGAGATATGGAAATCCTAGCATAAGAAGTAAAATTGCAACTCTTAATGAGATGGGTTGTGAAAATTTAATAGTTCTCCCTCTTTATCCCCAATATGCTGCGGCAACCACTGCAACTGTCTGTGATGAAGTATATAGAACTCTAATGAAAATGAGATGGCAACCATCACTAAAAATAGTACCACATTATGAGTCAGATCCTTTATATATAGAAGCGCTCGTAAATTCTTTGAATAAAAAAATTAAAGAAATAAATTGGAAGCCAGATTTGATATTAGCTTCTTATCATGGAATACCTCAAAAATATTTTGATAAGGGCGATCCTTATCATTGCTATTGTCAAAAGACCACGAGACTAATATCAGAAAAGTTTACTTCAATTGAAATTAAGACAACATTCCAATCTAGATTTGGTCCTGAGAAATGGCTTCAACCTTACACAGATAAAACTTTAGAAAATTTACCCAAAGAAGGTAAAAAAAATGTTTTGGCCATATGTCCAGGATTTT
>CACGXX010000004.1:0-38690 GCA_902577125.1 uncultured Pelagibacteraceae bacterium | reverse complement strand
CCATACCAGCACAATCTCCAACATTATCACCAACATTATCTGCAATAACAGCAGGATTTCTTGGATCATCCTCTGGTATTCCTGCCTCTACTTTACCAACTAAATCTGCACCAACATCAGCACCTTTTGTGAAGATTCCACCACCTAATCTTGCAAAAATTGAAATTAAGGATGCACCAAATCCCAATGCAACTAGTGCATTTACAATCTCTCTCTCATCAACTTCAAATTTTAGTAATAAAAAATAATAAACTGCTATTGCTAATAAAGCTAGACCTGCAACTAACATTCCTGTGACAGCACCAGATTTGAATGCAACAGAGAGACCTTCTGCTAAACCTTTTCTTGATGCCTCTGCAGTTCTGACATTGGCTTCTACTGAAACTAGCATACCAACATACCCGGCAATCCCTGATAAAGCGGCACCAATTAAATAGCCAAGACCAACAAGAGGACTAAAAGCAATACTAACAATTACCAAAACAACAACACCAACAATAGCAATAGTTTTATATTGTCTTGCTAGATATGCTTTTGCTCCAATTTGAATGGCTGAAGCAATGTCTTGCATCTTTGAATTTCCTGCACTTGAATTAAGAATATTCTTTCCAGTTAAATATCCATAAACAATAGATAATAAACCTGCTACAATTGTGTATACTAAAATAGTTTCTGCTGTTGTGTTCATATAAACCCTAAGTTATTGGTTGTTAAATTTTAAAGCCGGACAATACAAAAAAGAATGAAAAAGACAACGATTAACTTTCAGAATTGGTGAATATAACCTTTATTTTTAGCCTCAATTTGCTTATTTTTTATATTTATAATCTTAGATTTATTTTTACCAGATATAATTTTACCAATTTTAGTAATCTTAATACCTGTATTATTTGATATTCTTTTTATGATTCTTGATTTAATTGGATTGGCTGTAAAAAGTATCTGGTAGTCATCACCTTTAGATGTAATATCAATTTTTCTCAATTTTTTAATCTCGATCAATTGACTTAAAGTGTTTGATATAGGTATTTTTTTTTCAAAAATATGAAAGGAAACACTTTGTCTATTAATCATTTTTTTTAAATCATCAATTAATCCATCTGAAATATCAATCGAAGTATTTGCTAGTTTTAATAAACTATTTATAAATTTTAATTGAAGATCAGGTTCATAATATTTTTTAATAAAATATTTAGATATTTTGTTATTTACTTTGATTTTACCTTTAAGTATTTGAAGTCCAATAAAACTATCGCCTAAATTTCCAGTTACATAAATATCATCATTTAATCGAGATTTATTTCTGTAAACTATACTTTTTGAATATCCTAATGAAATGATTGTAAAACTTAATTTATTCGAAAAAGTTGTATCTCCTCCACACAAACGAATATCATATTTTTTTTGTTCTTTTTTAAGTGATTTTGAAATTTTTGATAAATTTTTTTTTGAAAAGTAATTCTTGTTACCAGATCCTGAAATAAAGTAAAATTTTGGTTTAACACCCTTGCAAATTAAGTCTGATATTGATGATCTTAGAATTTTTTTAATTACAAGATCAGGAGATTTAAAATCTATGAAATGAGTATTTATATTGTATGTATCAACAGAAATAACTGTTTTTTTTGTCTTATCAAAAAAAACGTCATCATTTAAACCAAGAGCAGATACATTATGCTTAGATAATTTAGAAAAAAAATTGTTTACTAATTCAAATTCTTGCATTTTTAGATCTCAATTTTTTTCCTAAATCATCTAATAGAGCATTAAGATATTTTGTTTGAGAGTCCTCAAGAAAAAAATTAGAAGAATTCAGATATTCTTTAATAATAATATTTATTGATAAATTTGGTTTATACATAAATTCATAAGTTGCAGCTTTAAGAATAGTTTGAAAAATTTTATCTAATTTCTTAAAAATAAATTGATCCCCAAGTTTGCTATTTAATTCCTCTAAAATAAGATCATTTCTCTCAATAGTGCCCAAAACAATATCTTTAATAAATTTTTTAAACCTATGTTTAGGAAAATCTAAATCATTATCTTCATTATAAAATTTTCCATAAAGTTTTTGAATAATGATTACTCTAGGATTATTTTTAGGCTTAAAGTAAGTCTTCATTTTTGAGATAATACTGAAAACACCGCGTTTGCAGCTTCAGCGCCTTTGCTTTTTCTAGCTTTTGCTTGTTTCATATTTAAACAAGTAATAATACCATTACCAACTGGTTTTTTTTGACTTACAGATATATCCATTATTGCATTAGTTGATGCTTGTGAAATAAAATCAAAATGAGGTGTTTGACCTTTTATTACACAACCTAAAGCCAAAAATGCATCAAATTTTTTTGAATTTTTTGATATTGTAATTGGGATTTCAAAAACACCTGGAACTCTAATAATCTTTACACGGTTTGACTTGGGTATATTTTTCAAAGCACTTTTTAGTAAACCATCACTTATATCTTTATAATAATTAGCTAAAACAATTAGAATTTTTTTGTTCATTATATCAATTCCTGTTTCTTAATTTTAATACCATACCCATCAAGTCCAATAACTTTTTTTAAAGATCTAGTTATTAATATCATATTTTTAATTTTTAGATCTTTGATTATTTGAGCTCCAATTCCATAATTTTTAATTGATTTATCATTTCCCTTTTTGATAAATTCTTTGTTCTTATATTTTTTTAATGTCTGTGTTACCGAACTTAAATTTGAGTCTTTTATAAATACTAAAACGCAATTTTGGTATTTTTTAAAATAATTTAGAGTTTTATTAAATGAATTTGGCAACTTTTGGTTTATAAGATAATTTTGAACAATATTTGATGAAATTACTCTTACTCTTGGAGTGATACCCCTTTTGATTTTACCCTTTACAAGAGCAAAGTGTTCTGCACCATCTAATAAATTCTCATAAATTCTAATTTTATATTTTTGGTTTTTGACACTAATTTGACTTTGCTTTTTTAACCTTATTAGTTTTTCTTTTTTTAACCTATAAGCTATTAAATCCTCTATTTTTCCAATTTTAAGCTTATGCTTTTCTGCAAAATCAAATAGATCTTGGCCTTTAGCCATTGTGCCATTTTCGTTCATAATTTCACAAATGACTGCTGAATTATTTTTTTTTGCGAGTTTTGATATGTCAACAGAGGCTTCTGTATGACCTGCTCTTACAAGAACCCCACCATCTTTAGCAATAATTGGAAAAATGTGACCAGGAGATACTATATCCTTTTTACTAACATTTTTTTTTGATGCGATCTTAATTGTTTTAGCTCTATCTTTAGCAGATATACCTGTTGTAATCCCCTTCTTTGCTTCTATAGAAATTGTAAAAGCTGTTTTATTTCTCGATTGATTTACAGGAGACATTAAGGATAAATTTAATCTCTTAGCTTGTAAACTATCCAGTGCTAAACAAATTAAACCACGACCATGTTTTGCCATGAAATTGATATTTTTTGCTGTTGAGTCTGATGATGAAATCACTAAATCACCCTCGTTTTCTCTTTTTTCATCATCAACTAATATGAACATGCCTCCCTTTTTAGCGACACTTATTATTGTTTCTATAGGTGCAAAATTATTTTTTTTCATAAAAATAATTTCTAACGTATTTAGACAAGATATCTATCTCAATATTTACTAAATCATATTTATTGAGTTTTGATAAATTAGTTTCTTTATAGGTATGAGGAATTATCCAGATTTGAAAACCTTTTTTGGTTACTTTTGAAATTGTAAGTGATATTCCATTTACACAAATTGAAGCCTTTTCAATAAGATGTTTTCTTTCTTTTTTAGGTATCTCAAAATCAAAAATAAATGATTTATCAATTTTTTTTATACTTAAAACTTTCGCAACTGTATCAACATGACCTTGGCAAATATGTCCTGAAATTTTTGTTCCATACTTTAGTGGTAACTCTAAATTAATTATATCTTTATTATTTATATATTTAAATTTGGATCGGATTATCGTTTCTTTTGAAAGATAAAACTCCATCAATTGTGATTTATAAGAAATTAATGTTAAACATACACCATCACAGGCTACCGATAATCCAATATCTTTTTTGGATACGTTAAGATTGCTTTTTACAAAAATATTAATGCCCTTAGGTCTTTTGACAATTTTTTTTATTATACCCTGATTATATATTATTCCATTAAACATATTAAATTTTATATAATGTTATTTTATTTTTTCCTAAATCTAGTTTTAAGTCTATTTTCTTTTTATATTTTTGTTTCAACAAATTTAAACTATTAAAATTCAAATATTCTGTTTTTTTTGAGAGTTTTTTATCACTTTTGTATAAATAAAATCTATTGAAAATTTTGTTCCTTAAAAGATAATTAGTTAACTCATCACCTCCTTCTACTAATAAATTTCTACATTCCAATTTATATAATTTTCTTAATATAGTTTTGATATCGAATCTTCCTTTGTCATCAATTTTAGACCTGATCAAATTTATTCCTTTTTTTTTAAAACTTAAAATTTGTGAATTATCAGCTTTATTGTAAAAAATAATAGTATTAGACTTGTTTGCTGTTTTTATTATAAAACTATTAATATTAGTATTAAGTTTGCTATCTAAGATGATTCTTTTTGGGGAATATTTCTTTAACCCATTTAATCTGCAATTTAATTTTGGATTATCATTATTCAATGTTTTGTATGAAATCATTAATGAGTCATTTTTATATCTCAATAGATGGGTAAATTTATCAGCCTTAGTATTTGTAATCTTTTTATCTAATTTACTATAAATCAGATTATTTTTTGAAACAGCTATCTTACCAGTAACATATGGCAATTTTTTCTTTCTATTAAAAAAATAAGTTGAATAAAAATTTTTAACTTTTTCCTCTAGAAGTCCTTTTTTAACTTTAATTTTTCTTGATCTTAAAATTTTAAAACTTTTATTCTTAACTCTAATATCTACATCCGGAACTGAATAAATTACTTCTGAAATTTTAGATTTTGTAATTAAATTTGTACACGGAGGCGTAACTCCATGATGACAACATGGTTCTAAGGTCACATACATTTTTGATCCATTTAAATTTTCAGTAGAGTTTTTGATTGCATTAGACTCTGCGTGAGGTCTTCCATTTATTGATGTTTGACCAATAGAAATTATCTTATCGTTCTTAACAATCACACAACCAACAGAAGGATTTGATCCTGTATGTCCATAACGAGAATTAGCCAGTTTTAAGGCTATCTCCATGTATAATTTATCTTTAGTTGAGAATTTATCTTTTTTTGTAGACATCAAGCTTGTCCACGAATTGTACAAAATCTTTTTCTTCTCTGAAGTTTCTATAAACAGATGCAAAACGAACATATGCAACAGGATCTAATTCCTTTAAACCCTCCATAACCATGGTGCCAATTGTATTTGTTGATATCTCACTTTGACCAAGCTCTTCAAGAGTTCTTGAAATTTTACTTATGAATTTTTCCGCAGTTTCTGTATCGATTGGACGTTTCTTTAAAGCTATATAAATTGATTTTGATAATTTATCTCTATCAAAGGCAGATTTTCTACCATTCTTTTTAATTACCATAATTTCTCTAAATTGAACTCTCTCAAATGTTGTAAAACGTGCGCCACAAACACAAAGTCTTCTTCTTCTTATTGCTGTGCCGTCTTCAGTAGGACGTGAGTCGACAACAGAGGTCTCCCCTTTTTTACATATTGAACAAATCATTGATTATAAGTTCTTATATATCGGAAACGATGAAGTTAAAGAAATAACCTCATTTTTTACTTCATTTTCTACTTTGCTGTTATCGCTTGGATTTTCGGATAAACCTTTTAAAGTTTTTGTAATTAATTCGCCAACAGTTTTAAATTCATTTAAACCAAAGCCACGAGTAGTAGCAGCTTGGGTTCCTAATCGTATACCTGACGTAATCATCGGCTTTTCAGTATCAAAAGGAATTCCATTTTTGTTACAAGTAATGTTTGCTCTTGAAAGACTTTCGGCAGCAAGATTACCTTTAACATTGTAAGGCCTCAAATCTACTAACATTAAATGTGTATCAGTTCCATTAGAATAAATTTTAAAGCCATTATTTTTCAAAGTTTCAGCTAACATTTTTGCATTTGCTAGGACTGACTTTATGTAATCTTTAAATTCTGGTTGTAAAGCTTCTAGAAAACCTGCAGCTTTAGCTGCGATAACATGCATTAATGGACCACCTTGGTATCCAGGAAAAACTGCAGTGTTAAATTTTTTAGCAAGATCTTCATGATTAGTTAAAATTATTCCACCTCTTGCACTTCTAAAAACTTTATGTGTTGTTGACGTGACAACATGAGCATGATCACATGGGTTTGGATAACCTTTTCCTGCAACTAAGCCTGAAAAATGTGCCATATCAACCATGAGATAAGCACCAACTTTATCAGCAATTTCTCTAAATCTTTTAAAATCTATTACTCTTGAGTAAGCACTTCCACCAGCTATAATTAATTTCGGTTTATGTTCTAAAGCAAGTTTTTCAACATTGTCATAGTCTATGAGTTCAGATTTTTTATCAACATCATAACTAATTGCATTAAACCATTTACCTGACATTGAAATTTTTAGACCGTGAGTTATATGTCCACCAGAATTTAAACTCATTCCCATAAATGTATCACCTGGACTTAATAAAGCTAAAAATACAGCACCATTAGCTTGTGCACCTGAGTGAGGTTGAGAGTTTGCAAATTTACAATTGAATAATTTTTTTAATCTATCATTTGCAAGATTTTCCGCGACATCAACATGTTCACAACCGTTGTAATAACGCTTACCTGGATAGCCTTCTGCATATTTATTTGTTAATACTGAACCTTGGGCTTCCAATACAGCTTGAGAAACTATGTTTTCTGAAGCAATTAACTCAATATGTTGTTGCTGTCTTATTAGTTCATCTTTAATAGCTTTATATAACTCAGGATCTTTTACGGATAAACCATCCTCAAAAAAACTTTTATAGCTATCATTTAAATAACTCTTTTCACTAGACATAATTAAATTTTTTTAATCCTTTTTAAGTGTCTGCCACCATCAAATTTAGTATTTAAAAAAATTTTTATAAATTTGAAAGCATTTTTTTTACTAATTAATCTAGAGCCTAATGTAATGATGTTTGCATCATTATGCAATCTGGATAATTTGGTAGATTTTGCGTTAAAACACTGAGCTGCACGTATATTTTTATGCTTATTTGCCGCAATATTCATTCCTGTACCTGAGCCACATACTAAGATTCCAACATTATTTTTACCAATTTTAACTTTTTTTGCTAATTTATGTGCGTAATCAGGATAATCAACACTATTATCATTTACAGGTCCAAGATCATTAAAATTTAATTTTAAACTTTTAAGGTGTTTTTTTATGTCTTCTTTTAATTTAAATCCGGCGTGATCTGAGGAAATAAAAATTTTTTTCAAATTAGTTGAACTTGTAATCTAAAACACATGCAACAAGATGTATTCTATTTTCTTCACCACCATTAAAGGCGTTATGGTATTTTGTATTATTTGTAATCCAAACCGATCCATCTGCTGGCATGTGTTTAGCAACATTATCTATAACCATAATACAACCGGGGTTAGTAATTATAGGTATATGTAATCTAGGCTCTGGATCTCTATGCCAACTTAAGGTTGATCGTGGTTCCTTAAGTAAAATTCTCATCCTACCTAATTTATACTTTGAGGACAAAACATCATACACATGCTTAAAGTAAGTATTATCATAATCTTTAATAAATTCACTATATGCAGATTCATTTATCGCTCCTTCCCTCATTACTTCTTTGCCGGATCTGTCAGGTTTAGTCCAATAAAGACCTCTTGCTTTATTTCCTTTAATAGAATCTGGATCACCAGGAATTTGCGTTAAAGATATGGCGCCAAAATGGGTAACACCTGCGTCCTCAAACTTTTTAGTCTGAATAATTTGATTATACGCTTCTTGAAGTTTTGAGATGTCAAATTTTATTTCTTGTTTTTGGAAGTCACTAAAATCTAAAACCCGTTCTTCTTTTTTTACATTCAAATTTATTATCTTTGTATTTTCGACTGTCATCGTGATTGCTTTGTACCTTTTTTACTATATATGTGTATATTACATTTGTCGCATTTTTGAAATAAAATTAAATATGATTACAGGAAAATATCCTAGTCTGAGACTAAGAAGAAATAGAAAAAACAGCTGGTCAAGAAGACTAGTCTCAGAAAACAATTTATCACCTAATGACTTTATACTTCCCATATTTTTGATTGAGGGTAAAAACAAGACCCAACCAATAAAATCTATGCCAGGTGTGTATAGATATTCTATTAATAGATTGGGAATAATCTTAGATCGAGCTATTAAAAATCAAATACCTATGGTTGCTTTATTTCCTTTTACATCACCTAAATTAAAAGATGATTTAGGGAGTGAGGCTATAAATGAAGATAATTTAGTATGTAAAGCTATAAAATACATTAAAAAAAGATACAAAAACAAAATTGGAATAATGTGTGATGTAGCTCTGGATCCTTATACAAAACATGGTCATGATGGAATTCTCAAATCAAACAATATAATGAATGACGAAACTATAGAGATCTTAATTCAGCAATCTTTATTACAAGCTCAAATGGGATGTGATGTGTTAGCACCATCAGATATGATGGATGGACGAATTGGTAAAATTAGAAAAGCTCTAGACAAAGAAAATTTCAAAAATACTCAAATTCTTTCTTACGCAGTTAAATATGCCTCTAACTTTTATGGCCCTTTTAGAGATGCTGTAGGATCTAAGGTTGCCCTAAAAGGAGATAAAAAAACTTATCAAATGGATTTTAGGAATTATGATGAAGCAATAAGAGAGGTGGCTTTAGATATAAAAGAGGGTGCAGATATGGTCATGGTAAAACCTGGGTTACCCTATCTTGATATTATCAGATCAATAAAAAATCAATTTAAAATTCCAGTTTTTGCCTACCAAGTTTCTGGTGAATATAGCATGTTATCCAATGCTGTAGAAAAAAAAATAATAAATAAAAATGCGATATTTGAAAATTTAATGAGTTTTAAAAGAGCTGGTGCAAACGCAATAGTAACTTATTACGCAGATAGATTAAATGAAATTTTACCTTAATTATCTCAGTGAATTTATGAACTGAGTTCTGCTAATTGGATAGTTTAAGTTATTTGGTTTTAATATGGTTTTTTCTAAAAAATCACTTACTATTTTCAATCCATTTAAAAGTATATTCAAATCATTAACTACAATTTTCTTATCAATTAGAAAATTTGGTATTATCTTTTTTTCATTTTTAGATTTAACTACATAAATTATTTTATCATCTAATAACTCTTTAGTTGCAAAATTACTTAATTCTAAATCAAAACCTATTGTCTTAAGTAATTCTAATTCCCAAAAAATATAATCTTTTAACCAGTCATCATTTGAGAGTATCAAGTAAAATTTTTCAATAAGGTTAAATATTTTAATATTAGATTGAAACTCAGCTGTTAGTATACGAATTAAACTCATTGCAGAATTAATGCATGAAAGTTTTTGAGAATTTTCAAAATATATAGGTGAATAAACTTTTTGGATTTCTAATTTAAAATATCCTAACTTATTCTCAGATTTAGAGTTGTAATTTAGATATAGTTGATTGCCAATTTGAAGATAATTTTTGATTTTTTTTGAAGTACCACCAAAAACGATGCCTGATATTTTTCCATGATTTTTAGTATAAAATTCCGAAATAAGAGAATTTTCATTATATCTATTTTTTGAAAGTAAAAAACCTGTATCGTCCCAATTCATCAAATCAAATTATCATTTAAGCAAAGTAAAGCTGCATTCTGCTCTGCTTCTTTTTTAGACTTTCCCTCAGCATTATAAAATTTTGTATTTTGTAATTTTACAGCAACTCTGAATACTGGCTTGTGTCTTGGACCAGTATTAGAGATTATTTTATAAATAGGCAATCTTTTAAACTTTTTTAATGAAAACTCTTGAAGTTTGGTTTTTGCATCAATTTGAGTAATCACACTTTCTTTTATTTTTTCTCTCCACAATTCTAATATAATTTTCTCTGTTATATTAAATCCCCTATCAAGATAAATAGCTCCAATTAAAGCTTCACAACTATCTGATATCACCTTATCCTCAATTGTAACTGATCTATTTCTAGGATTAAAAATTAAAATATAATTTTGCAAATTAATACTTTTAGCAATTTCCAAACATGTCTTTTTATTTACTAATGAAGCATATTTTTTATCTAAAATTCCTTCCTTTTCCTCTGGATAGATCTCTAAAAGTTTTTTTGCGATAACTAAACCCAAAACTCTGTCTCCTAAAAATTCTATTTTTTCATTATTTTTCATTTTATTAAAACTTTTATGAGTAAGACTTTGAACAAGTAAATTTGTATTTTTAAACTTATAATCTATTTTTTTTTCAAGTTTAGAATAATCAATTTTCATCAAATAATTTTCTTAAAAAATCTGTCAAATCGAATAGATTTGTTCCATTTCCAAAAAGCAAAAATACTACCAAATGACCTATCAGATGAAAAAAAAATAAATCTTGCTTTACCAACTAGATTATCTTCATGAACATAACCCACGCTGGTTAAATACCTGCTATCTTTTGAACAATCTCTATTATCACCTAAAAAGAAGTAATGGTTATCAGGAACAGTAAAAACGTCAGAATTATCAAAAGTGAAATTTTTGAGATAGACGGTTTTGTAAACTTTTCCGTTTGGTAATTTTTCCTCAAATGTAAAAACATTAATAGTCTTTTCCCCACAATAAATTGTATCTCTTTCTGAAACTTTCGATTTAAGAATTTCACTATTATTTAGATATAAATTGGAATCCACAAACTGAATTCTATCTCCCGGTAGGCCAATAAGTCTTTTAATATAATCTGTTCTATTATCTGCAGGGGTTTTAAAAACTATTACGTCACCCCTATTTGGCTTGCTAGAAAAAATTCTATTCTCAAAAATAGGTGGACTAAATGGAAATGAGTGCTTGCTATAACCATATGAATATTTTGTTACAAAAAGTCTGTCTCCAACTAATAAACCAGGTTCCATGGATGAAGATGGAATATAAAATGGTTGGATAATTAAGGATCTAATAATTATAGCTATAATAAAAGCATAAAAAAGTGTCTTAAAGTTTTCTATAAAAAATTTTTTATTAAACATTTTTGGCCTGAATTATAGTAAATGCAATTGAATATTCTTTTTCATCAGATATTGAAAGAAATATATCAAAATTTTTAACTTTTAATGTTTTCATTATAATTTTTTTGGTTTTATTATTTAATCTAAAATATGGTTTACCTAAAGTATCATTTAAAATTTCAACATCTTTAAAATTTAACCCTTTTCTGAATCCAGTTCCAAGTGCTTTAGAGAATGATTCTTTTGCTGCAAATTTTTTTGAAAAATAGATAGATTTATCTTTTACCAACCTAGAATTTTTAATTTCAAGTAAAGTGAATAATCTTGAGATAAAACTTTTGTTTTTAATAGAATTTTTAAGCCTTTTATTTTCAACAATATCTACACCGATACCTAAAATTTTCATTCTAATTTTTGATAATTCTTTTAAACTTTTTTATGACAAATGGTAAACCATAAAAAATAGACTCACCAATAATAAAATGCCCAATATTAAACTCTACTATTTCATTTATCTTGGTTAGTATTTTAGTAGATTTGAAATCCAAACCGTGTCCAGCATGTACCTCCACACCAATTTTTGATGCTAATATTGCACATTTCTTAATCTTTAAAAATTCCTTTATGAAAGATTTTTTTGATTTTATCAGATTAGAAAAATGTCCCGTATGTATTTCAACACAATCAGCACCTATTTCTTTAGATAAATAAATATCTTTTATATTTGGATTTACAAATAAGCTCGTTCTAATCTTTTTTTTTTTGAATTGTGATATTATCTTTTTAATTTTATTTTTATTTTTCTTTAAATTTAAACCACCTTCAGTTGTTATTTCATTTCTATTTTCAGGTACAATACAAATATATTTTGGTTTTATTCTCAAAGCATTCTTAACAATATTCCTATTTGTTGAAATTTCTAAATTTACTAATAATTTTTTTATTGAACAAATTTTTTTTGCGTCTAAATCTCTTATGTGTCTCCTGTCTTCTCGAAGGTGTATTGTAATAGAGTCGGCACCTTTTTTTTTGACAAATAATGCAGCTTTATATGGGTCAGGATGAAATTCACCTCTGGCATTTCGAACTGTCGCAACATGATCAATATTTACACCTAACCGTTTCACTTAATAAATCTGCTTCCTGGTGTTGAAATGGGAATTGAGTCTAATTCCTTTGGTATTTTGTTTGATTTATAAGTTGGTACTTCAATTTTAAGATGTGAAATTATTTTTTTTTTTATTTTCAATGTTTTCTTTGATGATCTATCAATAATTGTCGCAAAACCCACTAATTTTGCATTAGATTTTTTTATTAGTTTTACACATTCCATGCTGGATTTTCCTGTGGTTATAACATCTTCAATAATAATAACTTTAGAGCCTCTTTTAATTTTAAAACCTCTTCTCAGAGTGAATTTGCCTTTAACTCTCTCACAAAAAATCGTCTCTTTTTTTAAAATCCTACCAATTTCGTAACCTATCACAATACCACCAATGGCCGGTGCCAAAATTAAATCAAATTTTCTAAAATTTTTTTTAATTTTTAAAGCCAATGATTTACATATTTTTTCTGCTTTTGATGGATAACTTAAAAGTTTGGCACACTGGATATACTTTGAAGAATGTAATCCAGAAGATAAAATGAAGTGTCCTTCTAATAAAGCATTAGTCTTTCTTAAAATATCTAAGGATTTTTTGTGTGAAAGCATTTCTTTTATCTTCGTGTCTAATTATCTTAAATTTTATACCCTTTTGTTTAAGCTCTGCAATAAAATTAGTAAAATTTTTCAAATCTCTTATTATCAGCTGAAATTTAAAATTGATATAGTCAGGTTTTTTTCCAGCCATTACTAAATTTGAAATATTTAATTTATGTTCACCTATTAATGAACTTACATTTCCTAATTGACCTGGTTTATCAGGTAATGAAATCCATAAAGTGGTATTATATTTTTTTATTCTTTCCTGCTTCTCCTCACCCCTATCATGCCAATATCTTCTTATAGCAGCTCTGGCTTTTCCAGTTTTTGTTGTTGGAATCCAGTGAAGTGATGGTGATTGATTTTTTGAAGTAATTATTTTTATTCTATCACCATTTCTTAAAATTGATTGAAGTTCACTCTTATTTCCGTTTATTTCACATCCAACTGCAGTATCACCAATTTTTGTATGTACGGCATAAGCGAAATCTATTGCTGTTGCATCTTTGGGTAATTTGATTACTGAACCTTTGGGGGTAAAACAAAAAACATTTTCCTGAAACATTTGAAGTTTAGTGTATTCATAAGAGTGTTCAGGATTTTCATTTTTTTCTATAATCTCAACTAAATCTTTCAACCAATCATATTCTTTCCAGGTGAGAGAGTTAAATTTTTCTGAGGACTTATATTGCCAATGAGAAGCTATTCCTCTCTCAGCAAAATCGTGCATCTCTTTAGTTCTTATTTGAATTTCTATGGGTTTTCTATTAGATCCAATAACTGCGGTATGAATTGATTTATAGCCATTAATTTTTGCTGAAGATATATAATCTTTAAATTTCCCAGGTATACAATTATATTCTTTGTGAATTATTCCTAAAGTTTTATAACAGTCATCAACATTATCCAAAATAATTCTAAATCCAATGATATCGGTAATTTGTTCCAAAGAAACTCTTTTTTTCTGAACTTTTCTCCAGATTGAAAAAGGTGTTTTTTCTCTTCCATAAATTTTTGAGGAAATTTTATTTAGATCTAATAATTTTCTTATTTCAGTTGATAAAGTTTCAAAAATATCTTTTTTATCTAATTTTATTTCATCAAGTCTTTTTTGAATTAACGACCTAGCTTCATTATTTAAAATTTCAAAAGAAAGATCTTCTAACTCATCCCTAATTCTATGCATTCCCATTCTGTCCGCTAATGGAGCATAAATTTCCATAGTTTCTTGGGAAATCCTTTTTCTTTTTTCCTCTTTTGAAATTGCTTTTATAGTTCTCATGTTATGCAGTCGATCAGCAATTTTTACTAATAAAACTCTAATATCTTTTGAAGTTGCTAAAATTAATTTCCTAAAATTTTCTGCTTTAGAATTGGATGATGCATTATTTTCAAGTGCAGATATTTTTGTAACACCATCAACTAAATCTGCAACTTCATCTCCAAACTCACCTTTGATAGTTTCATAAGTTGCATATGTATCCTCTATTGTGTCATGTAATAAACCCGTAGTTATGGTTGCACTATCTAATTTTAAATCGGTTAATATATTTGCTACTTCAATTGGATGAACTGAGTATGGATCACCTGAGGCTCTTTTTTGATTGCTATGGGCCTTAACCGCAAAGTCATAAGCCTTATTTAACCTATCTGGATTTAAAAACTTATTATATCCTTTTACTTTATTTATTAAATCATCTGAATTAAGCATACACCTTATTATATCATTAATTCAGATTTGTTTAATAGATCTTATGTCTCTATTTGGTAATGATATTATGAGTTTTTTAATGTGATCTTTGGAAATTGGGTGTTTCCAATTTTTATTTAATTCAAATAATGGAAAAAGGACAAAATTTCTATTGTGCATTCTTGGATGAGGTAAATTGATTTTTTGACTAATTTTTTTACTTTTATAATCAATTATGTCTATATCACATTCTCTAGGGGCATTTTTATACCTTTTTTTACGACCGAGGCTGATTTCAATGTCTTTAGATACTTCAAGTAACTCTAAAGGTTTTAGATCAGAAATAACTTCTAAGACAATATTTAAGTATTTAGGTTTACTTTCATCTGGCCATGATAAACTCTCATAAAAATTTGATGATTTGATAAGTCTAATATTTCTTAACGATAATTCATACTTAGCTTGTTCGATTTTATATCTTCTGTTTCCTAAATTTGAGCCAATACCTAAATAAATACGATTAGCTTGATTTTCTAAAATATCTTGATTTGTCACGATTCCAATCCCTATCCTTTTTACTAGCTCTTTTGTCGTGCAGTTTTTTTCCTTTTGCTACCGCAAGTTCAATTTTTGCTTTTCCTTTTTTAAAATACATTTTAGTGGGAACAATGGTAAGACCGTCTCTTTGCATTTTTCCTATTAATTTATTTATTTCCCGTTTATTTAAAAGTAACTTTCTTTCATCTGTTGGATTGTGGTTAGAATAACTGGCTTGTTTATAAGATGCTATATGAGAATTAATTAAAATCAACTCACCGTCTTTTTCAACAGCATATGAATCTGCAATATTTACTTTTCCCTCTCTTATTGATTTAATCTCAGAGCCTTTAAGGACAATCCCAGCTTCTAATAAATCTTCAAAAAAATAATTAAAACTAGCCTTTCTATTCAAACATATTATTTTTAAACCAGAATTGGTTTTTTTGTTCATTGAATTAATTTAGCTGTATGAAGAGCCTTTTTAACAATATCTTTAGTAGTGTCTGTTACTTTTACTAATGGTAATCTTACATCGTCATCACATAAATCTAATAATTTTGCAGCGTACTTAACTGGGCTAGGATTGCTTTCAACAAACATAGCGTGATGAACAGGCTGCAATATTTCATTTAATCTCTCAGCCTCTTTAATTTCATTATCATTATTAGACTTTGAAAATCTTTGGAAATCAGAACAAAGTTTTGGAGCAATGTTGGCTGTTACACTTATAGCACCTACTCCACCTTTTCTATTAAACTCTAAAGCGTTATCATCATTTCCTGTTAATTGTATAAAATCTTTGCCTAATTTTTTTAATGTTTTATCTACTCTTGTTAAATCTCCTGTTGCATCCTTAACACCAATAATATTTTTTAATTCAAATAATCTTGCCATCGTTTCAACTGACATATCAATCACTGATCTTCCAGGAATGTTATAAATAAGAATTGGAATTCCACATTTATCATTTATTGCTTTATAATGTTGATAAAGTCCCTCTTGGGTAGGCTTATTATAATAAGGAGTTACAATTAAAGCTCCATCTGCTCCCATTTTTTCAGCATGAGTAGTCAATGAAATAGCCTCCTCAGTAGAATTTGACCCAGTACCAGCAAATACAGGTAATTTTCCATTACTTTCTTTGACACATAAATCAATCACCCTTTCATGCTCATTATGGCTTAAAGTTGGAGACTCACCAGTTGTTCCAGCTGGAACCAAACCATTTGTCCCATTTTCAATATGAAAATGGATTAACTTAATGTAAGTTTCATCATCAAGTTTATCATTTTTAAACGGAGTGACTAAAGCAACATTTGATCCTTTAAACATAAATACTTATAACATAGTTTGTGGATTCATATACTAAAAGATTATGCTAAAAAAATTCATATTTTTTATCAATTTATTTTTCTTCTCTACTATTACTATTTTGTTTTCTACTGAAATAATACCTTTAAAGAAACCGATCCAAACTAAAGCAGAAAAGGACCAGAAGTTATTAATTGATGTAATGAAGCCTCTGCCAAAACCAATTCCCAAAAAAATAGTAGAGGAAATTAAAAAAAAACCTGAAGGTGAAATAAAGTTAAAAGCTGAAAAAGACTTAGGTATTATTCTACCAAAAAAGAAACCTTTAATAGCTGGAACCAAAAAAACTGATACAGCGAAAAAATCCAAATATTATAACAAGAAAGATTTCGAAATTGCGAAAAAGGCTATTTCAGAAATGAAACAAGCAAAATGGCCTGCCGCATTGAAAACAGCAAAAAAAGCAAGAGATAAATCAGTCTATAATTTCATACAATGGAGACATCTACTAACTAAAGGAAATAAAGCATCATATTACGATTATAAAACTTTTATAGACAAAAATGAGGATTATCCAAGATTGGGAAGAGTAAAATATTTAGCAGAGCATAAACTTTCTACAGACACTATTTCACCCAAAAAAATTATCGATTGGTTCGGTGTTGATGAACCTTTAAGTGGTTTTGGAAAAATGATACTTGGAGAAAGTATAATTCTCAATGGTAATACACAAAAAGGTATTTCATATATTAAAGAAGGATGGATTACTGCCGAATTAAGCAAATCTGAATTAAGATTCTATAGAAAAAAATTCAAAAAATATCTCAATGCGGATGATTATATTAAAAGAGCAGATTACTTGGCTTGGAATAATAAATACTGGGATTTAAAAAGATTATTAAGATATTTACCTAAAGATTATGAGTTGCTTTATACAGCACGTCAATTGTTAATGAGTAAATCGTATGGTGTAGATAATGCTATTTCTAAAGTTCCAGCAAAATTTAAAAACGATGCGGGTTTAAATTACGACAGATTAAAATGGAGAAGAAAAAGAGGAAGGGTTGATAGTTCTGTTGAAATTTTAGTAAAAATTAAAAATACCAAAGATTATTTAGTCAGACCAGATAAGTGGTGGTTTGAAAGAGAAATCATTTCAAGATCATTAATTTATAAAAAGAAATATGCTTTAGCTTATAAAATTGCAAGTAATCATGCTTTGACTGATGGACCCGAATATGCGGCCGCGGAATGGATGAGTGGATGGATAGCATTAAGTTTCTTAGATGATCCTTTGTTAGCTAAGGATCATTTTGAAAATTTTTATAATAATGTTGGTTACCCGATAAGTACTTCGAGAGGAGCCTATTGGTTAGCTAAAACTTATCAGAAACTTGGTAAAAATGAATTAGCTAATGAATGGTTTGGTAAAGCATCTAATTTTCTAACTACATATTATGGTCAGTTAGCATTTATGGAGTTAAATCCCAATCAACCTTTTGAACTATCTAGAGATATTGAAGTTTCAAAAGAATATAGAGACTACTTTTTTAAAAAAGAATTAGTCAAAACAGTTTATCTTCTTGATGAGCTGAACGAAGATAAATATACAAAACATATTTTAAGACATTTGGCTAATGATGATATAAATAATGGTAGTGAAGTTTTAGCAGCAGAATTAGCAACAAGTATTGATAGATTTGATTTTGCTATTCAAATAGCAAAAATTGCATCATATGAAAAAAGATTTCATAACAAATATAATTATCCAATTATAAGTACTCCAAATTATATAAATGGAAGAAAAATTCCTGATACTGCATTTATACTGTCAATAATAAGACAAGAAAGTGAATTTGATTTAAGTGCTAACAGTCACGCAGGAGCAAAAGGATTAATGCAGCTCATGCCTTACACGGCAAAAGTAGTTGCTAAACAAGCAAAACTTCCTTATTCAAAATCTAGATTAACAAGAGATGCAGAATATAATATCAATTTAGGTTCTCACTATATAGCTGGACTAATTTTAGAATATGATGGTGCTTATCCCTTTGCAATAGCGGCCTATAATGCCGGACCTAAAAGAGTCAGATATTGGAAAAAAATAAATAAAAATCCACAAAAGAACCAGATTGATTATGTAAACTGGATTGAATTAATCAAATTTAAAGAAACAAGAAATTATGTGCAAAGAGTACTGGAGAACTACAACGTCTATCGTTATATTTTAGCTCAAAAGCCAGTTACAATGATAAATTTCTTTAAGGATGATCCTTTATACTAAAAATGGCGGAAGAGGAGGGATTCGAACCCTCGGTACAAGTTTCCTCGCACGGTCATTTAGCAAACGACTGGTTTCAGCCTCTCACCCACTCTTCCAATAAATTTGTCACTTCTGATTGTATTGAATAATCAATATTTATAAAGTAATTATTCAATAATTATGAAAAATAAGTATTCAATATTTTCACTTATTAGAAACGCTTTTTCTTATCATGAAAATTGGGAGAAAGCTTGGAAAGATCCTGAGCCTAAAAAAGAATATGATGCAGTAATTGTTGGTGGTGGAGGACATGGTCTTGCAACTGCCTATTATCTAGCAAAAAAACATAACATGAAGAATATTGCTGTTGTGGAAAAAGGTTGGATAGGAGGAGGAAATACTGGTCGAAATACTACAATAATAAGATCTAATTATTTATGGGATGCAAGTGCGGGTTTATATGACCATGCTCTTAAAATTTGGGAAGGTTTATCTCAAGAATTAAATTATAATGTTATGTTTAGTCAAAGAGGAGTTATGAATCTTGCACATAATTTACAAGATGTTAGAGATTTAAAAAGAAGAACTCACGCTAATAGATTGAATGGTATTGATGCAGTTTATTTAAATACTGAAGAAGTTAAAAAATTTTGTCCCATCATAAATACCTCGCAAGATATTCGTTATCCAGTTTTAGGTGGAACTCTTCAAAGAAGAGCCGGTACAGCTAGGCATGATGCTGTTGCTTGGGGATACGCAAGAGGTGCTGATGAAATGGGTGTTGATATAATTCAAAATTGTGAAGTAAAAGGTATAAAAAGAAATGGTGATACAGTTGAAGGAATTGAAACGACTAAAGGATTTATCAAAACAAAAAAAATTGGAGTAGTAGCAGCTGGTCACTCCAGTGTAATAGCGAATATGGCTGGATTGAAATTACCTTTGGAAAGTAAACCACTTCAAGCTTTAGTGTCTGAACCAGTAAAACCAATAATAGATACAGTTGTAATGTCTAACGCTGTTCATGCATATGTCAGCCAATCTGATAAGGGAGAATTAGTTATTGGAGCAGGAACTGATGATTATGTATCTTACTCTCAAAAAGGAAGTCATGATATTGTGGAAGGAACTTTAAATGCAATTTTAGAGCTATATCCAATATTTAGTAGAATGAGAATGCTTCGTCAGTGGGGTGGAATAGTTGATATATGTCCTGATGCAAGTCCAATCATAAGTAAAACTTCAATTAAGGGTTTATACTTTAATTGTGGTTGGGGAACTGGAGGTTTTAAAGCTACACCTGGCTCAGGGGATTTATTTGCTCACACCATTGCAAATGACGAACCTCATAAATTAAATGCTGCGTTTAATATAAATAGATTTGTAAGTGGTGATCTAGTTGATGAACATGGTGCAGCCGCTGTTGCACACTAATGTTTTTAATTAATTGTCCTTTTTGCGGTGAGAGAGAACAAAGCGAATTTAAAGCTGGTGGTGAAGCACATATTGTAAGGCCAAAACAACCTACAGAACTAAGTGATGATGAATGGGCAGAATATTTGTTCATGAGAAAAAACATAAAAGGAGTTCAATTTGAAAGATGGAACCATGTTCATGGTTGTAGAAAATGGTTCAATATGGTTAGAGATACATCAAACGACCAAATAAAAGCTGTATACAAAATGGGTGAAAAACCACCAGTAAAATAGAATGTCTAATAATTTAAGATTTAAAACAAGCAAATTTATCGATGAGACTTATCGAGTTTCTTTTAAATTTAATAACAAAACATATTTTGGTTTTAAAGGTGATACTCTAGCATCAGCTTTGTTGGCAAATGGAATTCATCTTGTTGGACGAAGTTTCAAATATCATAGACCTCGAGGAATTATGACATCAGGTTCTGAAGAACCCAATGCAATTGTTCAATTGCATGATAATTCCTCAAGAACTGAACCAAATGTAAGAGCTACAGAGGTCGAAATCTATGAAGGTTTAGTTGCATCTAGTCAAAATTGTTGGCCTAGCGTTAATTTTGATATTGGAGGGATTAATAATCTATTATCCCCTATATTACCTGCAGGTTTTTATTATAAAACTTTTATGTGGCCTGCAAGTTTCTGGGAAAAGTATGAATACTTCATTAGAAAATCTGCGGGTTTAGGTAAATCACCTAAAGTAGCTGATCCAGACATATATGAACATAAATATATTCATTGTGATGTTTTAGTTATCGGAGCAGGTATTTCAGGAATAATGGCAGCTAAAATGGCAGCTAAAAATGGTTTTAAGACTCTTTTAGTTGATGAAAAATCTTATTTGGGGGGATCTTCTATTTATGATAACTCAGAATTTTCAAAGATTAATAATCAAATAATAAGTTCATGGTTAGAAAAAGAAATTAACGAAATATCTAAATTAGAAAATTTAGAAATAAAAATAAGAACTAGCGTTGCAGCATTTCATGGATACAACTTTTTATTGGCTCGTGAAAATCTCACTGATCATTTACCGATTAATCAAAGAGAAAATAAAGTAAGACAAAGATTATTAAAAATTCGAGCTAAAAAAGTAATCACAGCAACTGGCTCTATAGAAAGACCTTTAATATTTGATAATAATGATCGTCCAGGGATACTGTTATCTTCAGCAATTAAAAAATATATTGATTTATATGGTGTGGCTTGTGGTGAAAATAATATTCTTTTTACCAATAACGATACTGCATATGAAACAGCCATGAGCTTAATTCAAAGAGGAATTAAGATTAATGCAATAATTGATAATAGAGAGCAGATTGACTCTAAAATTTCATACGAAGTTGAGAAAAATAATATTGAAATTTATAAAGGTTATACTGTCGTTGATACTCACGGATATAGAAGAATTAATAAAATATCCATCATGAAACTTTCAAAAGATGGTCAAACAGTCATTGGTGACAAAACAAAGTTGAATTGTGATTGTTTAGGTGTATCTGGTGGTTGGACACCAGCAGTACACTTGTTTACACAATCGGGAGGTAAATTAAAATTTAGAGAAGAAGACCAAGTATTTATACCTAATGTTTATCCTTCAGATCAAATAAGCGTTGGATCTTGTAATGGAGACTTTGGTTTAGAAGAAATAATAAGCAACACCTTATCTTCTATTAAAAAGTTTCTTGATATTGATAATTCTGAATACAAAACTGTTGAAACTATCTCAGGCTTAAATCAATCAAAGAGAAATATTTGGTTATTACCATCTGATAAATCCATAGGGAAAACTAAGTCTTTTGTTGATTATCAAAACGATGCAACTGCAAAAGATATTAAATTAGCTCTAAGAGAAGGGTTCAGATCAATAGAACATGTAAAAAGATACACTACTACTGGTATGGGAACTGATCAGGGTAAACTTGGTAATATGCATGCTCTTGGAATTATCTCAGAAACAGCGGGAACTAAAATGGGTGAACACGGAACTACAACTTTTAGACCTCCTTATACACCTCTTACTTTTGGAACTATTGTTGGAAGAAATGTAGGAGAATTTTTTGATATATTTAGACGTACTCCGATACATGATTGGCATGTTGCCAACAACGCTGAGTTTGAAAACGTTGGTCAATGGAAAAGAGCTTGGTACTATCCAAAGGATAATGAAAATATGCATCAAGCAGTACAAAGAGAAAGTAAAGCTGCTAGAGACTCAGCAGGTATTCTGGATGCATCTACATTAGGAAAAATTGATATTCAGGGTACAGATGCCTCGGAATTTTTAAATCGTGTTTATACTAATGCTTGGTCAAAACTAGCAGTGGGTAAATGTCGTTATGGTTTAATGTTAAATGAAGATGGAATGGTTTATGATGATGGCGTCACAACTAGACTAGGTGAAAATCATTACATTATGACCACCACTACTGGCGGTGCGGCTAACGTATTGGGAAAACTTGAAGACTATCTTCAGACAGAATGGCCTGAATTAGATGTCTATTTATCATCTGTAACTGATCATTATGCTACAATAAGTGTGTGTGGGCCTAACAGTAAAAAAATCGTTTCAAAAGTTATTCCTGATTTAGATCTTTCTGATGAAAAGTTTCCACATATGTCATTCAAAAATGCAAAAATAGATAATATTAAATGTAGAGTGATGAGGATCAGTTTCACTGGAGAACATAGTTATGAAATTAATATCCAAGCAAATTTTGGTAAATCTGTTTGGGAAAAATGTATGAAAGCAGGTAAAGATTTTAATATTACACCTTATGGAACTGAAACGATGCACTTATTAAGAGCAGAAAAAGGTTTTATAATAGTTGGTCAAGACACTGATGCAACACTAACACCAATTGATTTACAAATGGATTGGATAGTAAGCAAAAAGAAATATGATTTTATTGGAAAAAGATCATTATATAGATCTGATACTATTAGAGAAGATAGAAAACAATTAGTTGGTTTATTGACAGAAAATCCTGAGGAAGTTTTGGAAGAAGGCGCACAGATAGTTGCTGATATAAAAAAATCACCTATTGAAATGCTTGGCCATGTAACCTCAAGTTATTACAGCCCAAATTTAAAAAAGTCGATCGCATTAGGTGTTGTAAAAGGTGGAAAAAACATGTTGGGGCAAAAATTGATCATACCAATGGAAAATAAGAATATTAATGTAACTGTAGCTGATCCAGTTTTTTTAGATAAAGAAGGTGAAAGATTAAATGCTAAATTATAATCATACAATTAAAGAGGAAAAATCATATCAAGGTCTACAAATGAACGAGGTTAAACCTGTTATGAAATTGATAGTAAGAGGTAAAAAAAGAGAATTTTTATCAGCTGTTGGTAAATCTTTAAATATGGTTTTGCCTACAAAAGCAAATACTTCCACTCAAAGTGAAAAATTGACTGCTCTATGGTTGAGTCCTGATGAATGGATGATTTTTTCAAATGACGTTGTTAAAGAAAATACAAATTCTTATGAAACTGAAACACTTTTAAATAAAAACATATCTAAATTAAATTTAGGAGCTGTAGTGGATGTCACAGATCAATTCGTGAGGATTAATCTCAAAGGGGATAAGATATATGATTTGTTTCAAACAGGCTCTCCTTTTAATTTTAATGATTTTAAGAGTAAAATTGGCTCAGTGACCCAAACAATTCTCGCAAAAATAGATGTAATCATTCATAATCAAAATAAAAATGAAGTGAATTTGTTTGTAAGACGCTCATTTTCTGAGCATTTATTCGCATGGATGAATGATAGTGCGTCAAGATTATAGTCACATTTAGATCTCAAATAAGTTAAAAAAAAATATGAAAAAATTATTTTTAGTAGCATTATTTGCTCTTTTACCCTTCTCAGTTAACGCAGAGTCTAATCTAGATAAAATTTTGTCTTCTGGAGTACTTAAAGTTGGTACTACTGGAGATTGGGATCCTATGACAGTCAAAGATCCTGCAACCAACAAATATAAAGGTTTCGATATCGATGTAATGAATCAATTAGCTAAAGATATGGGTGTAAAAATTGAGTTTGTACCTGCAGAATGGAAAACTATTGTTTCAGGAATAACATCTGCAAGATATGATATCTCAACAAGTGTTACAAAAACGCCAAAGAGAGCTGAAGTAGCTGGTTTTACCGATACCTATTACAAATATGCTACAGTGCCACTTGTTCTCAAAAAGAACTTAAAAAAATTTCCAACTTGGGACTCGCTTAATAATTCAAATGTAACAATCGCAACTACTCTTGGTACTTCTCAAGAGGAAAAAGCAAAAGAATTTTTCCCAAAATCAAAATTAAACTCTATTGAAGCACCAGCAAGAGACTTCCAAGAAGTCTTGGCAGGTAGAGCTGACGGTAATATTACAAGTTCAACAGAGGCAAATAAATTGGTCATCAAATATCCTCAGTTAGCAATCGTCCCAGATGGTGGAAAAAATCCAGCATTTTTAGCAATGATGGTACCAAAAGGTGATACTAAGTGGAATGATTATGTCAATAAATGGATTAAAGACAAAAAATCTTCAGGCTTCTTCACCAAGTTATTAGCTAAATATAATCTAAAGAGCTTATAAAAAATTAGTAATTAATTTTTTATTCTTTATAAGTTAAGGAGTGAAAAATCTATTTTTATTAATTCTAATTTTTCCATTAACGTCGTGCGGTAAAAGTGAATTAAACTGGTTAATCTTATCACCAAACAACATTGAGGGGTTAACTAATCTAAAGTTTTTATTAAGTGGTTTAACAACTACTATCTATATTAGTATAGTCTCAATCATTATTTCTATTATTCTTGGCCTTTTAGTCGCTATTCCATCACTGGCTAAAAGTAAATTCTTAACCTACCTTAATATTGGCTATGTTGAAATTGTAAGAGCAATTCCTTTGCTAGTTTTAATTTTATGGATTTATTATGGTCTTCCAATCATGACGGGTATAAGTTTTAGCCCATTCGTTTCTGGTATCATAGCGCTGTCAATTAGCGAAAGTGCTTTCCAAGCAGAAATATTTAGAGCAGGAATTAATTCAATAAAAAAATCACAATGGGAAGCTGGAAGCTCTTTAGGATTAAGTTTTTTTAGAAAATTAAGATTAGTAATTCTACCTCAAGCAATAAAGAATATATTACCAGCTATTGGTAATCAATTTGTATATGTGCTTAAAATGTCCTCTCTTGTATCGATAATTGGTATTGGAGATCTGACTAGAAAAGCAAACGAATTGGTTGTGACGACTTATCGGCCACTTGAAATATATACATTTCTAATTCTAGAATATTTAGTTTTGATATTAATTGTTTCTTATCTTGTTAGAAAATTAGAAAAAAAATTACAAAAAGATTAATTTTTTCTTCTATAGTCCCAAGGATATTCAAAAGTCATTGCCCACATACCTTTTTTATTTTTTTTGGCATAATCCTCATCTGGAATGTATTTTGTTGAATATTTCCTGTAAGCAAAGGCATAACCCTCTCGAACAAGATACTTAGATAGACTTTGATTATTTACAAAACATTCAGCTAAAATTCTCTTATATCTATCTACACCCTCCTTGACACATCTTACTTTATTTTTACCTATCTTATTAATAAGTAATTGTTTTGCTTGAACTCCACATTTGATAACCTCATTATTCTTATTACAAATTTGTTTAATTTCAGGAGTGTCAATGCCACTAAAACGAATTTTTTCGTTTTTTAAATGAATGGTATCTCCGTCTATAACCTTTATTTCGCTAGATTTTACATCAAGGTATGTGACAAAGAAAAATATTAGACAAATACTAGTAAGTAAAAAGACTTTTATTTTGTTTGAAAACATTATTCAAAAAATACCCAATAAATATTAGAACTGCAATTCCCATAAACCAATTTGTTACTAAAATCGTATAAAAAATATCCTCATAAGCCCCTCCTTTAATATTAATTACATACCATAAACTTAAAAATGGAAGAGCTGTTAATCTAAGAATACTTAGATAAAGACTGTACAATGGTTTTTTCACTGCTTGGAATACTGCAGTGGTTATAAAAAAAACAGGATAAATTGGGCCAATTAATGCAGCAACTTTTAGATATATCGCACCATGCTTTATTGCCTCTTGGTTATCAGTAAACAATGAAACTAAAAACTCTGCACCTAAAAATATTATTATTCCTGCACATATCATAAAAGATGATCCAAACATTAAAGCTTTTCTGTATAATTCTCTCAATCTATCATAATTTTTTGCACCAAAATTTTGTCCCCCAATAGATAACACCGCTGTATTTAATCCAATTACAGGAAGTAAAAAAACTTGTTCAATTCTTAAAGCAGCTCCATAACCAGCAGTAGCTAAGTCTCCAAATTGACCAATGAAGTAAAGGATATTAAACAAACCTACACCAATTAATAACATGCTAAACATTACAGGAATTGTCTGATACAAAAGTTCTCTTAAAAGATCAAATTTTGGAATAAAACACTCTGGCTTAAGATATTTCTTTAATTCACAACAATAAACTTTATATGCTAAATACAAAAGACCAATAAACTGTGCAACTACTGTGGCTATTGCAAGTCCAGCTATACCAAATGCTGGGATAAAACCATAACCAAAAATAAATAATGGATTTAAAACAATGTTTAAAAAGAAACTAAAAATTAAAACGTTTCTATAACTTTTTGTATCCCCTTGCGCATTTAGTGTTCCATTTAAAGAAATTTGTATCAAAACAATTATGGTTCCATAAAAAATTACATCTAGATATTTTCTAGTTAATATAATTGCCTCTTGGTCTGATCCCATAAGAGAAAGTAAAAAATCTGAAACATTCAAGCCAAAAAAAGTAACTAGTATGGATAAAAAGATTGCAAAAATAATTGATTGAGCAACAAATAATGACGCCTTCTTTTTATTATTAGCCCCTATATTATTTCCAATTAAAGTATTAGTTCCAGCAGTTAATCCAACACCTATTGCAATAATAGTAAAATAAATTGGAAAAGATTTTGCGATCGCTGCTATTGCTTCAGCAGATATTCTTCCTGCGAACCATGTGTCTACTAGATTGTAAAAGGTTTGAAATAATGAACCAACACTTGCTGGAATAGTAACTTTTCTCAATAAAAACCATATTGGATCTTTAGTTAATTTGAAAGATTGTGACAAATAAATCCTTAGTTAAATTCTTTTTGAAAATTATATTTTTTTCCTGATAGCTTTGCCTTGTATATCTGACTTTGTCTCATTCTAAAACGAGATTTTTGTTTTTTTGAGAGTTTATCAAAACAATTAGGACAAGTTACACCCTCCTCATATTTTTTAGATTTTTTATCTTTAATTGAGATTGGTTGTCTACATCCACCACAAATAGAATAGGTTCCTTGTGCTAATCCGTGTTTTAAACTTACTCTGTTATCAAATACAAAACACTCGCCTTTCCATAAACTTTTTTTTGGTTTGATTTTTTTTAAGTAATTCAGAATTCCGCCCTTCAATTGATAAATATTTTTAAAACCTTTTTTTTCTAAAAATACAGAGGCTTTTTCACACCTAATTCCACCAGTGCAAAACATTGCTATTGGCTGATCTTTTTTTAACTTTTTTAAGTATTTCGGAAAATCTCTAAAGTTACTTATATTTGGATTTACTGATTTTTTAAAAGAACCAACTTTATGTTCAAAAGGTTTTCTTGCATCTAATAAAAGAGTTTCTTTTTTTTTAATTAATTTATTCCATTTTGTTGGATCAATATGAGTATTCTTTTTTGTGATCCTATTCGACATTTTAAGATTCATTGGAACAACTTCTCTTTTAATTTTCACTTTAGGTTTATGAAAAGGTTTAAATTTACTTATTGAATTATTGACACTATCAAATTCTTTAATATTCAAAATTTTTTTTAATCCAATAATTGTTGTCTTAATATCTTTATTCATTCCAGAAATAGATCCATTTAAACCCTCTTTAGAAATGATAATTGATCCATTTATGTTTCTATTATTTAAAAGATTACTCAATATCTTTTGATTTTTTTTTAAATCATTTATTTTTTGAAATTTATAAAAACCAAATACAGTGAACATTAAATCTTCCTACAAACAGTCATTCCATCACCAAAAGGCACCATGACCTTTTCAATTCTTGTATCCTTAGAGATAAAATCATTCAAATCTCTAATACTTTTTGTAATTTTGTCATTTATATCTTTGTTAACAACTTCCCCATGCCATAATACATTATCGATTATCACTAAACCCTCTTTATTCAATAAATCTAAAGAAATTTCATAATATTTTTTATAATTCATTTTATCTGCATCAATAAAAACTAAGTCAAATTTTTCATTTCTTATACTCATTAAAGTCTCTAATGCTGGTTTAATCATTGTTTTAATCTTATGATCTTGATTGGCCTTTTTAAAAAAGCTTTGTGCAACTTTAGTTGTTTCCACATTTTTATCTAATGCAATTATACTGCCTTCATCTGGTAAGGCTAATGCCATGGATAATGTACTTAAACCTGTAAAAGTTCCTATCTCTAGGACTTTTTTAATTTTAGAAACTTTAATAATCAGATGTAGAAATTGACATTGAGAAATAGATATTTGCATTCTTTTTGAATCACCAAGTGATAGGTTGTAATCTATTATTTCTTTTTGAATTGGATGTAATTTCAAACCATTCTTTAGAATATAATCTTGTAAATGTTTTGTGATATTAAGGTCTGTACCCATAACCTTATAATTTTTTCTTTAGGATCTCATTTATTAATTGAGGGTTAGCTTTTCCACCTGATGCCTTCATTGCTTGACCAACAAAAAAACCAAATAATTTTTCTTTACCTTGTTTATATTCAATAGCTTTTTCTCTGTTGTCATTTATAATTTTATCAATTAAAGCCTCTAAAGCTTTTGGATCACTTTGTTGTTTTAATCCTTTTTCCTCCACAATCTTTTGAGGATCTTTATCACCATCTATCATCAATTCAAAAACAGTTTTTGCTATCTTTCCTGAGATAGTTCCATTCTTAATAAGATTTATCAAAATAGCGAAATTCTTAGCACTCACTGGACTTTGAGAAATTTCTAAACCTTTGCTATTTAAAACAGCAAATAGTTCTCCTGTAATCCAATTGACTGCCAACTTAATATCCTTGTTTTTACCCATTTTAGCTACAACCTCTTCAAAGTATTTTGCAGTATCAATATCAGACACTAAAATATTGGCTTCATAAGAAGACAATTTAAACTCTTCAATAAATCTTTTCTTTTTATCATCTGGAAGTTCTGGAATATCATTTTTAAGTTCTTCAATAAATTTTTCCGAAACCTCCAAGGGTAATAAATCAGGGTCTGGAAAATATCTATAATCATGAGCGTCTTCTTTTGATCTCATTGACCTTGTCTCATTTTTCTTCGTATCAAAAAGCCTTGTTTCTTGATCAATAGTTTTGCCATCTTCTATTAAATCAACTTGCCTATTAGCCTCATATTCTATCGCCATTTGCATAAACTTAATTGAATTAACATTTTTAATTTCACATCGAGTACCGAATTCCTTTGAGCCTTTTGGTCTTACAGAAACGTTCACATCAGCTCTTAAAGAGCCCTCTTGCATATTTCCATCACAAGTTCCTAAATATCTCATTATAGATCGTAATTTTTTAATGTAAGCATTAACCTCATCTGGGGATCTTAGATCAGGCTTGCTCACTATTTCCATTAAAGCTACCCCTGATCTATTTAAATCAACAAAGGTATTTTGTGGGTCAAGATCATGTATACTTTTTCCTGCATCTTGTTCTAAGTGTAATCTTTCTATACCAACTTCTTTTTGACCATTAGGCATATCCAAAATAACTTTACCCTCGCCTACTATAGGATCTTTAAATTGTGATATTTGATATCCTTGAGGTAAATCAGCATAAAAATAATTTTTTCTATCAAATACTGAACGTTTATTAATTTTTGCGTTAAGGCCAATGCCAGTTTTAATTGCTTGTTTGACACAAAATTCGTTTATTACTGGTAACATCCCTGGAAATGCAGCGTCAACTAAACTAACCTGTGTATTAGGTTCTGCTCCAAATTTGGTTGCTGAAGTAGAAAATAATTTAGACTCAGATAAAACTTGAGCATGAACTTCTAAACCAATTACTACCTCATACTGATTATCTTTTCGATTGATCAAATATTCTGAATCTTTTTTACTCATTTTATCCACCAATCAGTAATTTTGTTTCTAAAGTTGATCTTTTCTTCCATGGCATAAGCTATATTTAATATATTTTGTTCATCAAAGGCTTTGCCAATAATTTGTAAACCTAAAGGATAACCTTTTGTATCATGTCCAGCAGGTATTGAGATACCTGGAAGTCCAGCCAAGTTAACAGGAACTGTGAATATATCATTAAGATACATTGAAACTGGATCATTAGTTTTTTCACCTATTTTAAATGCTGAGCTAGGTGTTGATGGAGTTAAAATTGCATCGACTTTTTTATAAGCCTCATCAAAATCATTTTTGATAAGTTTCCTTACTTTTTGGGCTTTAAGATAATATGCATCATAATACCCAGAAGATAAAACATAAGTTCCAATCATAATTCTTCTTTGAACTTCAGCTCCAAAACCTTCTGATCTAGTTTTTTCGTACATATCAATTAAATTTTCCCCTTTAGCCCTAAATCCATACTTAACACCATCATATCTTGCTAAATTTGATGACGCCTCTGCTGGAGCAACTATATAATATGTTGGTAAGGCATAACTTGTATTAGGTAGAGAAATATCAATAGTTTCAGCACCACAATCTTTAATATATTGAATACCTTTTTGCCAAAGATCTTCAATTTCCTTTGGCATACCATCGACTCTATATTCTTTTGGTATTCCAATTTTTTTTCCTTTTATGTTATTTGTGAGTTCTTTACTATAATGATTTCTTTTAAAATCTATTGAAGTAGAGTCTTTAGGATCATAGGAACTAATCACTTCATGCAATAAAGCACAATCTTTGACATTTTGTGCCATTGGTCCTGCCTGATCCAATGATGAAGCAAAAGCAACTATTCCATATCTTGAACAACTTCCGTATGTAGGTTTCAATCCAACAATTCCAGTGAAAGAAGCTGGTTGTCTAATTGATCCACCAGTATCAGTACCAATTGTAACAGGAGTCAATTGTCCGGCCACCGCTGAAGCTGAGCCACCTGATGATCCACCAGGAACTAAATTTTTATCAATAGGACTTTGAACATTACCAAAAAAACTTGTTTCATTTGATGAGCCCATTGCAAACTCATCACAGTTTAGCTTACCTAGAAGTATTGCGCCTTCATTCCAAATATTTTCTGTTACTGTTGATTCATAAGTTGGGATAAAGTTATTTAAAATCTTACTACCAGCAGTTGTTTTAATATTTTTCGTGCAAAATAAATCTTTAACTGCCATTGGAATACCAGGCAGTTTTAAATCAAAATTAGGTTTTTGATCAAATTTTTTTGCTTTATCCAAAGCTGATGTAAAGTCATTTGTAATATAAGCATTCAATTTCTCAGATTTTTCAGATCTATCGATAAATGCTTTGGTTACATCTGTTGAAGAAAGTTTTTTATTTTTAATATTTTCAACCAGTTCTGTAAGGGATTGTTTTGTAATATCTGACATTATTCAATAACCTTTGGTACTACAAAATAGTCCTCATTATTTTGAGGAGAATTTTTAATAATTTGTTCTCGTATATTTTTACTTTTTACTTCATCAGATCTTAATTTTAATGTTGTTTCTGCAATAGAAGTTAATGGTTCTACATTGTCAGTTTTTAATTCATTAAGTTTTTCAATAAAATCAAAAATAGAATTTAAATCACCGGCTAATTTTTCAGCTCTTTGCTGGTCAACTGAAATTCTTGCCAATTTAGATATATGTTTTATTGTTTTAAGATCTATACTCATATGCTATTTAAATATGACGCAAAGTATCACTTAAGTTTAAAATATACAATATGATCACTTTAGAGGAATTTAAAAAAAAACACTCAGATAAGTGTAGATTGATAGGTTTAGACCTTGGATCTAAAAGAATTGGTGTGTCAATCTGTGATGACAAACAACTAATAGCCACTCCATTAAAAACAATAAATAGAAATTCGTTAAAAGATCTCGTTGATGAACTAAGATTAATTATTAATGAAAATGATATAAAAGGAATTATTATTGGAAATCCCTTAAATATGGATGGATCCTCAGGTAGGTCAGCTCAATCTGTAAAAGATACAACTGAAAATATTGAAAAAAACTTGGATATTCCAATTTGTCTCTGGGATGAAAGACTCTCAACTGTTGGTGCTTTTAATCTATCTAGCCAGTTAGATATTAATGTGAGTAAAAGAGAAAAAAAGATCGACGAAAACGCTGCTGCTTTTATATTACAAGGAGCTTTAGATTTTTTGAATAATTAATACTTGCTATTATAGAGGTTTATAGTTATAGAGTTGGTTTTAATGGCAATTAAATCAAATCAGGCTATTAAAATTTCTCAAAAACACCTATTAGGAATTCAAGATTTATCAATTAATGATGTAAACTTAATACTTGATGAAGCAAATTCATTTATAAAAGTAAATCAAAGTAAAAATAAGAAAATTGATATTTTAAGGGGTAAAACTCAAATTAATTTATTTTTTGAACCTTCTACTAGAACTCAAAGCTCTTTTGAATTAGCTGGTAAAAGACTTGGGGCTGATGTTATGTCGATGAATATTAGCAACTCAGCAATTAAAAAAGGTGAAACATTGATAGATACAGCAATGACACTAAATGCAATGCATCCTGATATCATTGTAATTAGACATCAAGACTCTGGAGCATGTAATCTACTTTCACAAAAAGTAAACTGTGCAGTTCTTAATGCTGGTGATGGAAGAAGAGAGCACCCTACTCAAGCTTTGTTAGATGCATTAACAATTATTACTCGTAAAAAAAAAATACAAGGATTAAAAATAGCAATCTGTGGAGATATACTTCATTCAAGAGTTGCTAGATCAAATATTTATTTACTTAGTATGTTAGGAGCAGAGGTGAACATTATTGCTCCAACAAATCTCATGCCAAAAGAAATTGAAAAATTTGGTGTGAATACTTTTACAGATATGAAAAAAGGATTGAAAGATTGTGATATTGTTATGATGTTGAGATTGCAAAATGAACGAATGACGAGTTCATATCTTTCATCCAATAGAGAATATTACGAATATTATGGATTAACTCCTGATAAATTAGAACATGCCAAATCTGATGCTTTAATTATGCATCCTGGTCCAATGAATAGAGGTATAGAGATAGATACAATGCTAGCAGATGACATCAACAAAAGTGTGATTAAAGAGCAGGTTGAATTAGGCGTCGCGGTGAGGATGGCTTGTCTTAAAATATTTTGTACATAATGAAAAAACAATATTTTATAAACGCAAATATAATCGATCCTTATAACTCAATGAATGAGAATGGGGGTCTGATCATAAGTGAAGATGGAAAAATTGAAGCCATAGGAAAGAAAGTAAATATTAATAATTTACCGAGTAGAGATAAACCAATTGATTTAAAAGGTAAGTATATTTTCCCTGGATTAGTCGATATGCGAGTTTTTGTTGGTGAACCAGGCTATGAGTATAAAGAAAATTTTAGGACTCTGAGTAACGCGGCACTCTCAGGTGGTGTTACTTCTGTTGTAACAATGCCTAATACAGATCCAGTAATTGATAACGTTTCAATAGTCGATTTTCTAAAAAGAAGAGGAAGAGATAAGTCAAAGATAAATATTTTTCCATGTGCCTCCTTAACAAAAAATACTGAAGGTACAAATATGACTGAATTTGGCTTGTTACAAAATAAAGGAATAATTGCATTCACTGATGGCGTTAAAACAATTCAAAACCCAAGACTGATGTCTAGAATAATGAACTCTGCTAAAGATTTGGGTAGTTTAATAATGCAGCACGCTGAAGATTATGAGCTAGCAAAAAATGGTATGATTAACTCTGGAATAATTGCTTCAAAATTAGGTCTATCTGGTATACCTGAAATCGCTGAGCGTATTCTGATCGAGAGAGATTTAACATTACTGGAAAAGGTTAAATGCAGATATCATATCTCTCAATTGTCATCACAAAAGTCTGTCGAAGTAATTAAATCAAGAAAAGAAATTGTAAAATTCACATGTGGTGTTTCGATTAATAACTTATCTTTAAATGAAAACGACATAGGAGATTTCAAAACATTTTTGAAATTGTCTCCACCATTAAGAAGAGAAGAAGATAGACTAGCTTTAGTACAGGGTTTAAAGGATGATTTAATTGATGTAATAGTTTCAGATCACAAACCTGAAGATGAAGAGTCAAAAAGATTAACATTTGCTCAAGCAGCAACTGGTGCGTCTGGGATAGAAACTTTGCTGTCTCTAAGTTTAGAATTATATCATAACGGATCACTCAAATTAGAGACAATAATAAAAGCATTAACATCAAACCCTGCTAAAATATTAAAAATAAATAAAGGGAACCTATCTATTGGTAATGATGCAGATCTTTGTATAGTAGATATAGATAAACCATGGATTGTAAAAAAAGATAAACTTATCTCAAAATCAAAAAATACATCTATCGAAGATAAAAAACTTCAAGGCAAAGTTACAAATACATTTGTAAACGGTAAAGAATTATTTAAGTTATAGCATGGATATTTTAATCATAGGTATAATTTCATATTTGATGGGTTCAATTCCATTTGGATTGTTACTAACAAAAATTTTTTTGAAAAAAGATATAAGAGATATTGGATCTGGAAATATCGGAGCCACAAATGTGCTAAGAACTGGTAACAAAACAGTTGGCTACATCACTTTATCTCTTGATATTTTAAAAGCTGTTATCCCTGTAATATTTGTTAAAATTTATTACACAGATTACTTATACTTAGCATCATTATGTGCATTTATAGGTCATGTATTTCCTATATGGCTTAAATTTAAAGGAGGGAAAGGTGTTGCAACATACGTTGGTATTCTATTTGCTATAAATATTTATTTTGGAATTATCTTTGTTTTATCTTGGTTTGTAATTTTTGCTATATCAAAATTTTCATCTTTATCTTCATTAATTGCTTCATTATCCGTTCCTGTTTATTTACTGGTTACGGGTCAATTCAAAGATATATTTTTTTTTATAATCATGTTTGTGTTAATATTTTTTACCCATCGAGAAAATATTAAAAGATTGAAAAATAAAGAAGAAACTAAGACAAAAATTTATTAATTTGACTATCTAACTCTTTTAGGTAGTTTGTCATTTATGAACTTGGTCATTGTAGAAAGTCCAGCTAAAGCCAAAACTATCAATAAATATTTAGGTGATAATTATAAAGTATTAGCTAGTTATGGCCATATTAGAGATTTACCCTCTAAGAATGGTTCTGTTGATCCAGATAAAGATTTTAAAATGGAATGGGAAATCGATAGCTTTTCAAAAAAATATCTTAAAGAAATTACTGACGCAGCCAAAGATTCTTCAAAAATTATATTGGCTACCGATCCTGATCGAGAAGGAGAAGCAATTGCATGGCATGTAAAAGAGTATCTAAATGAAAAAAAACTTCTTAAAGATAAAGAAATAGAAAGAGTTGTTTTTAACGAAATAACAAAAAAAGCAGTAATTCATGGCATTGAAAATCCAAGACAAATTGAACCCCTTTTAGTTGATGCTTACATGGCTCGAAGAGCCTTAGATTACTTAGTTGGATTTAATATTTCACCAATATTATGGACAAAACTTCCAGGCTCTAAATCTGCGGGAAGAGTTCAATCGGTAGCTTTAAAATTGATTACTGAAAGAGAACATGAAATTGAATCTTTTAAGCCAGAGGAATTTTGGACTTTAAGTGTCAAATTTAAAGATGAAAAAAATCAAAATATTCTTGCTAGTATTAGTCAACTAGATAACAACAAAATTGAAAAATTCTCTTTTAGAAATAAAGATGAGATAAATAAAGCTATATCAAGTATCAATCAAAAAAAATTTAGTATTACTGATATATCAAGTAAAGTGGTAAATCGTAATCCATCAGGACCATTTACTACATCAACTCTTCAACAAACAGCATCAAGTCGATTAGGGTTTGGTGCATCAAGAACTATGCAAATTGCTCAAAAGCTTTACCAAGGAGTCGAAATAGAAGGAGAAACAATAGGTTTGATAACATATATGAGAACAGATGGCACTAATTTGTCAAAAGATGCTGTTGTGGCTTTTAGAGATTATATCAAAAAAGAAATCGGTAATGAATATTTACCTGAAAGTGCCTTAAATTATTCTGGTAAAAAGGCAAAAAATGCACAAGAGGCACATGAAGCAATAAGACCCACAGATGTTATAAGAACTCCCCAAAGTGTAAAAAAATATCTAAGCACAGATCAAAATAAACTTTATGATTTAATATGGAGTAGAGCTTTATCTTCTCAAATGCAATCTGCTAAATTTGATAGAAATACTATAACTATTACATCAAATAATAATGATACAGTGTGCAAAGCAAGTGGATCGGTTCTTAAATTTGATGGATTTTTAAAGATATATAATAATCAAGGTAAAGATGATGATGAAAACATTCTTCCCTCTGTTTCTAAAGGACTTATAAATATTGAGTCCTTAATAGATGAACAGCATTTTACACAACCCCCTCCAAGATATTCTGAGGCTAGCTTAGTAAAAAAACTAGAGGAATTAGGAATAGGAAGACCGTCTACTTACGCAAGTATAATTTCTACAATAGCAAATAGAGGTTACGCAGAGATATTGAATAAAAGATTTTTTCCTACAGATAGAGGAAAACTTATTTCAGCTTTTCTGGAAAAACTGTTTTCAAAATATGTGGATTATAACTTTACTGCTGGGTTAGAGGATCAATTAGATGAGATTACAACTGGTAAAGAAAGCTGGATAAAAGTTTTGGAACTGTTCTGGAAAGACTTCAATAGCAATGTGGCTAAAGTAAAGGAAAAAAGAACAAGAGAGGTGTTAGATCTTTTAAATGATAGTTTAGGAGATTTGGTTTTCGATAAAGATGATAAAGGAAATATTGTAAGAAAGTGTCAATTATGTAATTCAGGGACACTTAGCTTAAAAAATAGTTTTAGAGGCGGTGCATTTATTGGTTGTTCAAACTACCCTGAATGTAAATTTACAAGACCTTTATCTAAAGCTAAAGCAGCAGCCCAAGCTCAATTAGCTGAACCAAAATTTATTGGAAAACACGAAAATGGTAATGATATTTATCTTAAAAACGGAAGATTCGGTCCTTATCTTCAATATGAAAAAATTCCTGAAGATATAGAAATTGAAAAAACACCAAAGAAAAAAAGTAAAATTAAAAAACTTAAATCAGATGTAAATGAACTTTTAAAAAATGTTTCTATCCCAAAAGGTTTGGCGTTAGAAAGTATTGATCTAGAAAAAGCACAATTTTTATGCTCACTACCAAAATCTTTAGGAATAAATCCTGATAATCAAAAAGAAATTACTTTAAATACTGGAAGATTTGGTCCTTACCTAAAATGTGAAAATAAATCAGCTCGAATAGAAAATATTGAAGAAATTTTCTCTATTGGTTTAAATAGAGCCATAACATTAATTGCTGAGGCTAAACCAGGGAGAATGTCTTCTTCAATGATCAAAGATTTAGGTGAACATCCTGAGGATAAAAAACCAGTTAGGATTATGAAGGGCCAATACGGACCGTATATAAAATATAAATCTCTAAATGCGACAATACCCGAGGAAAAGGATCCAACAGAACTTACAATGGAAGAAGCATTAATATTGATTGAGAAAAGAAAAGAATACGATAAAACAAAAAAGAAAAAGAAAAAAAAATGAATTATCAAAAAAATTTAGAAAAACTTGGGTTAAAACTTCCTGATGCTAAAGCACCGGTTGGAAATTATGTTGCAACTAAAATAATAGGAAAGTTGTTATTCGTGTCAGGACAAATTTCAATTGATGAAAAAGGCGAACTAATAAAAGGAAAAGTTGGAAAAGATTTAGATGTTGACTCTGGATATAATGCAGCGAAAAGATGTGCTTTAAGTATTATTTCTCAAATAATGAAGGCATCTGATAATGATCTAACAAAGATCAAATCTTGTATTAAACTAACAGGTTTTGTTAATTCTACTGATAATTTTCAGGATCAACCCAAAGTAATAAATGGTGCATCTGATTTAATCGCATCTGTTTTTGGAGACGCAGGAATGCACACAAGAGCAGCTGTAAGTGTTAATAGTCTTCCCTTGGGTGTTGCTGTTGAAGTTGATGCTATATTTGAGCTAAATTAAAAATTTATCTCCCAACACTATAATACTTGAAACCTTGGTTTTTAATTTTCATTGGAGAATATATATTTCTCATAT
>CACGXX010000003.1:27500-51716 GCA_902577125.1 uncultured Pelagibacteraceae bacterium | reverse complement strand
TTTATAAATTTTGTAAAAAGTAACAACTTTCTTATTGATATTGTTTTTTTTTCATTAATAAATAATTTCAACGTAAAAAACTATGGAATTAATACATATAAAAATAAAAATTCTAAAATTGGTAATAATATTTATACCAATTTAAAAATATTGAAATGTTTAAAATTTTTAATCTCTAATTACTAATATGATCAACAGTATTATCAATGCAGGTTTTACAAACACTGTTTGGAGAATTTTCTTTAAAACTATCTCTTATTGAACTTATATTTTTTGAGCTCCACAATTCACTAATTGAATTTTTTTCAACATTTCCAATAGGTATATTTCTGCCAAAGGTAGCACAACATGGGGAAACGGTTCCATCAGACCAAATTGTCATTTGACCCCAGGGTTCCTTACAATCATAATTTTTACTAATTTTACTATCATCCTTAAAATTTGCTTTTTCTGCCTCCTCAAAAGCACTGTGTGGTATTACTTTTTTTTGGATTTCAACACTATCAACGATGTTTTTCCATTTTTCAATGAATAAATCTATTTCATGTTTGTTTTTTTCAAGTGCAACAAAAGATGTTCTTACAAGAGGTAAACTTTTTTTATAAATATTATCTCTAAGATGAATAAAATTTTTAATATTATTTTCTAATTTCTCTAATCTTTTTTGATCTAATAATCTTTTAGATACTGGTACTCTTACTTTATTGTATGTATCTTCAGTCGCAGCATCAATAGATATAAATAATCTCGTTAAAGAACTTTCAAGTATCATTCTAGAATTTGCTTCGTTAAGTAATGTTCCATTAGAAAATAAAAAAATATTCATAATATCTGCCTCCTTAGCTCTTTTGAAAACTGAACCAATCTTTTTGTATAATAAAGGTTCTGAAGCACTAAACATTAAAGAATTTAGTTTATTTTTTTTAAAATCAAGAAAGATTTTGTCTAATATTTTTTCATCCAAAACGCTCTTTTTAGCATCATTTCTAAAACCCTGATAGCACATTTTACATTCTAAATCACACCTATTGACTAATTCGAGTAGGATAGTGTTTGGATAATCTAATTGATCAATTTCTGAACTTTTTTTATTTACGTTTTCCTCATATCTTTTTCTATAATCTAAAAATCTTTTTCCAAATTTTTTAAATAAATTTTCTCTAAGGATCTCCTCCGGATCTTTTTTTGCATATTTATTAATATTACCTGGTACAATCATATTTATCTAATTCCATTTTCTAGGATCAACTAAAATTTTATTATTACTAAAATTTTTATAACTTATTTTTATTTTTTTTTTTTTTATAAATCCAGTAATTTCTTTTAACTGTGTAAGATTATTTATACCTACGACTATAGCGGATATCTTATTAAATTTTTCTATAAAATGAATGCAAGCGTATAGTTTATTAATATTGTTTTTGGTACACCAGTTATGCCAATTTCTGAAATATTTATCATATTTCATTAATTTTTTTGGTGTTCTATCTTCAAGGAGAGCACCCTGTAAAAAGATCGATCTTACGTGTATCTCTATTTTTTTTTTGTAGAGATGATCAATAATTTTTGATTTTATCAATCTTTGATCAAATACGTTAAACGGTAATTGTATAATTTCAGGTTTCCAAATTTTAAGAATTTTTCTTACTTCCATCGGGTTATATGCTGAAACTCCAATTTTTTTTGTTAACCTCTTTTTCTTTAAAAATTTTAAACTATCTACCAAAATCTTATTTTTAGTCTGATCATCATATATTTCATGAGCCAATAAATGTGAATAATTTTTTTTACCAGCCTTTTCTAGATCATTATAAAGTATTTTAAGATAATAATTATTTAAATCTTTAATTGATCTATAATTTTTTGGTAACTTAATTTTAGTAATTAATTTAAAATTTTTTAAATTTATTTTCTTATAAATTTTTTTAGAATTGCCATATTCTAACGCATCGTCAATCATATTAATATTTTTTAATTTACAAAAAGCTAAAATTTTTTTTAGATTATTTACCGAAGGAATCTTTGAATTTTCCAATCCATATTTTTGAGTAAAATTGGCAGCCCCAATAACTAGTTTCATTTTATATTAATTTTTTTAACAATCTTTTTATTCCATTCACGTTGAGAAACTTTGTGTTTTTTTCAGAGTTATATTCAAAATTTTTAGGAACTTTTTTAGCCCTTTTTTGTTTTAAATATTTTTTATATAAAATCATTGACAAAGGATTATTTGATTTATCAAGCGATGGACTTAAAACTACATAATATTTTCCAATATCAAGAGTATGTAGAGCTTCGCTTTTTGAAATTAATTCTTCATGAATTTTTTCTCCAGGTCTAATACCTGTTATCACTGTTTTTGACTTTTCAGCGACTGCTTTTGCAAGTGTTGTTATTTTATAAGATGGTATTTTTGGTACAAATATTTCACCACCAACAGATTTATTTAATGCGAATAAAACAAGCTTTATACTTTCTTCCATTGTAATATTAAAACGTGTCATAGATGGGTCAGTAATTTTTATTAAGCCTTTTGTTTTTTGTTTTTTGAATTCTGGAATTACTGAACCCCTGCTACCCATTACATTTCCATATCTTACCACACTAAAAAGTTTATTTTTTTTACCAACAATATTATTTGCAGATATAAAAAGTTTGTCTGAACAAAGTTTTGTGGCTCCATATAGGTTTACTGGAGACACGGCTTTATCAGTGGACAATGCTACAACTTTTTGAACATTCGATGAGTCTAAGCATGCTTCTATGATATTTTGAGCTCCAATAATATTAGTTTTAATAACTTCAAATGGATTATACTCTGCAGCTTCTACCTGTTTAAGTGCAGCTGCATGTATCACATAATCAACTTCCTCAAGAGCTCTTTTGAGTCTTTCTAAATCACGTACATCACCAATAAAGTATCTCAAAAAAGGATAATCCTTTTCACTAAAAACATTAGCCATTTCAAATTGTTTTAGTTCGTCTCTACTAAAAACAATTATCTTTTTAAATCCTTTATAATTATCTATAAGATATTTGATAAAGCTTTTACCAAATGAACCTGTTCCACCTGTTATTAGGATTGATTTATTTTTAAACATTTTTAAACTATTGAACACTATATTTATTTTATTTTTAGTAAAGCCATTTTATTTTTATTCTAATATCGTCCAACTGCTAAATGTCGCTCCATGAAATGATCTAAGTTTAAGTTTATTTAAACCCATACTTTTTAAAAGGGCTATAGTTTCTCCTGGAAACTGGGGATGGTTTAATTCATCAAATACTAAAACACTTCCTTTAAACAGTCTAGGTTTAATCAAATCTAAAACTTTTTTTGTTGGTTTGTAAACATCCATATCAAATATGGCCATACCTATTACACTTTGAGGGTTTTGTTTTAAATATTTTTTGACTGTACTACTTGCATCTCCTTTTATTAATTCAAATTTTTTTATATTTGATAAAGGTGCGTTATCTTCCTCCAATTGTAATAGTTCCCCTAAAACTCTTTCATAATTCTTGTTCACTGCGTAGTCACTTTTTTTCCAGCCTAATTTTTTTTCCTCTGTGGTAAGTTTATTTGTAAATCCAGAAAAAGTATCAAAACCTATTATTTTTCTAGAATAATTATAAGGTTCATGAATACTTCTTAGTTTGATTAACAATGAAAGAGTGGATCCCCATTCCACACCAAACTCCATAATAACACCAGGTTTTTTTAATAAATTCTTATATACATTATTGTAATATAAAATTCTATTAATCTCGATTCTTGTTGTAAATAAAGTTGCTAAATTGTTAATTTCATCATTTTTAAATAATTTTTGAATAATTTTTTTTTTCTTAGTTTTTATTGAAGACTCTTTTCTTGAAGACTTACTATATCTACCAATTTTTTTTTTATTTACTATTCTCATAGATTTTAATATTTTTTCTATATATCACAATTTTTTGATTTAATGTAAATAAAACTTAATAAAATGAGTAAAGAAAATAAATTTAAAAATAAATTCTTAATAGTTATGTACCACCAAATTATAAAAGATAAAAAATATTTTAATGGTGTAAAATTGATTAATTTTGAAAATCAAATATTATATTTCAAAAAAAACTATAATATTCTGACCCCATCTGAATTCTATAAAAAATTAAAAACGAAAAAATTCGATAAAGGTGATTGTATATTAACTTTCGACGATGGATATAGATCACAATACAAATATGCATATAAAATCCTAAATAAATATAATTTAAAGGGTTTTTTTTTTCCAATGGTGCTTTCACCCAAAAAAAAAGATTTACATTTTGTAAATAAAATTCATCTCATTTTAAAATTTAATAAAAATAAAAATCAATTACTTAACTATATAAAAAATTATGTAAAAAATGAGGATTACCAGGTTTTTTTAGGACTACAAAATAAAATTAAAAAAATTGAGACAAGCAATTTTTATGACTCAAAGATTGAAATAATTATTAAAAGATTGCTTCAAAGAGATCTACCAATAAGTTTGAGAGAAAATATTTGTAATAAATTATTTAAAAAAACTAAAATCGATCGAGAAATAATTAAAAAATTCTATATTTCAAATAATGAACTAAAAAAAATGAGTAAAGATGGACATGAAATTGGTGCGCATACTCTTAATCATCCCTGGTTATCAAAATTAAATGAAAATTCGCAGATTCAAGAAATTAATAAATCAGTAATCAAACTTAAAAAGATGGGCCTTATAAAAAAAAGGTGGTCATTTTGTTATCCGTATGGGGATTACAATAAATTAACTTTAAAAATTTTAAAAAAATTAGATTGTTCTGCTGCATTTAAAATCGGCAACAAACCAAACACTCTTAAAAACATAAAAAAATTTGAATTAAACCGAGTTGATTGTAATGTTTTCAAATAATTTAGTTGGGTCTATCTTGATCACAATCCCCCCTTACAAAAAAAGGATTAAAAAACTTGTCAAATGTTTGAAAGGCGAATCTAATTTTTATGTTTTTTTTTATAAAAGGTTCAAAGTAATTAGGAACAACCTCTTTTTTTTTTAGTATATAATTTTTATAATTATAAAAATTTTCTTTAGAGTAAAAATAAAAATCTATAAACTCATAATTGTTGATAGATAATATATTTTTAAAATTTGAAAAAAAATTTGAGAGATCTAATCTATTACCATGATAGTCAATCATTTTTAAAGATTTGGCATTTTTAAATCTACACTCTCTACAAATAAAAAAACCAAGACGAATATTATTTTCATACAACCCATAAGCTATATATTTATAGGAAGGGTGAGTAAAATATCTTTTTAAAAAATATTCCTCGTTCTTTAAATTTATAGGTTTTAAAATTCTAAAAAAATTTTTAATTTCCGATTTGTTAATTTTTTTAATTTTCATTTTTTTTTTAGCTTTAATTTTAGATTTATTTCGTTTGAATTTTGATAAACAAAATTTTTTTTGTGAATCATTTTGACAAGCGACATGGATTAATGTTCCTATATCAAATCTTAGAGCTTTTAAAATTTTTTGTGTTTTTTTAGTACAGCCGATAGTACCAATAAAATGGTATTTATTTTTTTTTAATAAAAATTCTATTAATTTTAAACTCAAATGTTTGTATTTATCAATTACATGCCAATTGACTAACCATATATAATCCTTTTTTTTAAAAGTTTTAGAATAATTATTATTTAATATAAAACCTAGACAACCAACAATCTTCTCATTTTGTTTTGCGATTACAAAATTATATGTATTTCTTTTCGAATTATAAAATTGCCAGTCAAAAAAAATCTTATTTTTTATAAATATATAATTTTTCTTCCAATTATCATTTATGAACAAAAAAAAACTTTTAATATCTTTACGATTCAAAAATTCTATTTTTGTATCTGAATTCATTGAAAAAAGTCTCTCAAATATTTTGGATTTTCATTTAAAAATTTTTGAAAATTCATAATTTTACTATCATATAATGAAATTGTATTTTTGGAGTAAATTTTACCAAATCTAAATATCTTACAATTTTTAATTTTCTTTAGTTTATTTTCTGCAATAAGTTTGATTTTTGAATAAATACTATTTTGATTATAATCGATATTAGTTGTGGAGGGGTATATAAATCTTTTAATTTTCAATTTTTTATTTTTCAGTATTGTTAAAGGAATTTGCACGTATATTTTATAGTATTTCTTAGTTACACTTTTCGGCAATTTTTTATTAAAATCGATTGGGGGGCTTGTGAAATAAAAAATATATGGATTGTTTAATTTTTTAATTAAATTAAAAAGTTTATTCAAATCTTCTGGTAAGATTATTTTATGATATTGAATGTTTCTCTTATTTTTTTTTTGATAAATCTTTGAGGAATATGAAACTAATATTTTTATATTATCAATCTCCTCTAAAAGATTTAAAAAACTTTCACCCAAGGCAGAGTTTCCAGAAACTACAACTATATCATTAGTAATTTTTTTTAATATTTTTTTAGATTTGACATTATTTTTATGTTTGATTATTTTAAAATCTAGATTTTTTGATGAAATAAAATTTCCAGTTAACCCATTAGAAAGTAAAATATTATTATAAATTTTAAATCTTTTATCAAGCTTTTTTGAAGTTATACTCAGATTAGAGGAATTTTTATTTTTGAAGCCCCTAGAGTAAATATTTATTTCATTTAAAATTCCACTTTTTTTTATATGAGTTACTCCAACATAATAAGATATTTGGTTTAATACCATTTTAAGATCATTAATTTTATTTCTAACATCTGAATTATTTTTTTTGTTTTTTTTAGAGTGTCTATCGTCTCTCATAAGTGGATTATCTAATTTGGTCAAAAAATTATTTATACTAATTACACAAATTACTTTTTCGTTTTGATAAGTTTTAATTTCAAGATTATTTTTTCTCATAATATATAAAACTTTTATTTGATCGTCATAAAATGTTGGTTTTAAAAATTTTATGTTGATTAAATAATCTTTTTTAAGATATTTTGTAATATTATTAATTTTAGAAAACGTTTTCAAAATCAATAAGATACCATGAGAAATATTTCTCCTATGAATAGATAATCTTGCTGCTTTATCATTTAAATGTATAGGATTTGTATCTTTTGAAATTCTACTAAACTCAATAGCTTCTTTTTTCTTAATATTAAAACTAAATTTTTTCAACTATTTCTTTTTCAATTTATTTATTATATCTTTATAAGAATTTATCTCAGTCATCTCTTTCATTGTTAAGCGGATATTAAAAGTTTTTTCTACATCTAACAAAATATTTATATGCATTAAAGAATCCCATTTACTATGTTTTCCAATGCCAAGTTTTGATATATCAATTTTTTTATCTCTTATTTTTAATTTTTCTTTAATTAAATGAGTAAGTTTTTTTTGTAGATTCAGCATTTTATTTGTAGCATTTTTCATATCCTGATAACTTTAGATCATTTACATTGGCTATAAATTTATTTGATTTTTTATTAAAAAACTTTTTAAAATTTTTAGGGAATTGTTTATTTTCAGTAATCTTTTTAAACCCCAAGTCTTTATACAAATTTTTAACTAAATCATTTTTTTTTGTTTGTATGTACTCTCCTAATAAAAATTTTACTTTATTCTTTTTTGCGTATTTGATTAATTCCGCTAAAATCCACGTTTCTAGATACCTTCCAAGAACTCTACAGCTCATAGCAAAATTATCTATGTAAATAAAATTATTTTCACATCTCCACATAATAAGTGAGACGAGGCCATGGTTACCGTACTTATCAGTGAGACTTATCATAAAAATCTTATTATTTTTATTTTTTTCAAATTCTTTTATTTGGGTTAAATTATAACGTTTTGTGGTCAAATTAAATTGATTAGTCTTATTAATTATTTGAAGACATCTCTGTTCATTATTTTTATTTAAATGGACAATTTTTGCTTCTAAATTTATATTCTTTAAAAATAAGATTTCATTATTATTTTTCCTTCTTTCATTAATAAATTTTACTCTACTTCTATACTGTTTTGTTTTATTAATATCTTCCTTTGTAAGTTTAAATTTAATAAATTCGAAACACTCAAAAAGTTGCTCTGGCCAGTAAGAGATATCTTTATTTGGATCGATTACTATTACATCTTTTAAATTTTTTCTAATTTGATCTCTCTCTATTGGATTATCATCAAAAAAAACAAATGAGTCTAATGACAAATCAAGTTCTTTACTAATTTCCATAATATTTTCAGTTTTATTTTTCCAATTTGACTTTATTGATGTAAAATCACTCATCTTAATTAAAAGGTTTTTATTTTTTTTAAAAACTTCAACTATGTCATCAGAATTATTTTTACTACAAATACATAATATGACTCCTTCATTTTTAAGTCTCAAAACTGATTTTTGGAAATCTTTATAAATTGTTCCAATTCCATCTGTCCCAATATCAATTCCCATTGGTCCCTCTTCTCCTACTACGCCACCCCACAATGTATTATCACAATCTAATATTAATACTTTTTTGGGAGGAGTTTGAATTCTTTTTATTGTTTCTTGAATTTTTTGAGAAATGTTTTTTAAACATTCAATAGAATATCTAGACTTACCAATATAATATAATCTACTATCATAATTATTTTTATTTTTATTCAAACTATCAATATTAAAATAGAAAAAATTTGAAAAAATAAATAATTTTTCTATTTCTGATTTAATGAGTGTAATAATTTTTTCTTCTATTGGAAAGTTCTGAGATGATTTAATACTAGTGTTCCCATAATCGTAATCTATAAATACCATTAATGGATTTGTATTAGATTTAATTTTTTTTTTTATTATATTAAAAATATTAATTATATTTTTACTGATTATTTTTTTTCTTTTTTCTGAAATTTCAAATACTGGATAATCGATCAAATCTTTGAAATTTAAAATGACAACTTCACAATCACTTTTGTTAATTAAAATTTGGTCATAAAATTTATATTCATTGAAATGTAATTTATAAGTTTTTTTTAGCTTACCCCAAATGTTATCATAATTAAATATATACGAGGAGCTTGTTATTGAAATTTTTTTTATCATTCTTTTTTAATTAATAAAAATAACTAATGATCATTGTATTTAATCACTCTCCCAAATTGGTTTTTTCAATTTCCAGTCGCTACCGACTTTTTCCCATAAATGATCTGGTCTAGATCTATCAATAACCTCTTTGAATTCCTTATCATTTATTTGCATGTAATTTAAAAAATCATTGTAATATTTACTAGGAAACTCTGAGTCAAATCTTTTAACAAGAGAAATACCTTCATCTCTATTAATTACACCGGCTCTAATTTCTTGCTCTGAGGCTGCTGTTGCTCGGCCCATCCCAAATTTTATATAATAAGTATAAAAGTGAAGATAATCTATTTTATCATCCATAGAGGAGTATTTATCATAGCTACCCTGAATTCTCTCTTTTTGAGGAGTAAATTTTGAATTATTTATTGCATAATAATAATTATCGTGAAAATTCCATTTTTTATAATAACTATAGTAATGAAACTCTATTTTGTTAGAATTAAAAACTTCTGTTTCTATTGGTAGATAGTCATCTATGTCTTCTATCGTAAAATTATATTTTTTTAGAATATCGTTTAACTGTACGCCACCTAAAAATAAATCATTATAATCAATTTTGTCATGGGTAAATCGATTTATATTCATTGATGGTTGGTCCCATCTTTCTAAATCTGATCCAAATTCCGCGTCATGTTCTCCAAACATAACCAGCTGAATATTTTTTTTTTGTGCAATTTTTGGTGCAAAATTTTTTTGTCCTATAATAAAAGGTTGGAAAGGATGACATAGATTCAAAAATGATAATTTGGTTAAAATTCTATGTAATTCTTTATTTACCTTGTTAAATTCAATCTTAAAACCTATGTCTATCCATGCTTTTAAATTCTTTTTACCAATTTCTGTAATCATTGTTGGTGACCAAGAACATAATAAGGGATTCATTTTATATTTATGTTTGAGCTGATGAGCAACAAGTATACTATCTTTACCACCACTGCCAGGAACCAAAACATCAAATTCTCCATTTTTTTTTCTAAATTTATCACATAAATCTAAAAGTTCTTTTTCACGATCGTTCCAATTTATTTTATTATTTTTAATATGATTATAAGTACATCCACCACATAAACCTTTTTCGTCAAAAATGACAAATTTTTTTTTTTGATTTTGGTTTTGTAAGAATTCCTGTGTAACCGCTGGTCTTTGATTGCTACGAGTACACTCCTTACAGTATTTCACATCTAGGGGTAAGCCGTATTTGCCAGTTTCCATATCTATATCTTTAAAAAATTTTGAATAATTTTGAGACCACTTTCCTTACTTTTTTCTATATGAAATTGAACTCCAAAAATATGGTCTTTGGCAATTATTGATGTATAAAAAGTATCATAATATCTTACGTTAGCAATATCATTTTTAGAAGTCTCTACGGCGTAACTATGCATAAAGTAAAATAAATCTTTTTCATCTATATTTTTAGTTAAATCACTTTTTTTTAAAACATTAATTTTATTATATCCAATAATTGGAAGCTTTTTTGAAGTTTTAATCTTTACAATATTACAATCAAATATATTTAATCCCTCATTTATTCCATTCTCTTCACTTTTTTTGCCTAAAACTTGCATTCCTATACAAATCCCTAAGGTGGGTTTTTTTTCAACATTAACCAATAAATCCTCAAATATATGTTTGTTATTTAAATTTTTTCTAAATTCGGAAAAAAGAACCAACACCAGGTATCAATATTTTATCTACATTTTTAAAATCATTCCTATTTTCAATAAATTTAATCGAAGCTCCACAATATTCAAAAGAGTTTTTAAGACTTGATATATTTCCACAATTTTCAAGTTTTAATATTCCAATTTTATTTATCATTATATTTTTCAAGAAGTTTTTTAATCTTATTAATTATTGAGAAATCATCATAAATCAAAGACGATAAACAAATTGCTTCGGGTTTTATTATTTCGATTATTTTCTCAATATCTCTTAAAGAACCTGCTCCAGAACCTATAATTACAGGGACAGAACAAATTTTGAAAATTTTATCAAATAACTCAATGTCGTACCCACTTTTGGTCCCATCTTTGTCTACAGATTGAATAAATAATTCTCCTGCACCTAAGTCTTGAACTATTTTAATCCAATCATCGACTTTTACATTTGAATTAATCCTACCGTTGTCAGAAAAACAATACCAATTGTTATCTATTTTTTTGGACTCAATATTAATAACTACACTTTGAGAGCCATATTTTTTAGCAATCGTATTTATTAAATTTTTATTCGTTTGTAACGCATAAGTATTTATACTTATTTTATCTGCACCATTCTCAAAGAAATTATTACAATCATCAATTGACCTTATTCCACCACCCACCGTTGCAGGAACAAATATATTTTGTAAATTTTCTTTTAATAAATTCAGATCCAATTTTCTTTGATATAAGCTAGCAACTAAGTCTAAATAAATAATTTCGTCAATTTCATGTTTACAAATTTCTTGTATAACTTTTTTTGAATTGCCAATTTTTTTTAATCCTTCAAAATAAATTGGTTTTACTATGTTTTGATTTTTAATTTCAACTTTTGCAATTAATCTTGTATTCATGTAGTTAAAAAGTATAAATACTTTAAAATAATGAAAAATAAAAGAATATTTAAAACCAAAAAAAAAGTATACGTTGGATTAGCAGCAGATATCTTACACAAAGGACACATTAATATTCTTGAAATAGCAAATAGACTTGGAGATGTTACTGTTGGTCTTTTGACTGACAAAGCCATCTCTTCGTATAAAAATTTGCCTTATTTAACATTCGAAGAAAGAAAAGTAATTTTACAAAATTTAAAATATGTTAAAAATGTTATCCCTCAAAATACTCTAGATTATAGAAATAATCTAAATCTTCTTAAACCTGATTATGTAGTTCATGGTGATGACTGGAAAAAAGGGGTCCAAAAAAAAACTAGAGACCAAGTAATCAAAACTCTGAAAAAATGGAAAGGCAAGTTAATAGAGCCTAAATATACTGATAAAATTTCTTCCACTTTAATTAAAAAAAAAATATCTTCAAAAGGGTATTTGGTAGAAAATAGAAGATCGCTATTAAAAAGACTAATTAATTCTAAAGACTTAGTTAGAGTGATTGAGTGTCATAGTCCTTTAACAGGTATAATGATCGAGGAAACAAAAATATTAAAAAATAATAAATCTTATGAATTTGACGCTCTTTGGTCTTCTAGTTTAACTGACTCAGCTCTAAGAGGGAAGCCAGATAATCAAACTGTTGATTATTCAACAAGACTTAATTGGATTAGTGAAATTATGGATGTCACTAATAAGCCAATTATTTTTGATGGTGATAATGGAGGAAGGATTGAACACTTACCTTTTTTAGTAAAATCATTGGAAAGATTAGGAGTTTCAGCAATAGTAATTGAGGATAAAAAAGGTTTAAAAAAAAATTCATTGTTTAAAAAACAAAATATAAATTCTCAGGAAAGTATTAAAAACTTCTCTAAAAAAATTAAAACTGTAAAATCAACACGAATTTCAGATAATTTTTTGATTGTAGCTAGAATAGAAAGTCTAATTTTAGGGAAAAGTAATACTGATGCAATGAAAAGAGCAAAGGCTTATGTAAAATCAGGAGCTGATGCAATATTAATTCATAGTAAGGAGAATAATCCAAAACAAATATTCAAATTCGCTAAAGAATTTAATAAATATATTATCTCTAAACCTCTAATAGTAGTACCTTCAACTTATTCAAAGGTAAGAGAGGAAAAATTGAAAAAAAATGGTATTAAAATTGTGATTTATGCCAATCATCTTTTAAGATCATCTTATCCAGCAATGCAAAATACTTTGAAAGAAATATTATATAATCAAAGATCTTTTGATTCTGAAAAAAAAATAATTTCAATAAAAAAGATAATTAATTTAATAAAATAACAAAATTAGCTCTTATATAATATTGCTAAAGAGCCACCAGGATGTTCGGTATAAATTAATTCAGCATTTTCTGTAGAGTTTATTATTTCTTTTATTTCATCGTCTGAGAAATAAAAACTATTTTTGAATTCTTTTTTATCTTTGACTTGATTAAAAAAACTTTCTACTGTTAATAAAGAGTCCCTTGATAAAATTTGATAACCATTATCTAGATTAAAATCTATCTCTGCTTGTCTTTCTTTATCATTAATTACAAAATCTTCCAAAATATACATGCCACCAGGTTTTACTAACGGATAAAAATTTTTAATATTCTTAAAAAATGCCTCAAAATTATGATTTGAGTCATCTATTATAACATCGAAAGTAATATTTTTTTTTAAAAAATTTGTAACCTTTTTTTGATTTAAGGTGTCAATAGAATAATATTCAAGTCTGTTCCCTTTATAAAATAACTTATCTTTTTTTTTAATATCTATTCCAAAAATATTAGAATTTTTGAAATATAAATACCAACTGGCTAGAGAATGACCATTTGCTACTCCAATTTCAAGAATATTATTTTTTTTATCTTTTATATCTTTAAATAATTTCTCATAAACTGGGGAAAAATTATTTCCTAATTGATAATTAAAATCTTTAAAATTTTTTCTTTTAATCCAAGAATAATAATTTTTAAAATTATCATTAACATTAGTTGACAATTTTAAATTATAATAAGTTTTTTTTCCATCAAGTTTTCCTTTGTCTGTTCCAAATACTAAAAAAATATCATCTAAAGTTAGGTGGGCAAAATCTTTACTTAATTTGTCTAAATCAATTTTATTTTTTCCAAAGAGAGTATTAATAATCTTCTTTATTGTATCTAAAAAAGTTTCATTTTTCAGACTTAATAAGAGCCTTTTAACCAAATAACTAAATTTATTCATCATAAATTCCATATATCGCGCTGTCTTTATTTTCATTTTTTGGGGTAAAAACACCATCAATATTTTTCTTAGGTATTTCTGGGGATATAAATAAATTGTTTTTTTTTAAAAATTCGAAAAATTTTGTTTTATTTTTACAAACTAGATACTTATTTTTTCCCTGTCTATAATTAAGCTCATAATTAATAAAATTTTTTGCATGCTTGCCTTCACCTCCATATCTAATTACAGCCGCTAATCTTTTAGTACTAGTATTTATTTTACTTAATCCTGAGTGATATAGATTACAATAAAAAATACATATATCACCAACCTTATAATTAACTTCTTTACTAATTATTCTCTCAATTATTTTTCTTAAAAAAGAAAATTTTTGCTTTTTTTTTATTTTATGATGAATTATCCTTAAAATATTACTTAATGTTCTTTTATAAGTAATATTATGAGATTTTGGTATAAAAGCTAAGGATGAATTACTCTCTTTGCTGTCGGATAAATAAATTATAATTGTAAAAACATTATAATTTTCATCAGTATCCCAATCAGGGCCTTCTCCAGTTCTTCTGCATGGATTATCTCTATGCCAGCTCCAAGAACTGCCAACACTAGCTTCCATAACAGTCGAGTCATGCATGTAAAAATAATTAGATTCAAAAACTTTGTCTAAAATTGATTTAATTTTTTTATTGCAAATTAATTCCCATAAATCAGGGTCATCCCATTCAACATAATCTTTAGATTTATTCTTAATATTTTCTTTTTTTTTTAAATTAATTCTCATGAGAGAATTTATTTCTTCTTCATTTAAAAAATTTTCAAATTTGATTAGGCCTTTTGTATGAAGTTCTTTAATTTTTTTTTCTAAACTGTCCATTTATGTATTAAATAATTTATTTATATGTTTTGCAATTTTTAAGTAACCCTTTTGCCTTGATTTGTCAGGACTTATATAAGTATTAATATATTTTTCATACAGATTTTTTTTAAAGTATATATCTTTTTTTTTAAAATTTTTTTTATTTAAATGTAAAATAGGTATCTTTAATTCTCGGATATAATGTTCTCCAGCTTCAACTTGATTGTTATCCAAAATATCAGATTTTACAGTAATTATATTTTTTCTTAGTAGTATTGCATCTATAATTGCACTAGACTCAAAGAACACTACTATATATGCTTTATATATAAAAGATCTTGTATTGTACTGCACCACCTTAAAATCCTTAAACAATTTTTTTTTTTGATTAAGATTATCATTTGGGTGAATACAGATAACTACCTTTTTTTGATATTCTTTTTTCATTGAATTAAGTTTTTGGTTAAAGTTTTTATAATGATCATGAATTTGCTTAGAATTAAACGGTGGTCTAAATCTTGTCCATTGAGGATCATTTAGTATCTCATCTAAGACTACAATATATTCATCAGAACTCTTGGATGGGTTATCATAAAAGAAATCAAAACTTCTACTGTTTATTAGTATAAATTTTTTAGCAAAGTCTAATTTTAAGTAATTAAATATCCTTTGATACAGATCTAATTTTCTATTTTTTGGCAATAATTTAGAATTTGTAATAAATCTAATTTCCATTTTTGAAATAATTTTAAAATTACTTAATAAAACTAAAAATTTATAACTTAATTCTTTATATTTTTTATAAAAAAATCCTTTTATAAAATTTTTTTGCAAAAAAGAATTATTTGTTTGAACATTTCCAATCCCAGAGATTTGAACAATTTTAATATTTTTGAGTAAGTAAAATATTCTCAAATCATTCAAAGATCTTCCAAAAAAATTTATTCCAACTATTTGTTTATTTGAAATTATTTCAAACAATTGAGTTTTTGAATTCACATTAAAAAATTCTATATTTTCTTTAAAATTAAAGCTTTTAAATGTACTGCTTTTATGGATAAATTTTTTTTTAAAGAACTTTAAATTAAAAACATTTATTATAATTATATTCTCAAATTTTGTAGAAAGTTTATTTATCAAAAAAGAATTATTAGAAAGTGCCATCTTTAACAATTTGTGTGATGAAGCTGAGATAAATAAAGCTAGATACCGGCCAGATTTAAGCATTGCTCTTATAATTTATTAATTCCTTAAAACTGTCAAATTTATTCAAGTTTTTTTTATCTAGATAAAATATTTTTTTACATCTTTTGAAAATTGAGTACCTGTGAGAAATTATAATTAATGTAGCATCAATATTTAAGTCATATATCTCATTCATTATTTTTTCCTCGTTTTCTACATCTAATGAACTTGTAGGCTCATCAAGTAAAATTAATTTTGGTTTAAAATAAAAACATCTAGCCAATGAAATTCTTTGTCTTTGTCCTCCTGATAGTTTAATACCTTTTTCACCAACTATCGTTTCGTCTCTTTTTTCTAAACTATTTATAAAATTATCTAACTGTGCTAATTTAACTGCACTTTTATAATTTTCTAAATTAAAGTTTTTTTTACTTTCTCCAAAAGCTATATTTGATTTGATACTATCATCAAGTAGATAAGGTTCTTGAGGAACGTAACCAACATTTTTTATCCAATTTTGACCTTTTTCTTTTTCAAATTTTTTGCCATCTATCAAAATTTTTCCATTTGTAGGATGTAATAAACCCACCAATAGATCAAGTAATGTACTTTTTCCTGCTCCTGATGTACCTGTAATTCCTATTGTTTCACCAATTCTAATCTTTAAATTAACATTTTCTAGAATTGTTTTTTTTGAATTTGGATATTCAAAATTTACATTATTAAGTTCTATTTCCTCATTAAATTCTAATGTATTTTTGTTGTTAATTGGATCTTTAATGTTGATATTCAAATCTTCAGTTTCTTTTCTTAATAATATAAATGCAGGATATGTATGTTTTATCTCTGTAAATGCTACAGCTATTGCGCTAAAACTTGGGATGAGTCTTAAAGATGAGATCGTTATTAGTGTAATAAAAGGAATAAAGTTATTAAAATCCCTTTCAAAATATATATAGACTAAACATATAATCATTATTGCAAAAACAGCAATTAATTCAAAGAAAACTCTAGGTAAGGATGTAATTATCTTTTGCACAAAATCATTTTTTTCAATTTCGTCTATATGTAATTTAAAAATATCATTAACAAAGTTTTCTTTAGACAGGATTTTAATTTGTTTAATAGAGTTTATGCTCTGAGTAATTGTTTTAATTTTTAAACCCCAACTTAGTTGTATTTTTTCTCCTCTTTTCTTACTTCCTTCTTTTGTTAAAAGGTAAAAAATAAGTGAAAAAGAGCCCAAAAAAACAAATATTACTGAGGACACCTTAAAATCAACAACAAACAATAAAGTAAATATCATAATTAAAATCAATAACTCTCTTGTTAACATCAAATAACTCATCAAATATTTTACAGCTTTTGCTACTTCAGTTGTTAGATTTCTAATTAATTCTGATGAATTTCTATTTAAGTAAAAGAGATAGTTTGAGTAAGTATAGTTAAAAAATAAATTTTTATATAATCTTGATCTTATACTTTTATTTATAATTCCTGTCCAATAATTTACAAAAATAATGAATGCGTTTTTAATTATAAAAATTGTAATTATAAAAGTTACTGTTATTAAAATTGATTTATTCCTATCTAAGTCTTTAAATAAATTATATTCATCTAGAAACGGAAATTTTTCTGATAAATAATCTGGATTGAAAATTATAGATACAAATATCGGAATCGACCCAATACCAATAAATTCCAAAAACGTAGAAATTAAAAGTAAAAGCAATAAAATTGATAACTTAATTTTGTCATCTTTTTTAAGTAAGAAGTTAAATCTTTTCATTATTTGAAAAATTATGAATATATCATTTAATAATGTATTGTTTTTTATTCAATTTTAAATTAAGTGAATTTTATAAACTATGGTTAAATTAAAGGAATTTTTTAACATCTTTAAATCAAAAAAAATAGTAAATTTTTATGGTGTACCAGATAGTTTGCTTAAAGACTTTATAGAATATCTAAATAATAAAAAAGATTTATCCAATATCATCTCAGTTAATGAAGGTGCAGCAGTATCGAGTGCCATTGGACATTATTTGGCATCAAAAAAAATGGCTTGTGTTTATATGCAAAACTCAGGCCTTGGAAATTCTATAAATCCACTGATATCGATAGCACACCCAAAAGTATACTCTATCCCAATGGTTTTAATTATAGGGTGGAGGGGAGCTCCTAATGAAAAAGATGAACCTCAACATCAAGTAAAGGGTAAAATAACAATAAAATTATTAAATTTATTGAATATAAAATATCTAATATTAGACAATTTAAATTATAAAAAAAAAATAAAAAGTTTAATTGAATTTTCAAAAAGGCAATCATCCCCTGTAGCAATTTTGATAAGAAAAAATACTTTTAAAAAAGAAGAATTAAAAAATAAAATTGAAATTAATAGAAATTACACTTTAACTCGAGAAAGTTTTATTAAAAATTTACTTAAAGTTCTTAAAAAGAAAGATCTTATAATATCTACAACTGGATATACATCTAGAGAATTATATCAAATAAGAAAAGAAACAAATTTAAAGGCAGGGAAAGATTTTTATATGGTTGGAGGCATGGGGCATTCATCTAGTGTTTCTCTTGGAGCGTCATTATCTTCAAAAAAAAGGGTGATATGTTTAGATGGTGATGGATCTATTTTAATGCACCTAGGTGCTTTACATACTATATCTAACTATAAGAAAAAAAATCTTAAAATTATTTTGTTAAATAATTATTCTCATGAATCTGTAGGTGGGCAAAAAACATACTCCGAAAAAATAAACTTTAATAAAATGATAAAAGGTTTTGGATTTAAAAGTTATATAAAGATAAAGGATAAAAAGAATTTGAGTCAAAATATTAATAATTTTCTAAATTCTTCAAAAAGTTCATTCATGGAAGTGCAAATAAAACAATCATCTATTGAAAACCTTGAGAGACCAAAAAATTTGATAAACATAAAAAAAAAATTTATGCAAGGCGTTTAATGAAAATTAATAATTTAGATGATATTAAAAATTTTCTTAAAGAATATAACGGTAAAAAAATTTTTATAATAAGTGGAAGAAAATCATATAAATTATCCACTGCTGAAAAAAAATTTAAAAATATATTTCATAAACATAACGTGTTTTATTATTTTAAAATAAATTTTTATCCGGAAATAAACGAATTAATTAAAATAATTAAACTAATTAAAAAATTTAAACCTGATTTAATTCTTGCAATTGGAGGGGGGTCAGTAATTGACTATGCAAAAATAGCATCTTGTTATGGGGACATCAAAAAAATTAAAAATGACTTAAAAAAAGGTAATTTTAATCTAAAAAAAATAACCACTCTTGCTGTAATACCTACAACTGCAGGTTCAGGGGCAGAGGTGACTTCGAATGCTGTGATGTATATAGATAAGATAAAATACTCATTTGAGGGTGAAGCGCTAATTCCAAATAATTTTTTTCTTTTGCCAGAGTTAATATTAAAAAATGATAAAAAACTTAAGGCTTCAGCGGGTATCGATGCTATTGCTCAAGCTTTAGAGTCAATGATATCCTTAAAATCAAACCCAAAAAGTTTTTCGTATGCATCTAATTCCTTAAAAATTACTCTCAAAAGCTATATTAATTATTTAAAAAAGCCTGATAAACATAATTCCTCATTAATGCTTTTTGGTGCAATGCTGGCTGGTAAAGCCATAAATATAAGCAAAACAACTGCGCCACATGCAATTTCTTACCCCTTCACATCAATATATAAAATAAGTCATGGCCATGCTGTTTCTTTAAATCTCGAAAAATTTTTAAAATTTAATTTTTTAAACAATCATAAATCAATTTCTAATTTTGATTTAAAAAATAGATATGAAGAGTTATTCAAATTATTTGGGGTTAAAGATATTTTTGAGTTCGAACAAGAAATTAAACTAATTAAAAAAAAAGCAGGCCTTGAAGATAATTACAAAAAATTAGGAATAAATATTAATACAAGTTATAGTAAAATAATTTCAGGTGTGAATTTATTAAGATTAAAAAATAATCCAATTAAGATTGAAAAAAAAGATCTTAAATTTATTCTTCTTAATAAATTTTAATAAAACGAAATAATGAAAATATATCTTCTTATATTCGGTATAATCATAAGAGAAATGGAAAATATAAAGTACATTATTGATAGGTTTTTTTTTTACAAGGAAAATATTTCTTTAATAAATCTAATATCAAGTCGGCTTACAAAAAAAAATATTAATATCTATAAAGGAAAATATTTTCATAAGTTTATAGATCATTCAAAAAAGTTTAATCTTAAATTTAAAGATAACAAAAGTAATAATTATATTTTAGTAGAAAACTTCGTTAACCACCCATATTATACATATGCAAACATTATATCAGCAAAACTTTTAAATGAATATTTTAATTACAAGCTTCTCGGAGTTTTAAGAGAGGGTGATTTTAGGGCCAAATTAATATTTCAAGCATTCGGAGTAAAAAAGTTTTTTACTTTAAAAAAACAAAATTTATTGAGTAGAATTAATTATTCTATTAAAGCGATTTGTTTAATAAAAGATAATATTAATATCAGTGATTTTTGTAAAATTACTTATAATAAAATAGAAATTGGTTATTCTACATACGACTCTTATATAAGATATACAGGGGACTCATCATTGAAAAAAGTTAATCCTAAATTAATTTCCATGTTATCGACTTGTATGTATGACTGTGATGAACTAAAAAAAAAATTATTTATTAAAAAAAATATAAAAATTAGTATTCAGTCAGAAACTGTCTTCAATCCTTTAAACTCTTTTTTTCAACTGTCTTTGTTAAATAAAATAAATATTTTTTCTAGATGTGGACAAAGTGAAATATCACTTAGACATTATACAAATTGGAAACAAAGAAATACCTATAGATATAATATTTCTCAAAAAATTTTTAATATAATTAAAAAAAAAAATAAAAAGAAAATTCATAATTGGTTTAATGGATTTAAAAATAAATCCTTCAAAGCAAAGAGTTTTGGTATTGATTTAAGAATAGCTAAATTTTATAAAAAAAATAAAAAAATTTTTAATAAACAACAACTAATCAAATATTTTAAGTGGGAGGATAAAAAGATTGTAGTTTTTTTCTTCAATCATTTTATAGATAGAAATTACCATAATGGACCACGTATTAACTTTCAGGATAGTTATAGTTGGACTAAGTACGCTTTAAATAAGATTAAACATAAAAAAAATGTTAATTGGATTTTAAAACCTCACCCAACTGAAAAATTTTACAATTCAAAAAAAAATTTAGATTTTGAAATATCAGAAATAATTAAAAAACATAAAAATATAAAACTATTTCCAAATGATTTGAGTAACTTAACTTTATTAAAATCAGCAGATTTTGCAGTAACTTCTAATGGATCTGTTGGTATGGAATATCCAGCTTTTGGAATTGGTTGTGCTTATACAGAAAAATCTACTTATTCAAACCTCGCTTTCACACAACCAATAAAAGGTAAGGCAAATATTAATCAATTTTTTAAAAATATTGAAAATTATATAACAAAGCCAAAAGAGGACTATATTTTTAATAGTAAAACTTATTTATATATTCAAAAAAAAATTCTTTTATCAAACTGTACTTTATTACCAAAAGAGGATATTTCAAGGGCAATTAAAGAGGAAAATTTTTGGGATAAATGCATAAGTCTTCAAAGAAAATTTGCTTTCAGTAATGATGATTTTTTTAAAATGCTAGGTATTCAATTAAAATACAAAATGCGCCACACTTTTAATCTCGATAAAGATAAGATTAAAATAACACGAAAAATATATAAAGATTATATAGATTAAGTTAAAATGTTAAAAAATATAAATTCTTAAAAGTTATTTATAAAATGAAAAAATATATAAAGATTGGAAAAAGATTAGTAGGATTTGACAAAGAACCTTTAGTTGTCGCAGAAATAGGAATTAATCATAATGGATCTTTAGATCTTGCAATATCTATTGCAGATGCCGCAATTAAATCTGGAGCAGAAATAATAAAACATCAAACACATGTTATTGATGACGAAATGGCGAATTATGCGAAAAAGGTCGTGCCAGGGAATTCAAAAAAATCTATCTATGAGATTATAAAAGAAACGTCACTATCAGAAAAATCAGAACAAAAACTAATGCAACATATAAAAAGTAAAAAAAAAATTTTTTTTAGTACTCCGTTTTCAAGAAAAGCTGTTGACCGATTGGAGAAATTTAATGTGCCTATCTACAAAATCGGATCAGGGGAGTGTAATAATTATCACTTTATTGAATATGTATGTAAAAAAAAGAAACCAATAATTTTAAGCACTGGTATGAATAGTTTAAAATCCATAGAACCAGCAGTTAAGATAATAAGAAAATATAAGTTACCTTATGCACTTCTTCACTGTACAAATATATATCCAACTCCTCATAAGCTTGTGAGATTAAACGCGATGTTACAATTAAAACAAAAATTTAAAGATGCTATAATCGGGTTATCAGATCATAGTGAAACTATTTATCCCTGCTTAGGTGCTATTTCGTTGGGGGCATCTATAGTCGAAAAACATTTTGTAACATCAAAAAAAATTAAAGGACCAGATATATCGTCCTCTATGGACAAAAATGAATTAAAAGAGTTAATCAAAGCATCAAAAATTATTTCTGAATCAAAATCAGGAGAAAAAAAACCCTTAAAAGAAGAGGCTAAAACTATTGCCTTTGCTTTTGCTTCAGTAGCAGCAACTAGAGATTTAAAGAAAAATGAAAAATTTTCAAAAGACAATATTTTTCCTATAAGACCTGGAAATGGATTTTATAAAGTTAAAGATTACACTAATCTTATTGGTCTAAGAGCGACAAAATCTATTAAAACTGGCACTCAAATAAACCCCTCTCATGTCAAAAAAAATTAAAATTTTAATAATTACTGAAAGACGAGCAGATTATAGTCGTTTTAAGCCAATTTTAGAAATTATAAAAAAGGACAGACATCTTGATTATTGTCTAATTGTAACGGGATTGCATCTACTTAAAGAACATGGAAAAACAATTAAAGAAATTAAAAGAGATGGTTTTAAAATAAGTCATACCATTAAAATGTTTGATAATACTTATAAAGGAAATGGTGCTTCAATGGTGAAATCAATGGGAAACGTTTTAAAAATTATTCCCCAAATATTGTCTAAAAGCAAGCCCGACTTGATTTTAGCAGGTTTTGACATAGGAGCTAATTTTTCAACAGTTATATCAGGGGCGCATTTGAATATCCCTATAGCACATATTCAAGGTGGTGAATTAAGTGGATCAATAGATGAATCATTAAGACATGCAATGAGTAAATTCTCCAATTTTCATTTTGTTGCCAACACAGATGCTAAATTAAGACTAATAAAAATGGGTGAAAAAAAAAATAATATATTTGTTGTTGGATGTCCTTCAATAGATGCCTTGAATAATGCGAAGGAAGTTAATGTAAAATTACTCAAAAAAAAATTTAATTTTAACTTTCAAAAAAAATTTGCATGTATGCTTCAACATCCGGTAACAAGTGAAAATAAATCCTCAAAAACTCAAATTATCCAAACTTTAAAAGCATTAAAACTATCTAAAATTCCCTGTTTTATAATTTTACCAAACAATGATTCTGGATATTTGGAAATTATCCGAGAAATAAAACTATCGAACTATAGATGGGCATCAAGCCTTTCTATAGAAGAATACAAATCAATTCTAAAAAAATGCTCATTTCTAATAGGTAATTCTAGTTCTGGTATCCATGAGGCAGCAACTTATAAAAAAGCGGTCATAAATATTGGATCGAGACAAAATAAAAGATTAAAGTCATTTAATGTTTTAAACGCAAATTATAATCATAAAGAAATTAAAAAGAAGATCGATATATGCTTAAAAAATGCTTTGTTTAAAGAAAATTTAAAGAAAGTTAAAAATCTCTATGGAAATGGAAAAAGTGCATCAAAAATTATCAGTATAGTAAAAAAAATAAATCTTAAAATAAATACACAAAAAATAAATACATATTAAAGTTTGAAAAACAGAATTCTAATCTTAGGCTCATCTGGTTTCATTGGACAATATCTTTATAAAAAACTTAAATTAAAAAATATTATATTTCAATCTCATGCTAAAAATAAAAGATGTATAAATTTAAATAACCCTACGAAAATAAAAACAT
>CACGXX010000003.1:0-22500 GCA_902577125.1 uncultured Pelagibacteraceae bacterium | reverse complement strand
GTTATCTCTTTAAACTTATGTATTCAGTTTAAAGTACCACATAAAGTGGTGGGTTTCCCCATTCGGAAATTTTCGGATCAAAACTTACATACAGCTCCCCGAAACTTATCGCAGTATATCACGTCCTTCATCGGCTTTCAGTGCCAAGGCATCCGCCACACGCCCTTAAACGCTTGATTTATGCACAGAAAAAAATTCTGTGTTGAATCAAATTTTTTATTTGAACATTAGTTAATAACATTTCTAATGTTCGGATATAGATATTGATATAAATTATTATTATTTACGATTTTGAATAACTAAGTGTTTTGGTGGAGGATAGCGGGATCGAACCGCTGACCTCCTGAATGCAAATCAGGCGCTCTCCCAGCTGAGCTAATCCCCCCGTAATTGTATTTGGTGGGCCGAGAAAGACTCGAACTTTCGACCCCACCCTTATCAAGGGTGTGCTCTAACCAACTGAGCTACCGGCCCCCATTCAAGAGAAACACTAAACATTAAGAAGAGAAATGAGGACGGTCAACATTAACCTTGTGTATTTTTTAGAATAAAATTTAACTTTTATTCATCCTTAGAAAGGAGGTAATCCAGCCGCAGGTTCCCCTACGGCTACCTTGTTACGACTTCACCCCAGTCGCTGACTATACCGTGGTCAAGGGTTTTAAACCTTGCCTTAAGGTAGAACCAACTCCCATGGTGTGACGGGCGGTGTGTACAAGACCCGGGAACGCATTCACCGTGGCACGCTGATCCACGATTACTAGTAATTCCAGCTTCATGCACTCGAGTTGCAGAGTGCAATCCGAACTGAGGTATCTTTTGAGGATTTGCTTAACGTCGCCGTCTTGCTTCCTGTTGTATATACCATTGTAGCACGTGTGTAGCCCAACACGTAAGGGCCATGAGGACTTGACGTCATCCCCACCTTCCTCCAGCTTATCACTGGCAGTTCTTTCAGAGTGCCCAACTTAATGATGGCAACTAAAAGTGAGGGTTGCGCTCGTTGCGGGACTTAACCCAACATCTCACGACACGAGCTGACGACAGCCATGCAGCACCTGTGTTTCGTCCGGCCGAACCGAAAACTTTAATCTCTTAAAGTCGCGACGAACATGTCAAGTGTTGGTAAGGTTCTGCGCGTATCTTCGAATTAAACCACATGCTCCACTACTTGTGCGGGTCCCCGTCAATTCATTTGAGTTTTAACCTTGCGGTCGTACTCCCCAGGCGGTGTGTTTATCGCTTTCACTGCGACACTGAAAATAAATTTCCAACGTCTAACACACATCGTTTACGGCATGGACTACGAGGGTATCTAATCCTCTTCGCTACCCATGCTTTCGTTCCTCAGTGTCAGTAATGATCCAGAAAGCTGCCTTCGCAATTGGTATTCTTTCTAATATCTACGAATTTCACCTCTACACTAGAAATTCTGCTTTCCTCTATCATACTCTAGCTGAAAAGTTTTGATGGCAGTTCCAGAGTTAAGCTCTGGGATTTCACCACCAACTTTTTCAACCACCTACGAACTCTTTAAGCCCAGTAATTCCGAACTACGCTAGGTCCCTTCGTATTACCGCGGCTGCTGGCACGAAGTTAGCCGGACCTTCTTATTCGGGTACAGTCATTTTCTTCCCCGACGAAAGAGCTTTACAACCCAAGGGCCTTCTTCACTCACGCGGCATCGCTGCATCAGAGTTTCCTCCATTGTGCAAGATTCCCCACTGCTGCCTCCCGTAGGAGTTTGGGCCGTGTCTCAGTCCCAATGTGGCTGATCATCCTCTCAAATCAGCTATTGATCACAGTCTTGGTAGGCCATTACCCTACCAACAAACTAATCAAGTGCAGGCTCATCCAATGGTGCATAAAGCTTTCTCCGTGAAGACTTATCCAGTATTAGCACAAGTTTCCTCGTGTTATTCCAGGCCATAGGGTAGATACCTACATGTTACTCACCCGTCTGCCACTAAGTATTACTACTTCGTTCGACTTGCATGTGTTAGGCGTGCCGCCAGCGTACGTTCTGAGCCATGATCAAACTCTCAAGTTTAAAAACGGCGCACACTAGCTTCCATATAAATTCTAAGAATAAAATTTATATGATGTTGAAGTGTGTACGACAAATTTTGGTAACCTTAACCGTCCACACTTCTCTTCTTAAATTTTTACGTATTAAATAGCTAATTGAACTAAAAAAGCTCAAAAATCCTAACTAACTTATTGTATTAACAATAACTTATTTGAGGAAGTTCAGTGCTTATAGGCTAAAATAATAAGAAATCAAGCACTTAAGATTAAAAATTTGTTAAAAAAGCCTTTATTTTAGGGGTTTTTTTTGATTTTTTTTAATTGTTGAACTATTAATTGATAATTCAAAAACTTTCTATGATTAAAAAATTCAACATTAGGTTTAAAATAAAAAATGAAATTTTAGCACTAATAATATTAATAATCTTAACAAGCGTATTTACAGTTTATCATAATCAAACAAAAAATAGAATCAACGAAAATTATAAAAAAATCATTGAAAACTTCTACTTTAAAAAAACAGTAAATCATTTTTTTGAAAAATTTGAACCAAGATTCAAAAAGATTTCACATAAGGTTAGAGAGGGAGAAACTTTTATGGGAATCCTTGAATATTATTCTTTAAATAAAACTGAAATTTCAACTATAAAAAACAAAATCAATAATAAAGTAAATTTGAACAAATTAAATACAAATCAAAAAATACATTTCACTATTGATCAAACAGATAACTCAGTACAGGAATTTATATTCCAAATATCAAATAAAGAGAGAATTATTCTAACTCAAGACACGAATAACAAAAATTTCAAGCAAGAAATAGTTTTAACAAAATTAGCAAAAAGGGTGATTTATAATGAAAGCATAATCTTAAACAGCCTTTATAAATCTGCAACAGATCAAAAAGTGCCATCCAATATAATAATTGAATTTGCAAGAATTTATGGTTTTCAAGTTGACTTCCAAAGAGATATTAGAAAAAGAGATAAATTCCAAATTATGTATGAGGCCTATGTTGACGAAAACAATAGATTAATTGAAACAGGAAACATTTTGTTTGCAAATTTAATTTTGAGTGGTGAAGATAATTCACTTTTTTATTTTGATGATGAAAAAAATGCTGGTCACTATGATAAAAATGGTAAAAGTGTTGAAAAAGCGTTAATGAAAACTCCAATTAATGGAGCTAGACTTTCTTCTCCTTTTGGAATGAGAAAACATCCAATAGATGGATTTAATAAAATGCATAAAGGGACTGACTTTGCTGCTCCGTTGGGGACACCTATAATGGCATCTGGCTCAGGAGTAATTGAAAAAGCGGGATGGTGTGGCGGTGGTGGAAATTGTGTAGTTTTAAAACATAATTCAATCTATCAAACAATCTATGCTCATATGTCTAAATTTGCTAACGGAATTAGGAGTGGTGTGAGAGTTAAACAAGGACAAACAATAGGATATGTTGGGTCAACAGGAAAATCTACGGGACCACATTTACACTACGAAGTCTTAATTAATGGAAAAAGAGTAAATTCTCAAACTTTAAAACTTCCTTCTGGAAAAATTCTTAAAGGAGAGAATAGAAAATTATTTGAAACTAAGAAAATAAAATTAAACGTCTTAAAATCTGAAAAAATTATTGGCCTAAATTAGTTTTAAATAAATTCTTACTTAATTTGAGTTATTGTTTTTTTTTCTCCAGTGTTATCTAGCTCTTTGTTCACTTCAATAATACTTTGTTGAGATTTAGAGGGATCGTTATTGATTGAATTTAGTTTTTTTTGAGCGTCCTGGTCATTTAAGATTCTTGTAAAATGATCAGCATGTTGAAAGTAATTTTCTGATAAAATTTTATCTCCACTAGACAAAGCTTCTCTTGCAAGATTACTATATTTTTCGATTAATTTTGATGCATTATGATTATTTCTACCTGGGGACTTTCTCTGAAAATTCTCATTTTTTGAAAAATTAGAACCATATTTAGGTCTATCCGAATTGGATTTGAAACCTCTATCATTTCTTCTGAAATTATTCCTTCTAACATTATTATTGTTTCTGAATGTGACCATAAAATTTATATCTTTGTACTAATTATACACCGATCATTTTTTGCTAAATCTTTTACAATCTTATTGATATAGAAATTATTATCATTTAACATTTTTTTAACCGGTACTTTTTGATCATAACCAATTTCCAAAATTAGCTTGCCATGTGTTTTTATCAATTCAGAAGATTTTTTTATAACTTTTCTGATTACTGATAAACCATCTAACCCACCATCAAGAGCCAATCTGGGCTCATAATCCTTTACACACTTATCTAGTTTTCTTAAATCAAACTTTTTAATATAAGGAGGATTAGAAACAATTAAATCATATTTGTGAAAAAACAAATTGTCAACATCTGATTTAAGTAATTTTATTCTATTGGCAACACCAAGTTTAATTGCATTATATCTACATATTTTTATACAATCTTGGCTCAAATCTACACCTGTAGCCAAAAAAGATTTTTTTTCTTTTAATATTGAAAGTGCTATACATCCTGATCCAATGCCGATATCTAAAAAACTAACATTTCGCTTGTTTTTATAAATATTTAAAACTTGCTCAATTATTATTTCTGTGTCTGGTCTTGGAATTAAAATTTTTTCATTAATTTTGAAATCATTATTCCAAAAGGACTTTATGCCAGTAAAATATGCAAGTGGTTTACCTTTTGAACGCTCAATAATAAGATCTTTAAAACTGTCTTGATCACTTTGATCAAGTTTTTTATTAGGGTTTAATAAAATAAACTTTCTATCTTTTTTAATAACTTTAGATAACAAAAGTTCACTATCTAACAAAGCAGAACCAATCTTATTTTTATTGAGCTCTTCACAGGCATTTTTAATTGCAATTTCAATGTTCATTAATTTAAAGTATTTAATCTTTCTTCTTGTGATTTAAGAGTCAATGCTTCAATCATTTCGTCAAATAACTCACCCTCCAAAAATTCATCAAGCTTATGTAAAGTTAAATTTATTCTGTGATCGGTAATTCTTCCTTGTGGAAAATTATAAGTTCTTATCCGTTCTGACCTATCACCTGAGCCTACTTTGCTTTTTCTATCTTTGGATCTCTCACTCTCAATTCTAGATCTTTCAAGTTCATACAACCTTGCTCTTAGGATTTTCATACCTTTTGCTTTATTTTTGTGCTGAGATTTTTCGTCTTGTTGGGACACTGAAATCCCAGACGGAATATGGGTAATCCTAACAGCACTATCTGTAGTATTTACTGATTGTCCACCTGGTCCTCCTGCCCTGAAGACATCTATTCTTAAATCACTTTCATTTATTTTAAGATCAACTTCCTCTGCCTCTGGTAAAACTGCGACTGTTGCAGCAGATGTATGAACTCTTCCTTGAGTTTCTGTATCAGGCACTCTTTGTACTCTATGAACACCACTTTCATATTTTAAAGTGGAATAAATATTATTTCCTTTTATTGAAGCAATAACCTCTTTTAAGCCACCAGCCTCACTTCTAGAAATTGAAATTAATTCAAGACTCCATTTTTTTTTGTTACTCACCTTTTCATACATTTTAAAAAGATCTGAGGCAAATAGACTAGCCTCTAAACCGCCTGTTCCAGCTCTTATTTCAATTATTGCATTTTTTTTATCAGCCTCGTCCTTTGGTAATAGGAATAATTTTAATTTTTTTTCATTTTTTTCATTTTGAATTTCTAAGTCATTTAATTCAGACTCGGCCATTTTTACCATCTCTGAGTCCAAGTTTTTATCTTCAAGAATTGTTTGAATTTCTTTTTTATTTTTTTCAAAAGAAATATAAAATTTAGCAACTTTTATAATTTCATTTAAATCTGCATATTCTTTAGATTTTTCTGCAAAAGAATTTTTATCAATTTTTCCTGAGGACAACTCTCTCTCTAGTAAAGCATGTTTGGAAATTAAATCATTAACAGTTTTTAGAGGTATCATTTCGAATTATCCAATTCAGATGCTTTTTTCTCAACTTCACTAACAACCTTATCAACCATATCATTGGTTGATACCTTTTCAGACTGTATTCCAGACAAATAAAGCATATTATTCCCTTTTTTACCTCCAGTTATTCCTACATCTGTTAAGGCTGCCTCTCCTGGGCCATTAACTACACACCCTATTACAGACAAAGTAATTGGAGTTTTAATATGAGAAAGTTTTTTCTCCAATATTTTTACAGTTTCAATTACCTCAAAACCCTGTCTTGCGCATGAGGGACAAGAAATTATTTTTACCCCTCTTTCTCTTAAGTTTAGCGATTTTAATATTTCATTTCCAATTTTAACCTCCTCAACTGGATTATCTGATAAAGAAATTCTAATAGTATCACCAATACCATCTAAAAGTAATGTTCCTAATCCAATAGAAGATTTAACACTTCCAGGTATAAATCCTCCTGCCTCTGTAATTCCTAAGTGTAATGGATAATCAGTAGATTTTGATAGTTGTCTGTAAGCTTCGACAGATAAGAAAACATCTGATGACTTAACACTAACTTTTAAATTATAAAAATCCTCATCTTCTAGTATCTTAATATTTCTTAAAGCACTTTCGACTAAGGCCTCAGGGCAAGGTTCTCTATATTTTTCTAAAATATCTTTTTCTAGAGACCCCGCATTTACTCCTACTCTTATTGAACAATTGTGATCAATTGCAGCTTTAACTACTTCCTTAATTTTATCTTTGTTTCCAATATTCCCAGGATTTATTCTTAAACAACTCGCACCATTTTCAGCAGCTTCAATAGCTCTTTTATAGTGGAAATGAATATCAGCAACTATAGGTACATCAACATTTTTGATAATTTCTTTTAACGCTTTTGATGATGAGTCATCAGGACAAGAGACTCTAACTATGTCGGCTCCCTCAGTGCTAATTTCATTTATTTGGTTAATTGTAGCTTTTATATCAGTGGTAAGAGTATTAGTCATTGATTGAACTGTTATTGGATTTTCTCCTCCAACTTTTACTTTACCAACATTAATCTCTCTCGTTTTTCTTCTTTTTATATCTCTAAATGGTCTTATGCTCATTTTTTTTGATTTAATTTAAATTCTTTATGAAGTGCAATCAAAGCTTTTTGAGTATCTTTTTTATCAATCAAAACTGAGATTTTAATCTCAGATGTTGAAATAACTTTAATATTAATTTTTTTATTTGCCAATGATTGAAACATCCTAAATGTAACTCCAGGTGTTGATATCATACCCACTCCAATTACAGAAATTTTTGAAACACCTTTTTCAAAAAGTAATCTTCTATAATTAATAGTTTTGTTTTGTTGAATAATTTTTTTTGTTTTATTCAAGTCATCTGATTTAATTGTAAATGTTAAATCTGTTTCTTTACCATTTGCAGAAATATTTTGCACAACCATATCAACGTTTATTAAATTTTTAGATAATGGTTTAAAAATTGCTGCAGCAACTCCTGGTTTATCCCTCACCCCTATCAAAGAAACTTTCGAGTCATTTTGAGTTGAGGAAATTCCAGTTACAATTTTATTATTAAAAATATTAGATCTTTTTGTAATTAATGTACCCGACCTTTTAGAAAAAGATGATTTTACCTCGATATCAATTCTATTTAATCTTGCATCTTGTATCGAGACCGGTTGCATAACTTTAGCACCCAATGATGCCATCTCTAACATTTCTTCGTACGAAATCACTTTAATCTTTTTTGCGTTTTTCAATTTGTTAGGATCTGTTGTATATATTCCCTCTACGTCAGTATAGATTATACATCTCTCAGCTTTGAAAAACTTAGCAATCATAATTGCACTTGCGTCAGATCCACCCCTTCCTATAGTTGTAATTCTATTTTCATCGTTAAGCCCCTGAAACCCAGTGACTATTGGTATGCCACCCTTCTTTAAATATTTTATGATATTTCTTTTATTTATTTGATTTATTCTCGAGTTTTTATGTTTTCCTTTAGTCAAGATCGGAATTTGCCAAGATAACCAAGATCTAGAATCATACCCTTCATGAATTAATCTTCCAGCTATTAAAGAACATGCAACTTGCTCACCTGAAGAAACTAGAACATCATGTTCTGACTCTGAAAAATTATCACTAATTTCAGAAGATTTTTTTATTAAATCATTTGTCACACCACTCATAGCTGATGAAACTACAATGACCTTATAGTTTTTCTTTTGGTAATCAATAATTATTTTAGCAACTCTTTTTATCTTTTTAATAGTGCCAACTGATGTGCCCCCAAATTTTAGTACGACAATTTTCATGATAAAATAATCTTTTAAATTTAAAAAATATTGAATAAATACATGTTGAATATAAAGTCAACTTACAAATGAAAAATATCACAATAAATAAAAAAGAAATAGAAAAATTTTCTAAAATTGCAGAAGAATGGTGGAATCCTGAGGGCAAATTTAAACCATTACATAAATTTAACCCAATTAGAATTTCATACATAAAAGAAAATATTATTAAGACATTTAAACTCGATAATAACAAGACTCCGCTTAAAAATATCAAAATTCTAGATATTGGATGTGGCGGGGGTTTACTATCAGAACCTATGTGTAGGTTGGGTGCTAAGGTAACTGGCATTGATGCATCTGATAAGAATATTAAAGTTGCAAAACTTCATTCAAAAAAAAATAATCTTCAAATAGATTATTTCTGCTCATCACCTGAAAACTTTCATGTAGATGATAAATTTGATGTTATCTTAAATATGGAAATTGTAGAACATGTTGAAGATGTGAATTTCTTTTTAAAGTCTTGCAGTAAACTATTAAAAAAAAATGGAATCATGTTTGTTGCAACCTTAAATAAAACATTAAAATCTTATATTTTTGCAATTGTAGGGGCAGAATATATATTACGTTGGCTTCCAATAGGTACACATGAATGGGAAAAATTTTTAAAACCTGAAGATTTAATTTCAATACTTGAAAAAAATAATCTTAGATTGGATAAGATAGATGGGATGAATTTTAATTTAATAAAAAATAAATGGAGTGTTGGTATCGATAAGTCAGTAAATTACATTGCTAAATTTATTAAAAATTAATTATTTTCACTCTCAAACCAAGGTACCATCTGAGCATCTATACCTTCTTCCTTAAGTTCTTTTAAATCCTGCAATGAAGCAGTTCCATATATACCTTTATTTTTTTTCTTATTGTTATAATGTATAGATCTCGCCTCATAAGCAAAGTTTTTACCAACATAATCAAAATTACTCTTAATAAATTTTTGATATTCTCTTATTGTCTTTTTTATTTTTTGATATTTTATTAGATCTCTTTTTTCATTTTTATTGCTAAAATTTTTACTTATCAGTTTTGGTGCCATTAAACTTTTTTCTACTTTTAGAGATCCACAATTATGACAACTAATCAATTTTTTCCTTTTAAGTTTGTCATATTCTTTTGAAGATGCAAACCAACTGTCAAATGTTAGTTCACATTTTTTGCACAATAAATTATATTTAATCATTATCTTTATTTAAGTACCGTTGTAGGAAATTTCAACATATCTAACTTCTGTAGTCTGAATTAATTTTGATGTATTCATTGGTTAAATCCATAGTATAAACTGTGAAACTTTTTTTTCCATTTCCAATATCAACACTGAGATTAATATCTAAACCTTTCATATATTTTGCAGCTTCACTCTCATTATACTGATTATGTATTTTTCCTTTATTTACAATTACCAAATCACCAAATTTTATTGATAGTTTATTTAAATTTATTTCTACATCAGATTTTCCAATTGCCATAATTATTCTGCCCCAATTTGGATCCTCTCCAGCAATTGCAGTTTTTACTAGTGGAGAGTTGGCTATGGAAAAACCAATTTTTTTTGCATCCTGCTCAGTTTTGGAATTTAAAACATTTATTGTTACAAATTTTGAAGCTCCCTCTCCATCAGCCACAACTCTTTTTGCTAAATTTAATAATAGACTGTTCAGAGCTTCATCAAATGATTTGATCTTTTTGTCATTAATTGTCTTTATTAAAGTGTTTTTTGCTTTACCAGTGGAGAAAATTGAGATCATGTCATTAGTACTAGTGTCACTATCACATGAAATCGCATTGAAAGTATTCTCAATATTTTTCTTAAGTAATTTTTTTAATACATCATTAGAAATATCAGCATCAGTAAAAACATAGGCTAATGTAGTTGCCATATTTGGTTGTATCATGCCAGAACCTTTTGCTACTCCATAAATTTTTACAGTTGTATTTCCAATTTTGCATTCTTCCATTGCTATTTTTGGCTGTGTATCAGTTGTCATTATTGAGAGAGCAACTTTCATCCAAATATATTTGTTTTGAGTATATTTAATATTTTTTATTAGCTCTGGAATTTTTAACTTAATTTTTTCTTCAGGAAATTTTTCCCCGATCGTTCCAGTACACCCAAAAATAAGATTTTTTGATTTAATTATTTTAGGATCTTCTTCATCTTCTTTCTGTTTTTCTGTAAGTTGTTTTGAAATCAAATCTGCGAGATGTTGCATACTTTTATAACCATGCTCTCCTGTGAATGAGTTTGCATTTCTAGTATTGACTACGAGAGAAAAAATTTTTTGAGTTTTTTGACTTAAATTCCATTTAATATTTTCTGACAAAATTTTAGACTGGGTATAAAGTGATGCGAAATTTGCACCATCACGAAAATAGAACATTGCAAGATCATCTCTGTTAGAATTATATAAATTAGCACTAACTGAAGATATTGCTAAACCGTCTAGGTGATCAAGGTCTTGATATTGCCCCATTTTTCGATCATGTGATTTTGAGGCTAAAAAATTTGATAAATTGATTCCCATGATATTTAAAATTTAAATTAAATCACTATATTAAAAGTTGTAACTAAAATGTATATCAAAAACTAATGTTAAATCCTCTAAACTTTATTTCTAAATTTATTAAATCTGGCAATAAAAAAGAGCTGGATAGGATTGGCAAAATAGTAGACCAAATCAATCTATTAGAGGAAAATATAAAAAAACTTAACGATAAAGAGTTTCCTGAGAAAACTATTAAATTAAAAGAGGAAATTCAAAAAGGAACTTCTTTTGACAAAATTCTACCTGAAGCTTTCGCTCTAGTAAGAGAAGCCTCTTTGAGGTCAAGAGGTGAGAGGCATTTCGATGTTCAAATAATAGGCGGAGTTGTTCTGCATGAAAATAAAATAGCAGAAATGAGAACTGGAGAAGGTAAAACTCTTACAATTGCTTTAGCAGCATATTTAAATGCTTTGGAGGAAAAAGGAGTTCATATTGTTACAGTAAATGATTATTTGGCGAAAAGAGACTCATTTGAGATGGGTAAAATTTTCAGTTTTTTAGGCTTAACGTCGGGCTATATAAATAATGATCAAAACGATGAAGAAAGAAAGAAAAATTATGACTGCGATATTACTTACGCAACAAACAGTGAATTAGGATTTGATTATCTTAGAGATAATATGAAATATTCAAAAGAAGAAATGGTTCAAAGAGGACACCATTTTGCAATAGTTGATGAAATAGACTCCTGTCTAATTGATGAGGCAAGAACTCCTTTGGTAATTTCAGGGGCAGCGGAAGATAAAACTAATCAATATGTTGCGGTAGACAAAGTAGTAAAGCTTCTGAATAAAAATGATTTTGAGGTCGATGAAAAAGATAGGAATATTTTATTAACCAATGAAGGGATCAATCATATAGAAAGTTTATTCTCTAATGCAGGAGTTTTAAAAAATAATAATTTTTATGACCCAGAAAATCTTGATTTAGTTCATTTTGTTAATCAAGCTTTAAGAGCAAATCATCTATTTAAAAAAGATAAAGATTACCTTGTTAAAGATAACAACATAAAAATTGTAGATGAATTAACTGGTCGAATATTAGAAGGCAGAAGATTTGGTGATGGTCTCCACCAAGCTATTGAAGCCAAGGAAAAAATTGAGATACAGGCTGAAAATCAAACTTTAGCATCTATTACTTACCAGAATTATTTTAAACTTTATAAGAAGATATCTGGATGTACAGGTACAGCGGCCACAGAGACGGAGGAGTTTTTTGAAATCTACAATCTTAATGTAATAATAATTCCAACTAATAAAGAGATGATAAGGAAAGATTTCAATGATCAAATTTTTCGAACTGAAGTAGAAAAAAATAATGCAATCATTAAAAAAATTAGAGAATGTCATGAAAACGGTCAGCCTCTTTTAGTCTTCACATCTAGTGTGAGTAAATCCGAGATATATTCCAAATTACTTAAACAGGAAAAAATTGAACACATAGTATTAAACGCTAAGAATCATGAGAATGAAGCAGAGATTATTGCTAATGCTGGTAAAGCTAAATCAGTAATAATAACGACAAGTATTTCTGGTAGGGGTGTAGATATTCAACTAGGAGGAAAAAAAGGATCAATTCAGGACGATCAACTTAAAAAAAATAAAGACTATATTAAATCTTTAGGTGGTTTATTTGTTATTGGAACTGAAAGAATGGAGTCTAGAAGGGTAGACAATCAAGCAAGAGGAAGATCGGGCAGACAAGGAGACGAAGGAAGTTCTATTTTTTATGTAAGTTTAGAGGATGACCTCATGAGAATTTTTGGATCCGAGTCTATGAACAATATTCTTCAAAAACTTGGTCTCAAAGATGGTGAAAGTATAGACCATCCTTGGATAAATAAAGCTTTAGAAAGAGCACAACAAAAAGTTGAGGCACGAAATTTTGATATTAGAAAAACTCTTATTAAATTTGACAATGTTTTAAATGATCAAAGGCAAGTGATTTTTTCTCAAAGAAAAGATGCTATGGATAGTGAAAAAATTTTTGATTATTCAGATAATTTTTTATCAGAAATAGTTGAAAACTTAATAAGCCTAAAAATTCATAAGTTATCAAACCCAAAAAATAATGAGTTTAACAATAGATTAAAGACTATTTTTGGAAAAAGTCTAAACGATGACGAGTATAATGAATTAATGTCTTTAAGTGACACAAAACTAAGAGAAAAAATTTTCGAAAAATTCAAATTTGCTAGAGAAGAGAGATCTAAAATTCTTGGGGAAAATCAATCAAAAGAAATAGAGAAAAGAATTTTTTTACAATCCATTGATTTTAATTGGAAATCGCACATCCAATACTTAGAGCAATTAAGACAGGTTGTGGGTCTGAGATCATATGGACAGAGGGATCCTCTTATAGAATATAAAAAAGAAGCATTTGATTTGTTTTCAAATTTACTGGACAAATTAAAACTAGATTATGTAAAAATATTGATGAATCTTAAAGTTTACAATGAACCAACCGAAAAAATAAACCAGAGGCAATTAAAAGAAAAATTTTTAAACCTTGGTAAGAAAACAAGTAGAAATGATCCTTGTCCATGTGGATCTGGTAAAAAATTCAAGAAATGTTGTGGAGCTCTATAGAATAAATAAAGTCAGTACAGCTACAATAACTAAAGTTGCTACAGCAATTGCAATATTTTTTTTAGATTTAATTATTTCTTTAAAATCTAATCCAGAAGTTTGAATTGCGCTTAGACTTTGAGGACTAGATACAAATCCTTTACTTCTTCCAATTTTTAAGAACTTATCTTTTCTATGATTGAGAATTTCTTCAGCAGTAAAAGTTTTAAAAAAATCTAAATTTTGAGAAATAGAATTCTTTATATTATCTAAAATCATATCTCTGTCTCTATGAGCACCACCTAAAGGTTCTGGAATTATTTCATCAATAATATTTAGCTCTAATAAATCTTTAGCAGACAGTTTCATTGCTTTTGCAGCATCAAGCATTTTTTTTGGATCTCTCCACAATATTGTTGCACATCCCTCAGGTGATATTACTGAATAAATCGCATTCTCAAGCATTAAAACTTTGTTTGAAGATGCAAGAGCTATGGCCCCTCCTGAGCCACCTTCACCTATTACTATAGCTAAAGTTGGTACCTTAAGTTTCATACAACACTCGATTGACTTTGCGATTGCCTCTGCTTGCCCTCTTTCCTCTGCACCCACTCCTGGATATGCACCTGGGGTATCTATAAAAGATATAATAGGAATATTAAACTTATCTGCTAGTTCCATTAACCTGATAGTTTTTCTATAACCCTCTGGTCTCATCATGCCAAAGTTTCTCTCAATTCGAGTTTCTAAGTTTTCCCCCTTCTCTTGACCAATTACTAATACTGATCGACCATTAAATTTTGCAAAACCAGTAATAACTGATTTGTCTTCTCCATAATATCTATCACCTTCTAATGAGATAAAGTCCTCAAACAAGTTATCAATAAAAAACTTTGATTTAGGTCTATCCTCGTGCCTTGCAACCAATGTGATTTGCCAAGGATCTAAATTATTATAAATATCTTTAAGTTTCTCATCGATTTCTTCCTGAGTTTTAGAAATTTTTTTTGTATCAACTTCTGATAAACCTTCTTGATTAAAAGGATCTTTTAATTTCTCTAACTCATTTTCAAGATTTTTAATATCTGTTTCAAAATTTAAATAATTCTTCATCTTTATATAATTATACTTATATGAGAAAAATGACAATAAAATGTCTATGTTACTATTATGTAATTGACTTAAATAAGCTAGAGTTTAAATATTCCATCATGAGATCAAAATATCATTCTGTTAATAATCTTAAAGTATCAGAGGAATTATTACTTTTTGTTAATAACGAGTTATTTAATGGTACTGACATTTCTCCTGAAAAATTTTGGGAAGATTTTGATAAAGCGGTTCATGAACTAGCTCCTAAAAATAAAGAACTAATTGATTTTAGAGAAGCACTACAAAAAAAAATTGATAAATGGCATATTGATAACAAAGGAAAAAATATTCAAATTAAAAAATACAAAAATTTTTTAGAAGAAATTGGTTACTTAAAAGATGAAGGTCCAGATTTTAAAATTGAAACAAGTGATATTGATGAGGAAATTGCTACAATAGCTGGGCCTCAATTAGTTGTTCCAATTATGAATGCACGTTACGCTTTGAATGCTGCTAACGCAAGATGGATGAGTTTATACGATAGTTTATATGGAACAGATGTAATCGAAGCATCTGAAGATAGCACTTCTGAAAGATATGATCCAGAACGAGGAGAGATTGTAATTAAGTATGGTAGAGATTTTTTAGATAAATATTTTACTTTAAAAGATTTTAGCTGGAGAAAAATAACAGGAATAGCAATTCAAAATAAAGAATTAAAGGTTTTAAAAGGTGTTGATATAACAACTCTAAAAGATGAAAATAAATTTGTTGGTCATCGAGGTGAAGCAGATAACCCGTCAGCAATAATATTAAAAAATAATAATCTTCATATTGAAATATTAAAAAATCCAAGAGCATTTAGCGCTCAACAGGATCATGCAGGCATAAGTGACATTATACTGGAATCTGCAGTATCTACAATATGCGATAATGAAGACAGTGTTGCAGCAGTAGATGCCGAAGATAAAGTGATTTGTTATAGAAATTGGCTTGGATTAATGAAAGGAGATCTCGTGACAAGGTTTGAGAAAGAGGGAAAAACATTAGAGAGAAAACTTAATCCAAACAGAAGTTATATTTCAAAAGAGGGAAAAGGATTAAAATTGCACGGTAGAAGTCTTTTATTAATTAGAAATGTTGGTCATTTAATGACTAATCCCTCAATAATATTGAAAGATGGAAGTGAAATTCCAGAAGGATTGATGGATGCTTTTATAACAACTGCAGCAGCTCTTCATGATAAGAAAAAAAAAGGAAATTCAAGAGCTGGTTCAATATATATTGTAAAACCAAAGATGCATGGTCCAGACGAAACAGCGTTTACAAATGAAATTTTTACTAAAGTTGAAGAGGTTTTAAAATTAAAAAAATACACATGCAAAATTGGAATTATGGATGAAGAGAGAAGAACTTCATCAAATCTTAAAGAGTGTATTAGAACCTTAAAACACAGAGTTTTCTTCATAAACACAGGTTTCCTTGATCGAACAGGTGATGAAATGCATACATCAATGGAGGCAGGACCAATGATTAAAAAGGGTGATATGAAATCTTCAAAATGGATTGGGGCTTATGAAAATAACAATGTTGATATAGGTTTGGCTTGTGGCTTTTCAGGAAAAGCACAAATAGGTAAAGGAATGTGGGCTATGCCTGATAAAATGAGAGACATGTTAGATCAAAAAACTGGTCATCTTAAAGCTGGAGCTAATTGTGCTTGGGTACCATCTCCAACTGCAGCAGCTTTACATGCTTTACATTATCATGAGATAAATATTTTTGATGTTCAAAAAAAATTGTCTACAAGAGATAAGGCTAAAATTGATGATTTACTTACTATTCCTATCGCAGATAGGCCAAACTGGTCAGTTGATGAAATCAATAAAGAAATTTCAAATTCTGCCCAGACATTACTTGGTTATGTTGTAAGATGGATTGATCAAGGTGTGGGTTGCTCCAAAGTACCAGATATAAATAATGTTGGGTTAATGGAGGACAGGGCAACGTTGAGAATTTCTTCGCAACATATTGCAAACTGGATACATCACGGTGTTACAACCAAAATGCAAGTTATTGAAATAATGAAAGAAATGGCAAAGATTGTGGATAAACAAAATGAGAGTGATCAAAATTATGTGAAAATGAGCTCTGATTATGATAGGTCCATAGCATTTCAAACTGCATGTGAACTTATTTTTAAGGGAAAAGATCAACCTTCCGGATATACAGAGCCTTTATTACATTTAAATCGATTAAAAAAAAAATCAGCTTGAATTAGAATTTATTTTAGATCTATTTTTAAAAGCAGAAAGAAGTGTGCCATCATCAAGATTTTCAATTTCTCCACCAACAGGCAACCCTTGAGCTAATTTTGTGATCTTTACATCTAAATTTGATAAACTGTCCTGAATATAAAAAGCTGTCGTTTGGCCCTCAACTGTTGCACTAGTAGCTAAAATTATTTCCTCAATTTTATCCTTTTTTACCCTCTCAATTAAAGAATTAATTAATAAATCCTCTTTTTTGTGACCAACAGAGGAGATAGTACCTCCTAAAATATGAAAATATCCTTTGAAAATATTTGAATTTTCAATCGACCACTGATCAGCTATGTTTTCAACAACACAAATTTGATTATACTTTCTCTGTATAACCTTACAATTATCATAAGAACACTCAACAGCTGATGATTTTAAGACGCCACAAATTTTACATCTAGAAATATTTTTATAAACTTCTGCTAAAGTTTTTGCTAATGGCTTTACAAGTTCATCCCTATTATTAATTAGTTTTAAAACTATTCTTTTAGCTGATTTAGGGCCTAAACCAGGCAACTTTGATATTAATTTAACAAGTTCTTCAATCTCAGAAGTATTTTGCATTTACTATAATGGCCATTTAAATCCAGGTATTCCGAGTCCACCTGTTGCTTTTGAAATTTCTTCAGCTGTTTTTGTTTTGAGTTGTGACTTAGCGCTATTATGAGCGGCAACAATAAGATCTTCAATTATAGTTTTATCTTCCCTCATAATTTCCTCCGATAATTTGATTGATTGCATCTCCCCCTCCCCATCAAGTATAACTTTAACTGAATTTGAGCCTGAAATTCCCTCAACTTTTATTTCTTTTATTTTTTTCTGACTTTCTTTCATTTTTGACTCAAGTTCTTTTGCTTTATCTAAAATTTTTGTAAAATCAGTCATTAGGTTTATCCTCTCTTTTCAAATTAATATCAGTTAATTCAGCATCAGGAAAATTTTTAATTATATCTTTATAAATTTTTGAATTTTTTGCTTCATCCATTAAAGACCTCTTTATTTTTTGTTTTTTCTCCCTCATTGAAACATCGCCTTTTAATTGACTAAATGAAATAATCCATCTTTCACCTGTCCAATCAAAAAGTTTTAAAGAAAGATCTTTAACGAAATTTTTATCTAAATTTTCATTAAAAGATATCTCAATCATATTTTTTTCGAACTTTACTAGATTTACATTTTTTTCTAACTCATATTTTAGTTTAATTTCTTTTTTATCGAGACAGGTCTGTATTAATTTTTCTAAACTATTAATAAATATTTTTTTTTCTGATTTAACTTCTTTATGAATTTCTGGTTTACTTTTTTCCTCTTGATAAATATTCTTAATTTGATCTATTGGTTTTGATTGATCATTAATTTCTTTATCTATAACAAGATTTTCACTTACAGAATTTATATCAGTATTTTTCTGTAATTTTATCGAACTTAAATGCATCAGCCTTAACAAAAACATCTCCATTGATAGATGTTGATTGGAAACTATAGCAAGTTCATCAAGAGTCGAGATTGTAAATTGCCAAAATAAAATCAATACGCTTGGATCAAGATTTTTATTTAAATCTTTGATCTTTTCAAATTCTTGATCATTTAATGAAAAATTTGTACTTTCTAAAGTTAATGACTCAATATTTTTAAAGTAATAAAGTAATTCTAAGAAATCATTAATAAAAATTTTTGGTTCAACACCTTGGTCATAAATTTTTCTATAAATCTCTATAACTTTAATCTCATCTCCTTTAAGAATAAATTCAAATAAATCGATTAATTGTGATTTATCAAAAAAACCAAAAATTCTCTGTGCTGATTTTAAATCTAATTCAGTTTTTGGATTTAAAGTTAATAAAGCTCTATCTAATAAGGATAGCGCATCTCTTACTGACCCTTCGGAAATTTTCACTATTAATTTTAATGCTTCATCAGTAATTTTACCTCCCTCTTTATCCTTAATATTTTTAATGTAATTAAATAATTCAGACGATCTAATTCTTAATAAATCAAATCTTTGACATCTTGATATAACTGTAACCGGAATCTTTTTTATTTCAGTCGTTGCAAAAATAAATTTTAGATATTCTGGAGGTTCTTCAAGAGTTTTCAACAAAGCATTAAATGCTTGTTTGCTTAACATGTGAACTTCATCGATAATAAAGATCTTATACTTTGACGATGTTGGTCCATATCTAGAAAACTCAATTAATTCTCTAACATCATCAACACCAGTTCTGCTTGCAGCATCCATTTCTAAAACATCGATGTGATTTGAATTAGTTATAGCATCGCAATTATCACATTTAACTTTACACTTATTTTTAATTCCATTTGAACAATTAAGTGCCTTAGCAACTATTCTTGCTATAGTGGTTTTTCCGACTCCTCTTATTCCAGTGAATAAATATGCATTAGGAACTTTATTAGCTATTATTGAATTAGTTATAGTTTCTACAACTACATCTTGACCAATAAGATCATCAAAATTTTGTGGTCTATATTTAAGTGCCAATACTTTTGAATCATTGCTCATATATACGAGGAGACTAGAACCTGAAAAACTGTCTTTACGACTGCTTCCGTTAAGATCTGGTCGGGTTCAAGCAGCATCCACCTCTAGCCTCCGAAACTATTATAACAGTAATAATTTCTTATCTACAAGAAAAGTTATTTATTTATTTCTCTTTGTTTGTCAGCTTCAAAAACACCTAGGACGTGAAAATCTTGACAATGCAATCCTAAATCTTCTAGTGATTTTTGTACTCTTGGTTCTTCAATATGACCATCTAAATCACATAAAAAGAAAAAGGAGTCGAAAGAATTTTTTTCAGGATAACTTTGCAACTTTGTTAGATTTACTCCATTAATAGCAAACCCTCCTAAAGATTGATATAAAGCTGCCGGTTTACTTTTTAATTTAAATAAAAAAGAAGTAATATATTTTTTTCCACTAAATTCTGGTTGTGATATATTTTTACCCATAACAAGAAATCTTGTTAAGTTTCCTTTTTCATTTTCTATATTATTTTTTACAATATCTAAATTATATGTTTTAGCACTTAATGATGAAGCTATTGCAGCTTTAGTTTTGTCTTTACTTTTTGAAACCATTTCTGCGGATCCAGCTGTATCAGCTCTTACATGTTCAGTAAGTCTATTTGATTTTATAAATTTTGAACATTGTGATAGTGCTTGAGCATGAGAATAAACATCCTTGATTTCTGAAACTTTTGTTCCAGGTAAACCCAGTAAATTATGTTCTATTTTTTGAAAATACTCAGCATAAATATTTAACCTATATTCAAAAATTAAATATTCAATTCCTATGTTGCCAGTAATTCTATTTGACTCTGGAATAATAATTTTTGAATTTGTATCTTTTGAAGCTTGAGCAAAACAATCATCAAAAGTTTTACAGGGCACTACCTCAGCATTTGAGTCTATAGATAAAGCAGCTAAGTGAGAATACGCTCCGAAAGTTCCTTGAAAATAAATTTTACTCATTATGACTTATATTCTATTATTTTTTTTATAGCCATAAAATCCTCCTTAGTGTCTACTCCAATCGGTGATGATTTTGCAAGAGCTACATTGACATTAATGTTATTATCTAATGCTCTTAACTGTTCCAATCTATTTTCAATCTCATTTTGCGACTGTTTAAAAGAAATAAATCTTTTTAATATTTCTACATTATAACAATAAATTCCTAAATGATGATAAGCCTGATTATTTTCTTTATTCAATTTTCTCATAAAATTTATTGCTCGAGGAAATTTTGTGTCATCTAAACTTTCTTCTGTAATTACCTTAACAATATCGTGATTTTCAAAAACCTTTTTGTTGTTAATTTTTGCTGCTAAAGTTCCCAAATCACGCTTGGTCTGGATCATATACTTATTTAATTTTTGAATATCCTCAATATTCATCAGTGGTTCATCTCCTTGTAGGTTCATGATTAAATCTATATCTGTTCTACCTAGCTTTACAAAAGCTTCGTAAATTCTATCTGTTCCTGTTTTGTGATTATTGTTTGTCAAAATTGCTTCTCCACCATTTTTCTTCACATCTTCGATAATTTCTTGATCTTCTGCAGCAACAAATACCTCTCCAATATTAGCTTCTTGAGCTTTTTTATAAACATGAGAAATGATTGATAATCCCTTAATTTTAAGCAAGGGTTTACCTGGTAATCTTGATGCTGATAATCTGGATGGAATAATAACTAATGTCTTCATTTTTCTTTTAATTTTTCATTACAATATAAATAGAGGCAAAAATGTACATTAAAAATATAAGCAATTTTATATTTATAGTGCTATATGTTCAAAATAATTTTTTTATAAATGGATTCTTTCGAGCTAAATAAAATAATAGCTGCAATATTAATGGTAGCACTTCTAATAATAGGTATTGGAAAGCTTTCAGATGTTATTTTTCATGTTGAAAAGCCTAAAACACCTGGTTACTCAGTTGAGATAGAGCAGGCTACTGTGGTAAGTTCACAAACAAGCTCGGAACCAACTGAAGATAAAGTTGATATTGCTGCATTAATCGCCATGGGAGATATTGCTTCAGGGGAAAAGGTTTTTAAAAAATGCGCTGCATGTCATTCTATTGTAAAAGGTGGAAAAAATAATATTGGTCCAGCATTGTATAATGTTGTCGGAAGAAATGTGGGTGCTGTAGGTGATTATAAATATTCTAAAGCTCTAGCCGCTTATGGAAAAGCATGGACTTTTGAAGAACTTAATGGCTATCTACTTAAACCAGCTAAATGGATTAAAGGAACTAAAATGGCCTTTGCTGGATTAAGAAAAGAAAAGGATAGAGCTTCTGTTATTTTGTACTTGAATCAAAATTCAGATAATCCGTTGCCATTACCTTAATTTTCCAAAACAATAAAGTAATATAGATTTTTGAACATGGACTCTGTTAAGAGCCTGTTGCCAAACTTTAGATTGTTTACTTAAGAAAACATCCTCATCTACCTCTTTGTCTCTCGGCAAACAGTGAAGGAAAATACAGTCTTTTTTTGCATAACTCATTAATCTTTTATTAATCTTAAATTTTTTAAATTTTTTAAATTTTTTTAACTTATTTACTTTATCGTTCATAGAAATTACTTTATCCGAAAATATAACATCAGCCGCACGCACTGCTTTTTTGGGATCATGAAATATATGGATTTTATTATTATCACTTTTAATATAATTCATTATTTTTTTACTTGGTTTGTATTCAATTGGACATCCAATACTTAACTTAAAAGAAAATTTAATTGAAGCAGCAATTAAAGAGTTTAAAACATTATTAGAGTCTCCAATCCAAGCGATATTCAGGCTTGATATTGATTTCTTCTTAATCTCTTCTACAGTAAAAATATCTGATAAAATTTGAGTTGGATGAGAACTTGGGCTAAGACCATTAATGATTGGTATAGATAAATTCTTTTTAAATTCTTCTAATTTTTTATCACTATCAGTTCTAAACATAAAAGCATTTCCAAAATTTGATAAAATTTTTGCTGTATCTTGAATGCTCTCCCCACCTTTTGACAAATGGAGTTCATCTGGTCTAAGTGTTAAAGTGCTTCCACCTAACTGTTTTATTGC
>CACGXX010000002.1:0-64472 GCA_902577125.1 uncultured Pelagibacteraceae bacterium | reverse complement strand
GATAATGCTGCTTCTGGCCTTGGAAAAGAGATCAAGATAAACTTAGATAAGACCCCGTTTATAAACATAACTTGGAAAATTGAGAAAGATCTGTCTGGGATTAAAGAAAATACGAAAAAAGGGCATGATTTTGCTGCAAGAGTTTTTGTGATTAAAAAAACTGGAGCTACACCACTATCAAATAGAGCAATTAATTATGTTTTCTCAAGTAATAATGAAGTTGGGGCAAATTTTCCAAGTCCATATACAAAAAAATCGATAGACAATGTTTTAGCTAGCACAAAAGATAATTTAAATGAATGGGTAACAGTTAAAGCTAATGTTAAAGAGGATTTTAGAAGATTACACGATCTAGATGTTAAAGAGCTTGATGGAATTGCCATTATGTCTGATACTGATAACTCAAAGATGAAATCTATAGCTTATTTTCAAAATATATATTTTTCATCTCAATAATTAAAATTTAAGATATTTTTTAAGATAAATATTAAATAAAGAAAGTATAACAGCTACTACAACATCTTCTAAAGGACTTGCTTGTGGATAACCAAAGTTCCATGCGGTAACCATCACTAACCAAATTACAAATATATTCATTAAATACTTATACCTTAGTTTCTATTAAATAGTTTACTTTTTTGATATAATTATATTATGCATGAAAATTTTTTTCATACTTTAAAAGTTTACTATGAAGATACTGATGCTGGAGGTGTCGTATATTATGCTAATTATTTAAAGTTTTTAGAGAGAGCCAGAACAGAAGCTCTTCATTCAATTGGGTTCAGTAACCAAAAAGTGAAAAAAGATTTTGGCTCACTAATCATAGTAAAAGCTTGCAACATTGAATATAAAAAACCTGCAAGTCTTGAAGATGAACTAACTATAAGATCTTTTGTTAAATCTATCACTAAAACATCTTTTTTTATGAATCAAATAATTACTAAAGGTGATGACACTATAGTTGAAGCACAAGTTCATTTAGTCTTTGTTAATGATTTAGGTAAACCAGTAAAAATACCTAATGAAATTTACTCAAAATTTAAACCCTATTTTTGTGATACTATTAAAATTTAGCTATTTTCTTTGCCTTAATAAGTAATTGGTTAATCATAGGAGTCGTCACTAATTTTGTATTTACGTTTCTTGGGCTTGGGTGATAACAAGCAATTAAAACTTTATTATCTGGCAATAAATATTTGTTTCCGTGTTTAAATTCAAATTTTTTTTGAATCATAAATTTTTTTTTATAAATTTTTAAACAATTATCAAATGCAACTTTACCAAGAGTTATGATCACTTTAAGATTTTTTAAATTTTCAATTTCATTTTCAAAATAATTTGAACAGCGATTTAATTCTTTACTTTCTGGTTTATCACCTGGAGGAACACATTTAAGAATATTAGTTATGTAAGTATCATGTAATTTCAAATTATCATTTGCTCTTTCTGAAAAATCTTGATTTGAAATTCCTGTTAAAAATAAACTCTTAAATAAAAAATTTCCTGATTTATCTCCTGTGAATGCCCTTCCGGTTCTTGTTCCACCATGAGCTGCAGGAGCAAGACCTAAAATCATCAATTTTGCTTTATTGTCTCCAAAGCCAGGGACTGGTTTTCCCCAGTATTTCTCATTCTTATTTTGTTTTCTTTTTTGTATTGAAATTTTTTTGATAAAACTAACAAGTCTTGGACATTTTTTACATTTAATAATTGTATTATTTATTTTTTTTAATTTAATAGTCATCAATGAAATTTATAAAATTTTTTTTTATTATTTTTATAACTTTCCCCTCATCGATTAAAGCAGATTTAAATCAAGAATTATCTTTAGAACTTAAAAAAGGTGGTAAACTTATATTTATTAGGCATGCATATGCACCAGGTGGTGGAGATCCTGAAAATTTTGATATTAATAACTGTGATACCCAAAGAAATTTAAGTGAGGAAGGAAGAAACCAAGCCAAAAAAATTGGAGATTTTTTTAAAGATAATGATGTTCAAATTTTCAAAGTTTTCTCAAGTGAATGGTGTCGCTGTAAAGAGACTGCTAAATTAGCTTTTATAAATTTCGAAACAAAAGATTTCTTAAATTCCTTTTTTAGCGCAAAGTTTGCCAATAATAAAAACAAACAAATGTTAGATTTGAAAAATTATGTTAAAAAATTCAAAGGTAATGAAAATTTAATTTTTGTGACACATTATGTAGTAATATCTGAAGCTTTAGATTATGCTCCTTCATCGGGCGAAATAGTTATTGCAGATAAGAATTTTAATAAAATTGGTAGTATAGAAATAGATTTTTAATATTATGTCATCAAAGCGAGCAATGAAACAAGCCCAAAAACAAGCTTACGCCAAACATAGAAGCAACATTACTAATAATAGATTTGGAAATAAAAAAAAAAATTTCTCCAAGAAAAATAAAAAAAGTTAACTTTCTTTTTTAAATTTCTCAATTTTTTTACAAGAAGAAATTTTAGATATTCCTTCTTCATCATTAAGAACAGTTTTCATGAAAATCTCTTGTTTGTCTTTTTCAAAAAGAATTTGAGTATAAAATTGAGGATATCCGTGTTTATGAGTTAGTATTTTACCGTTTTCTTCATAAATATTTCGAACATAAGAGTTTGATTTTTTAGTACTTAAATCAGTTAGTCGATATTTTTGATATGTTTTTTCCTTATAAACATAATTTCTAGTCATGATTAATTCGTCTAGATTTAAGATATACTCATTTTTTAAAAATTCATCTTGTTTATCATCACATTTACTCATAATGATTATTTCTGATTTAAGATGTTGGAAGGGAAAAATTATTAATAAAAGAGAAATTAAAAATCTAATTTCTTTCATCTTTTTCAGCAAAAAATAAACCAATTAAAAGTAAAGCTGTCCAACCAAGTCCTATTAATCCTTTAATAATATTAGTGTCAGCACTCCATAAATCAAGGAACAATGCTCCGAAAATAAGACCTAGAATGTATACAATAATTACAATTGTAGTTTTACTCATCTAATAATTTTTTTTTGAAAAGAGAGATACCATTTTCAATTTTATAAGTATAGGACTCTTTAAAACTCTCTAACTGCCAACCAGCTAATCTTTTCTGAATAATTTCAAGATTTTCATTTTTCCAATCGTCAGTTGTAGACTCTATTTTCCAGGTTTTTTTTTCTTCGTTAGTTCTTCCACACCCATAGCAATAACCAGTTTTTGGATCAGTTTTGCAAATACTTATACAAGGAGAAACAACCATAATAATATTATAGAGTAAAAATTATATAATTTACAATAATTGTCGTTGGACAAATAGTTTCAATCATATATAAAACCCCTTGAATTTGTGGGGCGATGGCGGAATTGGTAGACGCGTCGGTCTTAGGAACCGATAGAGCAATCTGTGAAGGTTCGAGTCCTTTTCGCCCTACCATTAATGTATTATGAAAGTTACAGTAGAAAATAAAAAAGGTCTTAATAAAGATATAAAAGTTTTCATCGATAAAAAAACTATGAATTCTTATATGGATGAAAAATATGAAGAAATAAAAGGCACTGTAAATCTAAAAGGTTTTAGACCAGGTAAAGTTCCAGTAGAAGTTTTAAAAAGACAGTTTGGGAAAGCAGTATTTAGTGAAGTATTAGATAAAGTTTTAAAAGACACAACTACAAAAGCTTTAGAGGAAAATAAAATAAAACCAGCAGGACAACCAAAATTGGATCTCAAAACTTATGGTGAAGATAAAGATCTAGAATATATAATTTCCGTCACAGAGTTTCCTAAAGTTGAATTAAAATCTATAGAAAATATTAAATTTGATGAATACACGGTTAAAATTGACGAGAGCGAAACTGAAAAAAGAATTAAAGAAATAGCTAAAAATACACCAAGCTTTAAAGATGCTCCACCTGAAACAAAAGCAAAAGAGGGTGATTTAGTTTCTTTTGACTATACAGCTACCGTTGATGAAAAATCATTTAAAGGAGGGGAAGGAAAAAATACACAATTAACCTTAGGTAAAGATTTATTTTTAAAAGGTTTTGATAAACAATTGGTAGGTGTAAAAAAAGATGATCAAAAAGTTGTTGAAGCTATTCTTCCTGAAAATTTTCCTGAAAAAGAGTTAGTAAATAAAAAAGCAAAATTTAATTGTAAAATATTATCGGTAAAAATTTCAGAGGAAGTAAAAATAGATGACCAATTTGCAAAAAATCTGGGAGCGAAAGATTTGAAAGATTTAAAAACTTTGATTTCAAAGCAAATAAATGATGAATATAAGAATTCACTAGACAGATTGTCAAAAAATCAAATTCTTAAAGAATTAGAGAAATTTAAAGTAGATGAAATCCCACAAAATTTAGTCGATGAAGAAGTGAAAGTTCTATCTCAAGGAATGACAGATGAAGATAAAAAAAAGAGTAAAGATAATTTTGAAGAAATAGCAAAAAAAAGAATTAAAGTTGGTTTAATATTAAATGAATTTGGTGAGCAAAATCAGATAAAAGTATCAGAACAAGAATTACAGGCTGAAGTTCAAAAACAGATAAGAATGATGCCTGGTCAAGAAAAAATGGTAATGGATTTTTATCAAAAAAATCAATCAGCATTAGCTAGTTTAAGAGGGACAGTTTATGAGGAAAAAATTTTAAATCTTGTTAAACAGAAAGCTAAGTCTAATAAAAAAGAGGTTTCGAAAGAGGAAGCCGAAAAAATATTAAAACAATCTCAAAATCAAGATGAGGGAACAAAACAAGCCTCAAAGAAAAAAGTTGAGACTAAAAAAAAAGAAGTAAAAAAAACTACGCCAAAAACTAAGTCTCCTGCCAAAAAAACAAAAAAAGTTAGCAAAAAGTAATCTCAAGTTGTATAAGTAATACGAATCAACTTTATGAATAATAAACTGTCAGAACATATGAGTAGCTTAATACCCATGGTTGTTGAGCAATCTAACAAAGGTGAAAGAGCTTATGATATTTATTCAAGACTATTAAAAGAAAGAATTATTTTTTTGACAGGTCAAATTAATGACAATGTGGCTTCATTAATCACAGCTCAATTATTATTTCTAGAAGCAGAAGATCCTAAAAAAGAAATTTTTTTATATATTAATAGTCCCGGCGGACTTGTTACTGCAGGTTTAGGTATTTACGATACAATGCAGTATGTAAAACCAGATATTTCAACTTTATGCATTGGACAAGCAGCCTCGATGGGATCTTTTTTATTATCGGCTGGAACAAAAGGAAAAAGATTTTCACTTCCAAATTCAAGAATTATGGTTCATCAACCATCTGCGGGGTTTCAAGGACAGGCCACTGATATCGAAATTCATGCGAATGAAGTATTATCATTAAAAAAAAGATTGAATGAAATATATTCAAAACATACTGGCAAATCTGTGGATGAAATTAAAACTGCTTTAGAAAGAGATAATTTTATGACTGCAGACGCGGCTAAATCTTTTGGACTTATAGACTCTGTAGTAGAGAAAAGATCTTAGAACACCACATATAGTTTACAAAATCCAAAACTTGATTAATAGGAGTCATTTATAATAGAGTAGACTTATTGATTCGTTTAAAATTTTATGAACACAAATAATAAAAATATTCTTTATTGCTCTTTCTGCGGCAAAAGCCAACACGAAGTAAGAAAATTAATTGCAGGTCCAACTGTCTTCATTTGTGATGAGTGTGTTGAACTTTGTATGGATATTATAAAAGAGGAAAGCAAAGACACATTTGTAAAACATCAAGATGGTTTACCATCACCAAAAGAGATTTGTACAGTCCTAGACGATTATGTAATTGGACAATCTCACGCAAAAAAAGTTTTATCAGTAGCTGTTCACAATCACTACAAAAGACTAAATTATGAAAATAAAACTAGTAAAAATGTAGAGCTTGCAAAATCTAATATACTCTTAGTTGGTCCAACTGGATGTGGAAAAACATTATTAGCACAAACGCTGGCTAGAATCTTAGATGTTCCATTTACAATGGCTGATGCAACAACTTTAACTGAAGCAGGTTATGTAGGAGAGGATGTAGAAAATATTATTTTAAAATTGTTACAAGCAGCAGATTATAATGTTGAAAAAGCCCAAAGGGGAATTGTGTACATTGATGAGGTTGATAAGATTAGTAGAAAATCTGAAAATCCATCTATTACAAGAGACGTTTCTGGTGAAGGTGTTCAACAAGCTTTATTAAAGATTATGGAAGGGACAATTGCAAGTGTACCTCCTCAAGGTGGTAGAAAACACCCCCAACAAGAATTCTTACAAGTTGATACTACAAATATTTTATTTATTTGTGGTGGAGCATTTGCGGGACTTGATAAAATTATTTCTCAGAGAGATAAAGGTACATCTATTGGTTTTGGAGCAGATGTAAAGAATATACAAGATAAAAAGACTGGTGAGTGGATGAAGAACTTAGAGCCTGAGGATTTGCTCAAATATGGATTAATACCTGAGTTTATTGGTAGATTACCTATGATTGCAACTCTAGAAGATTTAGATGAAAAATCTTTAATTAAGATACTGCAAGAACCAAAAAATTCTTTAACAAAACAATATCAAGAGTTATTTAAACTAGATGGAGCAAAATTAATATTTAAAGACTCTGCACTTAAAGAAATTGCAATTAAAGCAATTAGCAAAAAAACAGGAGCAAGAGGTTTAAGATCTATTTTAGAAAATATACTTCTTAAAACTATGTATGATTTACCAAGTCAAGAAAATATTGAAGAGGTAATAGTCGACTCATCAGCGGCTAAAGGTCTGTCGCAGCCTATAATTGTTCATTCAAAAAAGGATGGTAAATCCAAAACAACTAAGACAACAGCGGCTTAATAACCCTAATAACTTGTAAAAAGGTATTGCAAAAATAATATTAATATCCATATTGATTTTATGGACGTAAAAACTTCTTCACCATTATTACCACTTAGAGATATTGTGGTTTTTCCTAGCATGGTAATTCCACTTTTTGTTGGAAGAGATAAATCAATCTCTGCTTTAAATGAGGTGATGAAAAAAGAGAAAAAAATTATTTTAGTAACTCAAAAAAATTCTGAAATCGATGATCCTAAGAAAACAGATATATTTATGTATGGATGCGAAGGTAGCATTTTACAACTTTTAAAACTTCCAGATGGAACAGTAAAAGTTTTAGTTGAGGGTGTTCGTAGAGTAAAAATTATTGATTTTAAAGATAATGAAAAGTTTATAACTTGTGACTTTACACCTCACAATGATGTGATCGATGGTGATGAAGATTTGTATCCATTAGCTGTTACAGCAATTAGAAGAATGGAAAAATTAACTTCTATTAATAAAAAAGTTTCTAGTGAAACTATTAATACGATTAAACAATTAAAAGATCCATCTCAGATTGCAGATAACATTGCTTCACACATCACTGCAACAATTTCAGAGAAACAACAAATTTTTGAGACTATTGATGTTAAGAAAAGATTAAATGCAATCATAAAGATAATGGAAAATGAAACAAGCATTATTGGAGTAGAAAAAAGAATTAGAGGAAGGGTTAAAACCCAAATGGAAAAAACTCAAAGAGAGTACTATTTAAATGAACAATTAAAAGCTATTCAAAAAGAGTTAGGTGAAATTGAGGACGGCAAAGATGAAAATACAAGTTTAAATAAAGCAATTCTTAAATCTAAAATGCCAAAAGATGTTGAGAAAAAATGTCTTCAAGAATTAAAAAAATTAAAAAATATGAGCCCGATGTCAGCTGAAGCTACAGTAGTAAGAAATTACTTAGATTGGATGATAGATCTTCCTTGGCATAAAAAAAGTGATGTCGTTATCGATTTAAAAAAAGCACTTGAAGTTTTAGATAAAGATCATTTCGGTTTAGAAAAAGTTAAAGAGAGGATTATTGAATTTTTAGCAGTCCAAAAAAGAATGGATAAGATTAAAGGCCCTATTTTATGCTTAGTAGGTCCGCCTGGTGTTGGAAAAACATCTTTAGGAAAATCAATTGCTAAAGCAACAAACAGAGAGTTTGTAAGAATGTCGGTAGGTGGAATGAGAGATGAAGCTGAAATTAGAGGTCACAGAAGAACTTATATTGGTTCTTTACCGGGTAAAATTATTCAAATGATGAAAAAAGCTGGAACTAAAAATCCACTGATACTTTTAGATGAGATTGATAAAGTTGGAAATGATTATAGAGGAGATCCTTCTTCAGCTTTATTAGAGGCTTTAGACCCAGAACAAAATACGACTTTTAATGATCACTATTTAGAAGTTGATTATGATTTATCTGATGTAATGTTTGTGACTACAGCTAATACATTAAATATTTTACCTCCATTATTAGATAGAATGGAAGTTATTAGATTAGCAGGCTATACAGAAGATGAAAAAATAAATATTGCAAATAAATATCTTCTTCCAAAACAAATAAAAGATAATGGTGTGAAGGAAAAAGAAATGAGTTTGGGTGACGATATTATAAAAGAGGTAATTAGAAGTTACACAAAGGAGTCTGGTGTAAGAAATCTTGAGAGAGAAATTTCTAAAATTGCAAGAAAAGTAGTTAAAAAGGTTGTCTCTGGAGAAGAAAAAGAAGTCAATATTAACACAAAAAATCTACCAGACTTTTTAGGAGTTCCTAAATTTAAATCAGGTGAGTTAGAGTCAGAAAATAGAGTGGGTATAGTAACAGGATTAGCCTGGACTGAGTACGGTGGTGAGATTTTAAAAATAGAGACAGTAACAATGCCAGGTAAAGGCCGTATGCAAATTACTGGAAAGCTTGGTGACGTCATGCAAGAGTCGGTTAAAGCTGCAAAATCATTTGTAAGATCAAAATGCTTAGAATATGGAATTATTCCTCCATTATTTGAGAAAAAAGATTTTCACATTCATGTTCCTGAAGGAGCAACGCCAAAAGATGGCCCATCTGCTGGAATAGGAATGGTTACATCAATAGTTTCATCAATTACAAACATTCCGGTAAAAAGAGATGTGGCTATGACAGGCGAAGTAACATTGACTGGCCAGGTATTACCTATTGGTGGGTTAAAAGAAAAGCTATTAGCGGCACATAGAGCAGGTATAAAAGAGGTTTTAATTCCGAAAGAAAATGAAAAAGACCTTGTAGACATGCCAAAAAAGATTATCGATGAGATAAAAATTACCCCAGTTGAGTTTGCTGATGAGGTTTTAAAAATTGCCCTAACTAAAGAGCTGAAGAAGACAGAATGGGTTGAGGTTGATATGTCTAAAAAAGATGATAAATCTCAAGCTAGCATTCAATAATTTGAAACTTTTTCTCATTTTGAACTCTTAGATTTTTTTCTATCAAGCTAATTTATTCACTAGATCTATATTCATATTTTAGGTAACCTATTTTAAATAAATAATAACTAAGGGAAATAAATATGAATAAATTAAGTAAAATAATCGTTGTATTGTTCTCATCTTTATTCTTAAGTTTTGCAGCAAATTCAGTTGAAGTGAAATTTGGACACGTGGGTAAACCAGGTTCTCTATTTTCAGCTTCAGTTGATCATTTTGCTAAGCTTGCTAATAAGAGGTTAGGTAACAAAGGTAAAGTAACCGTATTTGGTTCTTCGCAACTTGGAAAAGACAAACAAGGAATGCAAAAACTAAAATTAGGTACAGTTAATATGTGGTTACCTTCATCAGTAATGGCTTCTATTCATGATGAGTTCGGTGTTTTTGATATGCCTTTTATTATTAAAGACAGAAAACATATGGCTAAAGTAGAAAAAAATGTTTTACCAGGGATGTTTAAAAACCTTGAAGATAAAACAGGTTACAAAGTTATTGCTGTATGGGAAAATGGTTTTAGACATATAACAAATAATACTAGACCAATTAATACTCCAGGTGATTTAAAAGGAATTAAATTAAGAACTCCTAAATCAAAATGGAGAGTTAAAATGTTCCAATCATATGGTGCAAACCCAACTCCAATGTCTTTTTCTGAAGTATTTACTGCTTTGAAAACAGGTACAATGGATGGACAAGAAAACCCATATGCTCAAATAGCTAGTGCTAAATTTCAAGAAGTTCAAAAATATTTATCAATCACAGGTCACGTTTATACTCCTGCTTATGTAACTGTTCATAAGGATCACTGGAGTAAACTACCTGCAGATGTTCAAGATATTTTAGAGAAAGCTGCTCAAGATACACAAAAATTTGTGTACAAAGAAGCTGCTAAACTTGAAAAATCTTTATTAAAAGTAATTAAAGATGCTGGTGTCCAAGTTAATGAAGCGGACAAAGGTGCTTTTATTGCAGCTAGTAAAGGGATTTACGATCAATTTGGATCAGAAGTTCCTACGGGTGGTGCTTTAGTTAAAAAAGTATCATCTTTAGCAAAGTAATATAACTTAGATTATCTTATCAGGCCCTCATTCAGAGGGCCTGAATATAATATGGAATTACAAAATTTTATTAATTCGTACGAAAAAATATTAAAACTAATACTGTTTATAATGATGGTAGCATTAGCAGTAACGGTTTTACTTGGAGTTACCTTTCGTTTTGCTGGCAGTGCATTAGTTTGGTACGATGAAGTTGCTGCTGTCCAACTTGCATGGATAACATATTATGGTTCTGCATATGCCGCATTAAAAGGTTCTCACATAAGTGTACCAAGTATTTTTAAAGCTTTTCCACTACCATTAAGAAAAATTTTTTTTGTTGTTTCTAAGCTAGTTGTTTATGGTTTTTTAATATTATTAGCATATTACGGTTATTTAGTTTTAACCTTAATAACAGGTGAAACGTTGGTGACATTAGAATGGGTTCCTCAACCATTTGTTCAATCAGTAATTCCAATTGCATCATGTCTTTTTATTCTATCTGAGACTTTAAGAATTCCAGAAGATTATAAAAATTTAGTTTTACAAAATACGGGCGACGAGCAAACAGGAGATATTTAATGGTAATTCTAACAATGTTTATGGTCTTGTTACTTTTGTTGTCTATAAATGTGCCTATTGCGATTGGCCTTGCAGTAACAACTATTATTGCAATGGTTATGAAAACTGGCACAAGTTTTCTAATTGATACTGCGATCGTAATGTTTGATGGATCAATGAAGTTTCCATTGATTGCAATTCCACTATTTATTTTAGCTGGTTCAATTATGAATAGTGCTGGTATTTCAAGAAGACTAATAGCTTTTGCCTCTGCTCTAGTTGGATTTATTAAAGGTGGGTTGAGTATGATTAACATTGCAACCTCAATGTTTTTTGCTGAAATTTCTGGATCGGCAGTTGCTGATGTCGCTGCACTAGGTTCTATTTTAATTCCTGCAATGAAAAAGAAAGGATACCCAGGCGCATTTGCTGCTGCGGTGACTTCATCTTCAGCATCTTTAGCAATTATTATTCCACCATCAATACCAATGATTGTTTATGCAGTTATGTCTCAAAGTTCAGTTGTACAATTATTTGTTGCTGGAATTATTCCTGGAGTAATAGGTGGATTTTTTCTTATGTTGGCAGCTTATGTTACAGCAAGAAAGAAAAATTTTCCTGTTGAGGAGACATTCAATATACCAAACGTTAAAAAAACAGCAAAAGATGCAGCTTTAGCCTTTTTACTACCAGTAATTATTTTAGGAGGGATTTTTGGAGGCGTTGTAACAGCTACAGAGGGAGCTGGTTTAGCAGTTGTAGCATCTTTGGTGATTGGTTTTATTTATAAAGAGATAGACTTTAAAAGACTATATGAGTCAGCTTGTGAGGGAGCGATACAGACTGCATCAGTAATGTTATTAGTTGCAGCATCTGTTTTATTAGGAGAGTTTTTAACCATTGAACAAATTCCTCAAAAGGTTGCTGAGTCAATTATTGAATTTACTAATAATAAATATGCAGTTTTAGGAATTTTAAATATATTTTTATTAATTATAGGTTTCTTTTTACACTCAGTTGCAGCAATAATTTTAACCGTTCCAATAGTTATGCCATTGGTTAATGCAGTCGGTATTGATCCTGTTCATTTTGGAATAATTGTAACTTTAAACCTAGCCATAGGACAGCAAACACCTCCTGTAGCAAGTGTTTTAGTAACAGCCTGTTCAGTTGCAAAAGCAGATATCTGGGATGTAACAAGATCAAATATATCATTTATATGTGTGTTGTTAGTTTTATTACTTTTAGTAACGTATGTACCAGCAATACCAATGACATTAGTAGAGTATTTTTATAGGAGTTAGATGAGCAGTTTAGTTAAGCTAAATAAAATAAATAGTCATTTGTCTGAAGTGGTTATTAATAGACCAGAAAAATTAAATGCAATGACTAAACCAATGTGGATAGAACTTGGTAAAATTTTTAAAAGAATTTCAAAAGAAAAAAATCTTAGATGCGTCATCATAAGAGGTGAAGGGGGAAAATCTTTTTCACCTGGAAATGATATTGGGGAATTTAAAAAAGAAAGATCATCATCAAAATTAGCAAAATCTTACGGAAAGTTTTTACATGGAACCTTAGGAGCAATATTTAATTGTCCAGTACCTACAATAGCTATGATTGAGGGAATTTGTGTGGGTGGTGGTTTGGAAATAGCTGCTTGTTGTGACATTAGAATCTGCGGAAAAAGTTCGAGGTTCGGTATACCAATAAAAAGACTTGGTTTAACAATGGCTGCAAAAGAACTAGAGGTTCTTTTAAAAGCAACTACCTATTCAACTGCAATGGAAATTTTGTTTGAGGGAAGAGTATTTGACTCTCAGGAGGCTTTAGAAAAAAGATTGGTTAACAGAGTAGTTAACGATGAAGACGTAAAGAAAGAGACATATAAATCAGCTGAACTTATATGTGAAGGTGCTCCTAAAGTTGCTAGATGGCACAAAGAGTTTGCAAGAAATATTTTAAAGAAAGGTAAAGTAACAGAAAAAATAAATAATCTTGGTTACAAATGTTATGATACTGAGGATTTTAAAATTGGATATCAATCTTTCCTAAATAAAACTAAGCCAAAATTTAAAAATAAATAATAATAAATGGCATCATTAAAAGGTATTCGAGTGTTAGAGATGGCTCAAATAATGGCTGGTCCTACGTGTGGATTACTATTGGCAGATCTAGGGGCTGAAGTTATTAAAATAGAAAAAACTCCAGGAGGTGATGATACTAGAAATTTCCTTCCCCCTGACGTCAATGGAATATCAGCAGCTTATTTAATGATGAATAGAAATAAAAAAGGTATTGCTTTAAATTTGAAAGACAAAAAGGGAATTGAAATTTTTAAGACAATGGTAAAAAATTCTGATGTAGTTTTAGAAAATTTTAGAAAAGGAACGTTAGAAAAACTGGGTATTGGTTATGATACGATGTCAAAAATTAATCCTAAAATTATTTTATGTGAAATTTCAGGATATGGTAGAACAGGTCCCTATGCAAATAAAGGAGGATTTGATTTAGTAGCGCAAGGCATGAGTGGTTTAATGAGCATAACTGGTGAAGATAAAAATAAACCACCAATGAAAGTAGGAGCGCCACTTACAGACATCACTGCAGGATTACTTGCTGCAAGCGGTATTTTAGCAGCTTTAATTCATAGAGATAAAACTGGTGAAGGTCAAAAAGTTGATACATCTTTGTATGAGGCAGGAATAGTTCATACCTACTGGCAATCAGCAATTGCTGGTGCAACCGGTGTATCTCCTGGCCCTCTTGGATCAGCTCATCCTTTAACTGCACCTTATCAAGCTTTTAAAACAAAAGATAAATGGATTACTATTGGTGCATCAAATCAGAATACATGGCTTATGTTATTAAAGGCAATCAATCGTCAAGATCTTAATGAGGATGAAAAATTTTCAACTAATTCAAGTAGAAAAGAAAATTTAAATGAACTTGTAGAAATACTTAATAATGAATTTATCAAAAAACCTTCTAAAGAATGGTTAAAAATATTTGATGAAAATGGTTTACCATGTGGTCCCATAAATTCGATAACCGACATGTTTAAAGACCCTCAAACTATTGAGAGAGAGATGATTATTGAGGTAAATAATAAAAAAGCTGGTCCAAGCAAAGCTGTTGGAATGCCAATCAAATTTTCAAAAAGCAAAACCGAAAAATCCAAAGGTGCACCAGATTTAGGTGAACATACAAGAGAAATAATGCAAAATTTTGGTTATAAAGATGAAGAGATAGATGATTTTTATAACAAAAAAATAATTCTTTAATTTACAGTTTCGAAAATCTTAAATAGTAATTCAGAAACGTGCTTTCCTTTTTTTTCTGATAAATCAGATATTTGGTGTCTACAGCTTGTACCATTTGCAACTATAAAATCATTTTCGTCACTACTATTAATTGCAGGTATTAAAGATAGATGGGCCATTTTTTTTGAAGTTTCATAAGTTTTACTATCATAGCCAAAAGAACCTGCCATCCCGCAACAGCTAGAATCTATCATCTTATTATTTATATTTAGCTCTGATAAAAGATCTTTAAGTCCTTTCATTCTATCTTGAGACTTTTGATGACAATGTCCATGAATTAAAACATTTTGACTAAAACTATTCGATTTAACATTCTTATCTTTTTTAATTTGTTCTAAAATAAACTCCTCTAATAAATAAAATCTGTTTTTTATTTTATCTCTATTTTTTATGCCTTTAAGGGATTGATATTCGTCATTAAAAGTAAGCAAACAGGAAGGTTCAATACCTACTATTGGTAATTCAAAGTAGTTATTTTTTATAATATAGTCATTAAATCTATTCAATTCCTCAGCAGCTTTTTCTAGTTGACCATATGATATATAAGTTCTTCCACAACAGAGTGGTCTATCAAGTTTATCATAACCAAAACTTGGGATTACTGCTTGATAACCAAATTTATTTAATACCTTAATCGTATAGACCAAATTTTCATTTTCAAAATTGATATTGAATGTGTCTGCAAATAAAATTACTTTATTTTCTGAAATTTCTTGATTGTTATAAATGTCTTTTAAAGCCTTCTGATTTTGGACTTCAGGCAGACTTCTTTCAGTTGCAAAACCAAATTTTTCAATAATGTTTGAAATAACTGGAAAATTTTTAATCTTATTAAGTATTGGATTTATGATTTTATATAGCCAAATCAGCCTAGGCATATCAGAGATAATTTTATCTTTAATTCTCATACTAAATTTTTTGTAATAGTGTGAGAGAAATTCGCTTTTCATCTTTGCCATATCTACAGACATTGGACATTCTCTTTGACAAGCTTTACAGCTCACACAAAGTTCCATTGTTTCATACATTTCTTTAGATGCAAAAGACCCCTCTGGTAATTGATTAGAAAGTGCGAGTCTTAATGTATTTGCTCTTCCTCTAACTAAATCTTTCTCTTCTTTCGTTACCCTGTATGAAGGACACATAACTCCTGAATCTAATTTTCTGCATGCGCCGTTGTTATTACACATTTCAATTGCATCTGAAAATTGACCCCAATTAGACCAATCATAATGAGTACTTATATTTTCTGTTTGATAATCTGATTTATATCTCATCAACGATCTATCATTTGATTTAAAAGGTCTTACAATTTTACCTGGATTTAATAAATTTTTATTATCGAATGTATCTTTAATTTCTTCGAATACATTTGTGATATTTTTTCCAAACATCATTTCGTGGAATTCTGATCTAACTATTCCATCTCCATGCTCACCAGAATGAGAACCTTTATAATTCTTAACCATTTTAAAAGCTTCCTCAGATATAGATCTCATGTTTTTAATATCTTGGTCAGATTTCATGTTCAAAACTGGTCTTACGTGAAGGGTTCCAACCGAAGCATGAGCATAAAACATTCCACTTGTATTATATTTTTTAAATATTTCATTCAATCTTGCTGTGTATTCTGCCAAGTGATCTAAAGAAACTGCACAATCCTCTATAAATGCAACTGGCTTTTTATCTCCCTTCATCGACATCAATATATTTAATCCAGCTTTTCTAATCTCAAAAACTTCTTTTTGTTCTGATAAGTCTGTAAAAAAAGAAAATTGATTTTTCTTATTTTGATTAAGAACTAAATATTCAAGGTCTTTTACTTTTTTTTCATAAACATTTTGGTCCGTATCTATAAATTCAACCATTAAAACAGCTTCTGGATTACCTTTTATATATTTCTTAATACCACCTGCATACATTGGTATCTCTTTTGCTAGATTTAATAAATTCTGATCCATTAATTCAACGCAAGTTGGTTTTAATTTTACAATTTCTTTTGTTAATTCCATGGCTTGATGAAAGTTATCAAAGTAACAAACACCTAAAATCTTATTTTTAGGAATTTCAGATAATTTTAATTTTATCTTATTAAAAAGGGATAATGTTCCTTCAGAACCAACTAATAAATTTGATGAATTGAATCCATTTGGATCAATCAAATCGATATTATAACCACCAACTCTTCGTTGAGTGGTTGGCCAATTTTCATCAATATCCTTACTAATTTTTTGTCTTAAATTTAAAAATTTATCAATTATTTTATAAAAACGATCTTGATTATTAGTCGTTGTTAGATAGTTTTTATTAATTTGATCGAAAGTATGTAACGAACCATCATCTAAAATTGCTTCAATAGCTAGTACGTTGTGAACCATATTTCCGTAATATAAAGATCTTGATCCACATGAATTATTTGCCGACATCCCTCCAATAGTTGCTCTACTACTTGTAGACACATCTACAGGAAACCATAAACCATATGGCCTTAAAAATGAATTCAAATGATCTAATACAACACCAGGCTGAACCCATACATATTTTTCCTCTACGTTAAGCTCTAATATTTTATTTTGGTGTTTTGAGTAATCAAGAACTACACTTTCACCTACAGTTTGACCACATTGAGAACTTCCACCACCTCTAGCAAGTAGAGGAATAGAATTCTTTTGAGAGTATTCCATTAATTTTAAAACATCATTTGTATCCTTTGGTAGAACTACACCTAAAGGCTTAATTTGATAAACTGATGCATCAGTGCTGTATCGACCTCGAGAAAACTCATCAAATAAAGTTTTCCCATCAACTTTACTACTTATTTCTTTTCCTATTTTTTGTATTTGATCTGAACTAAACCGCATGAAAGTTAATTAAAGGTTTATTTATTTTTGTAAACTAGTTTACCGAACTTTTTTAACGCGGTTTCTGAAATTTCTAATCCTAAACCTGGATTTTCATTTAGATGTATCCAACCATTACTCATTTTATGGGAATTTTCAAATAATTCAGCTTGTAGAGGATCTCTTTCATCATCAAATGACTCGACTATTCTTCCTGATGGTGACGACGCGACTAAAGGAGCATGGATATAACAATCATGATGTGGTGCTATATCCAAATGATTTAATTCACATAAAGCAGATAGTTTTTTACCATTTGTAAAACCACCAAACATTGTACAATCAAATTGTAAAATTTGAATTGCATTCTCTTCCACCATGGATCTACATCCATAAATCGTAATTTCACTTTCTCCACCTGATAAAGGAATTTTTGTTTGTTGTGATAAAAGTTTTAAATTTCTTCTATCATCTTCCCATCTCACAGGCTCTTCTATCCAAGTTGGATTAAATCTCTCAAATTCTTTTACTCCCTCAATAGCCGTTTTTAGGTCCCATGCTCTATTAACATCAATCATTAGATCTTTATCGTCACCAATTTCTTGTCGAATTATTTCTAATCTTTTGGCATCTTCTTTTATGCTTAATCCACCTACTTTAACTTTAAAGCTTTGATGACCAATTTTAATTAATTTTTGTAATTCATTTCTAAGTTCTTTTTCATTTTTACCATCTCTGTAATAAGCACATGTTACATATACAGGAATTTTATTTCTGTAACCTCCAAACAACTTATATAGTGGAATTTTTGAGGCTTTACCTATCAAATCCCAGCATGCAATATCTAAAGCAGCAGAAATTCTAATCAAAGCTTCTCTGCTCCAGTCTTTTTCATTGCTTTGTCGTGTATCTGTTAGTCTAAAAATTTTTTCATACAATTTTTCTGGACAAAAAGGATCTTCCCCAACTATTAAATCCTGTAAACCATTAGAGAAAGGTTTGATAATTGGTTTGATATCTGTGTAACTTGTTGCAAGACCAAAACCAGAATTACCATCTTTAGTTTTAATCTTAATCAATAATTCATTTGCTGTTGGAACAATAAAATGGCTTACCCAGTGAGGATTAACTTCATCAGGGTTATTTAAAACATAAACTTCTATAGTCTCGATTGAATTACTACCATTTGTCATATATTATAAGTTTGATTATATAATTTCTTTAGCATATACAGCAGAATGGCAATTTCAAACAATATAAGACCAGGTCGACATTTTTTACAAATACCAGGTCCAACCAACGTTCCTGACAGAGTTTTAAGAGCAATGGATTATCCAACAATAGACCATAGAGGTCCAGATTTTGCAGAACTTGGTTTAAGAGTTTTAGATAGAATAAAGTTAATTTTTAAAACTTCAGAGCCTGTAATAATATTTCCTGCTTCAGGCACAGGTGCTTGGGAAGCTGCAATTGTAAATACTTTAAGTGCAGGTGATAAAATTTTAATGTTTGAAACAGGACACTTTTCGACACTTTGGTATGATATTGCAGAAAAATTTAAATTAGAAATCGACTTTGTTAAAGGTGACTGGAGAACAGGTGTTGACCCAAATATTGTTGAACAAAAATTAAAAGAAGATAAAGAGAAAAAAATTAAAGCAGTCTGTGCAGTTCATAACGAAACATCTACAGGAGTTACAAGTAGAATTGGAAAAATAAGAAAAGCGATGGATAATGCAGAACATCCTGCATTACTATTTGTTGATACAATTTCCTCATTGGGATCTATAGATTATAGACACGAAGAATGGAAAGTTGATGTTACAGTTGGTGGATCTCAAAAAGGATTATTATTACCTCCGGGACTTTCCTTTAATGCAATAAGTTCAAAAGCGTTAAAAGCTTATGAAGTTTCTGATTTACCAAAATCATATTGGGATTGGAAACCAATGCTAGAAAATAATAAAAAAGGTTATTTTCCATATACACCAGCAACAAATTTATTGTATGGATTAGATGAAGCAATTAACATGTTGACTGAAGAAGGTTTAGAAAATGTATTTACTAGACATAAAAGATTTGCAGAAGCTACTAGAGTTGCTGTAAAAGCCTGGGGTTTAGAAATACTTTGTAAAAATCCAGATGAATATTCAGATTCACTAACAGCAGTAATGGTCCCAGATGGACATGATGCGGACTCATTAAGAAAAATAATTTTAGATCATTACAACATGTCTTTAGGAACAGGTTTAGCAAAAGTTGCAGGTAAAATTTTTAGAATCGGACATTTAGGAGATTTTAACGAATTGATGTTAGCTGGAACTTTAGCTGGTGTTGAAATGGGATTAATGAAATCCAAAATTCCCTATAAAAAAGGTGGAATACTTAAAGCACTCGACTATCTTTGTTAACTTTCAAAAGATTTATTAATAAAATAATTTTTAAGCCAATTTTTCAATAGTAATAGAACTTGACGTTATTTTCCCAAAAGATATAAATCACTCTATTTTGGTTTAGGGCGGTTAGCTCAGTTGGTAGAGCATCTCGTTTACACCGAGGGGGTCAAAGGTTCGAGTCCTTTACTGCCCACCAAAAGAATCAAAAGTGGGGGTGTAGCTCAGTTGGTTAGAGCGATCGCCTGTCACGCGATAGGTCGAGGGTTCGAGTCCCTTCACTCCCGCCACTTTGCAAGTTTACTATTGATAATCACTATTAAATACGCTGTATATTTTGAATAATGTGACCTAACACCACTTCATCTAGCTATAAAAAATGATATATATTCCACATGACTGCGGAATTTTTAAAGGATTATTTACCTATAATATTGTTCCTAATTATTGCATTAGGATTGAGCTGTGCATTTATAGTAATTAATTTTATTCTATCTCCAAAAAATCCAGATCCAGAAAAGTTATCAGCTTATGAATGTGGATTTGAACCATTTCAGGACTCTAGAATGGAATTTGATGTTCGTTTTTATTTGGTTGCTATACTTTTTATAATTTTTGACCTTGAAATAGCATTTTTATTTCCGTGGGCAATTTCTTTAGGAAATATTGGAATTTTAGGTTTTACCTCAATGATGATTTTTTTATTCATACTTACTATCGGATTTATTTATGAATGGAAAAAAGGCGCTTTAGACTGGGAATAAAATTTTTTTTAAATGAATAATAAGATAGATCAAGTTCCGGAAGAGTTTAAACAACTTGCTAAAGATTTTAGTAAGAATGGTTTTATTACTACATCATTAGACAATTTAATAAACTGGTCGAGGTCGGGATCATTACACTGGATGACTTTTGGCCTTGCTTGTTGTGCAGTTGAAATGATGCAAACTGCAATGCCCAGATATGATTTAGAAAGATTTGGCGCTGCACCTCGTGGGTCACCAAGACAATCTGATGTAATGATTGTTGCTGGCACTTTAACTAACAAAATGGCACCAGCTCTAAGAAAAGTCTACGATCAAATGCCTGAGCCAAGATATGTTATATCAATGGGAAGTTGTGCTAATGGTGGTGGATATTATCACTATTCTTATTCAGTTGTGAGAGGTTGTGATCGTATTGTTCCAGTTGATATTTATGTTCCTGGATGTCCTCCTTCTGCAGAGGCTTTATTATATGGAATTATGCAATTACAAAAAAAAATAAGAAATAAAGGATCCATTAGTAGATAATATGAATAACTTAATTGATTTAGAAAAAAAGATTAATTCAGAGCTCGGCACCAAAATAAATACTTCTGAAATTAAACATAATCAAATTTATCTTGAGATAGATAGTGAAGATTTAATTGATGTGGTTTTATTTGTTAAAACTAATAAAGATACAAAATTTAGACAACTTATAGACATTACAGTTGTTGATTATCCTGAAAGGTCCAAAAGATTTAAAATTGTATATTTATTTTTAAGTCATGAGTTTAATCAGAGAATGATCTTAAGTTACGATATAAGTGAAAATGAAGTTATTGCATCATTAACACCAATTTTTCCATCTGCTAACTGGATGGAAAGAGAAGTTTTTGACATGTATGGAGTGAGTTTCAAAGATCATCCTGACTTAAGGAGAATTTTAACAGATTATGGTTTTGAGGGTCATCCATTAAGAAAAGATTTTCCTTTAACTGGTCATACCGAAGTTAGATACAGCGAGGATCAAAAAAAAGTAGTTAATGAACCTGTAAAACTGGAACAAAATTATAGAAACTTTGATTATGAAAGTCCGTGGGAAGGCACAAAATATATTAAAGAATTAACTGATAGTAATGACAAAAAAAATTAAAAATCTAAACTTAAATTTTGGACCTCAACATCCAGCAGCTCATGGAGTTCTTAGACTTATATTAGAATTAGATGGTGAAGTTGTTGAAAAAGCAGATCCACATATTGGCTTACTACATCGTGGCACTGAAAAATTAATAGAAAATAAAACTTATATGCAAGCAGTTCCATATTTTGATCGATTAGATTATGTAGCTCCCATGAACCAGGAACATGCTTTTGCTTTAGCTATTGAAAAAATTTTAGATATTGATGTTCCAATTAGAGCCCAATTTATAAGAGTGATGTTTTGTGAAATTGGAAGAATTTTAAGTCATATTTTAAATGTTACGACACAAGCATTAGATGTTGGAGCTTTAACACCATCTTTATGGGGTTTTGAGGAAAGAGAGACTTTAATGACTTTTTATGAAAGAGCATCTGGATCAAGATTACATGCAAATTATTTTAGAGCAGGTGGTGTGCATCAAGATTTACCAGCAGGTTTAGAGACAGATATTGCAAAATTCTGCGAAACTTTTCCAAAAATAATTAATGATTTAGAAAACTTATTGACCGACAATAGAATATTCAAGCAAAGAAATGTTGATATTGGTGTTGTTACAAAAGAAGACGCCCTCGATTATTCTTTTAGTGGTGTTATGATCAGAGGTTCTGGTGTTCCATGGGATTTAAGGAAATCACAACCATATGATTGTTATAACCAACTAGAATTTAAAATTCCTGTAGGAAAAAACGGAGATTGTTACGATAGATATTTATGCAGGATTGAAGAAATGAAAGAAAGTGTCAAAATAATTAAACAGTGTTTATCAAAAATGGAAAAAGGGCCAATCAAAACTTTTGACGGAAAAATAACACCACCATCAAAAAAAGATATCAAACAATCGATGGAAGCTTTAATACATCACTTTAAATTATTTACCGAAGGATATCGTGTACCTGAAGATGAAATTTATACAGCGGTTGAAGCACCTAAAGGAGAATTTGGAGTTTATTTAATTTCAGATGGATCAAGCAAACCTTATAAGTGTAAAATTCGAGCACCTGGATTTTCACATTTACAATCAATGGATTATTTAATTAAAGGACATATGTTGGCTGATGTTCCTGCAGTACTTGGTTCTTTAGATATAGTTTTTGGTGAGGTCGATAGATGAGTTTAAAGAGACCAGCCAAAGATCAACCAGAGAACTTTGAATTTAATTCATCTTCTTTAGAGGCAGCAAATAAGATTATTTCAAAATACCCTGAAGGAAAAAAACAAAGTGCAGTCATGGCATTATTATATATAGCTCAGAAGCAAAATAATAATTGGATACCTTTAGTTGCAATGAAATATATAGCCAAACTTTTAGATATGCCTTACATAAAAGTTTATGAAGTAGCGACTTTTTATAGTATGTTTAATTTATCACCAGTTGGAAAATATTTTATTCAAGTTTGTACTACAACACCTTGTATGATAAGGGGAGCTGGTAAATTGGTTGAGGCCTGCAAAGAAAAAATATCTAAAAATGAGTCTGAATTATTACCAGATAAAAATTGTTCATGGATGGAAGTAGAGTGTTTAGGTGCATGTGTCACTGCTCCAATGATGCAAATTAATGATGATTATTATGAAGATTTAGACAAAGAAAAAACTTTAGAAATTTTAGATAAAATTTTAAAAGATGAAAAACCTAAACCAGGTTCATACAGAGGACGCATAAATAATGAACCAGAAAATGGAAGAAAAACATTAATGGAATTAAAAAATGCTTAAGGATCAAGATAGAATTTTTCAAAATTTATATAACGATTTGGGTTCAGATTTAACTTCAGCTCAAAAAAGAGGTGATTGGGTAAATACAAAAGAAATTACTGAAAGAGGTAGAGACTGGATCATAAATGAAATCAAAGATTCTCAATTAAGAGGAAGAGGAGGAGCAGGTTTTCCTACAGGTCTTAAGTGGTCATTTGCACCAAAAGAAGTTGGATCTAGACCTCACTACCTTGTTATTAATGGTGATGAGTCAGAGCCAGGTACATGTAAAGATAGAGATATCTTAAGGTTTGAACCACATAAACTCATTGAGGGTTGTTTGATTGCTTCTTATGCAATTCAAGCACATGTTTGTTATATTTATATAAGAGGCGAGTATTTTGTTGATGGACAAAAGCTTCAAGCTGCAATTGATGAAGCTTATGAAAAAAAATTAATTGGAAAAAATGCGGCTGGAACTGGATGGGATTTAGACATTTATATTCATTACGGTGCAGGAGCTTATATCTGTGGAGAAGAGACAGCATTACTCGAGAGCATTGAAGGTAACAAAGGTCAGCCAAGATTAAAACCACCTTTCCCAGCATTAATTGGTTTATATGGATGTCCAACAATAATTAACAATGTTGAGACCATAGCTGTAGTTCCAACAATTCTAAGAAGAGGTGGTAAATGGTTTGCTTCCTTGGGTAGAGAAAAAAATACTGGTACTAAAATATTTTGTATTTCTGGAAATGTAAATAATCCATGTAATGTTGAGGAGGAAATGAACATACCTTTGAAAGAGTTAATAGAAGTTCATGCAGGAGGTGTAATAGGTGGTTGGGACAATCTACAAGCTGTAATACCTGGAGGATCTTCAATGCCACTTATTCCCAAAGAAAAGTGTGAAACACTAACAATGGATTTTGACTCTTTAGTTGCCGAAAAAAGTGGGCTAGGTACAGCAGGAGTAGTCGTAATAAATAAAGATCAAGACATAATTAAATGTATGGCAAGAATAGCTAGATTCTATAAGCATGAAAGCTGTGGTCAATGCACACCTTGTAGAGAGGGTTCAGGGTGGATGTGGAGAATGCTTGAGAGAATGGCTAAAGGAGAGGCTTCAAAAGATGAAATTGAAATGCTAGGTGATGTAACTAAACAAATTGAAGGTCATACAATATGTGCATTTGGTGAGGGATCATCTTGGCCTGTTCAAGGTTTGTTAAGACATTTTAAAGATGAAATTAAAAAAAGAAATAATTTTGATCCAATTGTAAAAGAAACTCAGAATATTCCTTATTTGGTGGATCAACACTTGTTAGATAAGAATGCTTAAATTAAAAGTAAACGATATAGAAGTTGAAGTCGAAGAAGGTTTGACTGTTCTACAAGCTTGTGAAAAAGCTGGAGTCGAAATTCCAAGATTTTGCTATCATGAAAAATTATCAATTGCTGGAAATTGCAGAATGTGTCTTGTTGAGATGGAAAAATCTCCAAAACCTATAGCTTCTTGTGCAATGCCTGCTGCTGAGGGTATGGTTATAAAAACTAATACTCCCAAAATAGAAAAATCTAGAAAGGGTGTAATGGAATTTTTATTGGCAAATCATCCTTTGGACTGTCCTGTTTGTGACCAGGGTGGTGAATGTGATCTTCAAGATCAGTCAATGTTTTATGGAATTGATAAATCTAGATTTAAAGAGAATAAAAGAGCAGTTCCTGATAAAAACATGGGTCCGCTTATTAAGACCCAAATGACCAGATGCATTCATTGTACTAGATGCATTAGATTTGCAACAGAAATTGCTGGTGTGCCTGAATTAGGTGCAATAGGTAGAGGTGAAGATATGCAAATCACAACATACTTAGAAAAATCAATACAATCAGAATTATCAGGTAATGTAATAGATCTTTGCCCTGTAGGAGCCCTTACGTCTAAACCTTATGTGTTTGAAGCAAGACCCTGGGAGTTAAAAAAAACTGAGACTATTGATGTAATGGATGCTGTTGGATCAAATATAAGAGTAGACACATATGACTGGGAGGTAAAAAGAGTACTACCAGTAATCAATGAGGATATAAATGAGGAATGGATATCAGACAAAACAAGATATGCTTGTGACGGTCTTTTAAATCAAAGACTAGATACTCCATATATCAAATATAATAATAAGTTTGAAAAAGCTTCATGGGATGAAGTTTTTAAAATTATAAAATCAAAAATACAAAATACCAACAAAGATAAAATAGCTGGATTTGTGGGTGATCTTACAAATATGGAGGCCAGCTACATATTTAAGGAATTTTTAGAGAGAACTATAGACACAAAAAATTATGAGTCTAGATCATTTGATATGTTTATTGATAGCTCTAAAAGAGAAAACTATTTATTCAATTCAACGATTAATGGTATTGAGGAGTCAGATTTTATTCTGTTAATTGGTACTAATCCAAGATTTGAAGCTACAATGCTAAATGCAAGAATTCGAAAAGCTTATCTAAAAAATAAAGTCAAAATTGTTTCTTTAAATGATGTAGGTGATCTAACTTATCCTTATCAAAGCCTTGATGGAAAAACTCAAACAATCAAAGATATTTTTGAGAATAAAAATGCACTTGCAAAAGATATTATTGATGCTCAAAAACCATTAATAATATTTGGAGAGTCGTTTTTAAGATCTAAGTCAGCAGAATTTTTGTTTAGTTCATTTAAAAACTTTTTATTGAATAATAATAAATTTACTGATGATTGGAGCCCTTTTAATTTTTTACCTTCTGATGCAGCTACAGTTGGGAGTTTAGATCTTGATATAATTGATCCATCAAATGAGCTAATAAAGAATTTGAATGAAAATAAATTTGATTTAGTTTTTTTAATAGGACAAGATAATCTTAAATTTAATAAAAAAAATGAATTTGTAATATATATAGGAAGCCACGGAGATAATGGTGCAGAACTAGCAGATATTATTTTACCAGGAGCAGCTTATACAGAACAATCAGGTCATTATACTAATTTAGAAGGTAGAGTCCAAAAAGCTTATAAAGCTTCATATCCACCAGGAGATGCTAAAGAAGATTGGGAAATTATAAATGATCTTGCTGAATTTATAAATAATAGAAAACTTTTTAATGATAAAGATGAATTAGAGAGCAGTATGTTTAATTATCTCAATTTGAAAAAAGAAAAACAAGAAAATCTCTCTAACACTAAAGTAGATTTAATAAATTTTGAGGATGAAATCCTTAAAATAACATATAAGGATTACTATTTTTCAAATGTAATTGCACGATCATCAAAAACAATGTTGAATTGTAATAATTCTAAATTAGAGGTTAAACGAACTGGCACCGAAGGTTAAATAATGGAATATATAAATTTAGTTATTGAAGAGGTTTACAAAATCCTCTTTCTTCTTGTCCCAGTTTTAGTTTCTGTTGCCATGATTGTTTGGTTAGATAGAAGAGTTTGGGCTTTCGTTCAAAAAAGACAAGGTCCTAATGTTGTTGGTCCTTTTGGTTTATTACAGTCACTAGCTGATGCACTAAAATATATTTTTAAAGAAATCATAATACCAGCTAGCTCTAATAAGATTATTTTTATTTTAGCTCCAATTATTACTATGACTTTAGCTTTAATAGCTTGGGCAGTTATACCTTTTGGAGAAGATCAGGTTTTAGCTAATATAAATGTTGGAATTCTATATATTTTTGCTGTCTCATCTCTTGGAGTTTATGGAATTATCATGGGGGGTTGGGCGTCCAATTCCAAATATCCTTTTTTAGGGTCAATCAGATCTGCAGCGCAAATGGTTTCTTATGAAGTTTCAATTGGTATTATTATCATTAATGTTCTTTTGTGTGTAGGATCATTAAATTTAAGTGATATAGTTTTAGCTCAACAAAATATCTGGTTCATAATTCCTCTGTTTCCAATGTTTGTAATATTTTTTATTTCTGCTTTAGCAGAAACAAATCGACCACCTTTTGATTTACCAGAAGCTGAAGCAGAATTAGTTGCTGGATATCAAACTGAATATTCTGGTATGATGTATGCAATGTTCTGGTTAGGGGAGTATGCAAACATTTTATTAATGTGTGCTTTAGGATCGATTTTATTTTTGGGAGGCTGGCTATCACCTATTGATTTATATCCATTTAATTTGATTCCAGGAGCTATTTGGTTAATTTTAAAAATATTACTTTTATTTATTTTATTTGCATTAGTTAAAGCAGTTGTACCAAGATATAGATATGATCAATTAATGAGATTAGGTTGGAAAATATTCCTTCCATTTTCTCTTACCTATGTTGTTTTGACAGCTAGTTATTTATTTTATTTTAACCTTTTACCCACACTATAAATGAAAATTACAAGATTTTTAAAAACAATATTCATGGTTGATTTTGCAACTGGCTTACTAATCGCTTTAAGAGAAATGTTTAAAACAAAAAAAACAATAAATTATCCTTTTGAAAAGGGAAAAATTAGTCCAAGATTCAGAGGAGAGCATGCACTTAGAAGATATCCAAATGGTGAAGAGAGATGTATAGCATGTAAGTTGTGTGAAGCAGTCTGTCCAGCGCAAGCAATTACAATCGAGTCAGCTGAAAGATCTGATGGAAGTAGAAAAACTACGCGTTACGATATTGATATGATGAAATGTATTTATTGTGGTTTATGTGAAGAGTCATGCCCTGTAGATGCAATAGTTCAAGGTCCAAATTTTGAATTTTCAACAGAGACAAGAGAAGAGCTTTATTATACTAAAGAAAAACTACTAGATAATGGTGATAGATGGGAAAATATTTTAGCGGCAAATATAAAATCAGACAATCCTTATAGGTAAATTTATGGTAGCTCATGCAATATTTTTTTACGTCTTTTCGATTATTGCAGTTATTTCAGCCATCATGGTTACAGTTTCGAAAAATACCGTACACTCAGTTTTTTTTTTAATATTAGATTTTATTAGTATTTCATGTCTCTTTATAATGATTGGCGCGGAGTTTTTAGGAATGATAATGCTCATAGTATATGTTGGTGCAGTAGCCGTTTTGTTCTTATTCGTTGTGATGATGTTAAATGTCGCTCAACAAAAAAATCAATGGTTTAATTCTGAGTCAACTACTTCTAGCCACATCCCAGTCGGTTTAATTATAAGCACAATTATTTTTTTTGAATTAATTATTGTTGTAGGTGGTTGGAAATATAAACCTGAATTGTCTAATCCAAATACTACTCAAAGTTCTAATGAAATAAGCAATACACATTCATTAGGCCAGGTTTTGTATACTGATTACATTCATATTTTTCAAATTAGTGGAATGATATTATTAATTGCAATGATTGGTGCGATCGTTCTTACCTTTAGACGAAGAGAAGGATTAAAAACCCAAAGTTATTTGAAACAAATTTCTAGAGAAAGATCTGAAGGTATAGAAGTTTTAGAAGTTCAATCAAATAAAGGAGTAAAGATAGATGACTGAAATAGGTTTAGGACATTATCTTACTTTAGGAGCGGTTATCTTTAGCATTGGTGTGATTGGTATCTTTCTTAATAGAAAAAATATTATCGTGATTTTGATGAGTATTGAGCTGATATTATTAGCTGTGAACATTAATTTAGTATCATTTTCTATTTATCTTGGTGATTTAACTGGTCAAGTTTTTACATTATTTATTTTAACTGTAGCAGCTGCTGAGGCAGCTATTGGTCTTGCTATAATAGTTGTCTATTACAGAAATGCGGGAACCATAAGAGTTGAAGAAATAGATAAATTAAAAGGATAAAATGGAAATTTCAATTTTAGCATTACCATTAATCGCATCAATTATATCTGGATTTTTTGGTAAATTTATAGGCGACAGAAATTCTGAAATAGTTACAAGTTTGTTGGTATCAATTTCAGCTATTCTTTCAGCAATTTTATTTTATGAGGTAATTTTTAATCAATACGAGGAAAATATCATAATAGCTACATGGATTAATTCTGGATCACTTGAGGTAAACTGGTCAATGAAAATAGATGCACTGTCATCAATAATGTTAATAGTCGTAACTTTTGTTTCTGCATTGGTTCATATCTATTCAATTGGATACATGTCCCATGATCCTCATAAACCAAGGTTTATGGCTTACTTATCGTTATTTACATTTGCTATGTTAATGTTGGTAACAGCTGATAATTTTATCCAATTATTTTTTGGTTGGGAGGGGGTAGGTCTTTGTTCTTATTTCTTAATTGGTTTTTGGTTTAAAAAAGAAACTGCAAATGCAGCAGCTATTAAAGCGTTTGTTGTGAATAGAGTTGGAGATTTTGGTTTTGCTCTTGGTATATTTTTAATTTTTTATTTATTTGGAACAGTTAACTACACAGAAGTTTTTAATCAAATCCCAACAGTTGTAGATGAAAAACTTAATTTTTTGGGTATTCAGATTAATGCTGTAGATTTAATTTGTATCTTATTATTCATTGGTGCTATGGGTAAATCAGCCCAAATTTTTTTACATACCTGGTTGCCAGACGCAATGGAAGGCCCAACACCTGTTTCAGCTTTAATCCATGCAGCCACAATGGTTACTGCTGGAGTTTTTTTAGTTGTAAGATGTTCACCGATATACGAATATTCAGAATTAGCTTTAAACATTGTCACTGTAGTAGGTATGAGTACAGCTTTTTTTGCAGCGAGTGTAGCTTTAGTTCAAACAGATATAAAAAAGATTATAGCTTATTCCACTTGTAGTCAATTAGGTTATATGTTTTTTGCTGCTGGTGTAGGTGCATATAATGTTGCAATGTTTCATTTATTTACTCATGCATTTTTTAAGGCATTATTATTTCTAGGATCAGGGTCAGTTATTCATGCTTTTAAAGATGAGCAAAACATAAATAATATGGGGGGAGTATGGAGAAAATTGCCATACACTTATGCTCTAATGATAATTGGAACTTTAGCGTTAACAGGATTTCCTTTGCTATCTGGTTTTTATTCTAAGGATGCAATTATAGAATTTGCATATTTAAGTGGCACTACAACAGGTTACTATGCAGCTGGTATCGGAATATTTACGGCTTTTTTAACATCAATCTATTCGTGGAGACTGATGTTTAAAACTTTTCATGGGCAATATAACAATAAGAAACTCAATATCGAGGAGACACATGAGTCTCCATTAGTTATGTTAATACCTCTGATAATATTATCTCTTGGAGCGATTTTTGCTGGATTTATTTTTAAGAATTTATTTATAGGTTATGAAGGAATTAATAATTTTTGGAATAAATCGATTTTCTTTTTAGAACCATTAAGCACTGACCACCCACCATTGTGGTTTTTAGTTTTAACCCCAACATTAGTAACTTTATCTATACCACTTGCTTATTATTTTTTCGTAAAAAATAAGAATTTTTCAGCTCAACTAGTCAGTATTAATGAGCCACTATATAAATTTTTGTTAAACAAATGGTATTTTGATGAAATTTACGAGACATTATTTGTAAAATCTTCAAAAAAATTTGGTTTATTTTTATGGAAATTTTTTGACGTTAAAGTAATTGATGGCTTTGGACCTGATGGCATTTCTGGTATAATTAAAAAATTTTCTATCAAAGCCAACAAATTTCAAAGTGGTTATATTTATCAATATGCATTTATAATGTTACTTGGTTTTTCCGCTTTTTTAACCTTCTTAATTGTTAAATAATGAATTTCCCAATTCTTTCTTCATTAATACTTTTACCTTCCATTGGAGCACTCTTTTTATTTTTTACAAAAAGTAAAAGTGAAAATAAGATTACTGCAAAATATGTTGCCTTATTTACATCTCTAGTAAACTTTTTTTTATCTATTTATTTATGGTTTTTATTTGACCAAACAACTTCTGCTTTCCAATTTGTTGAAGATAGAATTTGGATTAAAGGTTTAATTAATTACAAAGTAGGAGTTGATGGAATATCGATACTTTTTATAATTCTTACAACATTTATTACACCTTTATGTATAATTTCAGTTAATAATTCAGTCACGAAAAGATTAAATGAATTTTTAATAGCTATACTTGTTATGGAAACTTTCATGATAGGTGTTTTTTGTTCTCTAGATCTTGTTGTTTTTTACTTATTTTTCGAGGCTGGATTAATCCCAATGTTTTTAATTATTGGAATTTGGGGTGGAGCAAGAAGAGTTTATTCTGCTTTTAAGTTTTTTTTATTTACTCTTTTGGGATCAGTTCTAATGTTAGTGGCAATAATTTCAATTTATTGGATCACAGGCACCACAGATGTTGTTCAACTTTATGAATTAGGTATAGACACGAAATATCAAAATTTGTTATGGCTAGCTTTTTTTAGTTCATTTGCAGTAAAAACTCCAATGTGGCCAGTTCATACATGGCTTCCAGATGCACACGTTGAAGCTCCAACAGCAGGATCGGTGTTGTTAGCTGCTATTTTACTTAAAATGGCAGGCTATGGATTTATAAGATTTTCTTTGGGATTATTTCCCTCCGCTTCAGAGGTTTTTACTCCTTTAATTTATACATTAAGTGTTATCGCAATCATTTTCACGTCGTTAATAGCTTTAATGCAAGAGGATATGAAAAAATTAATAGCTTATTCTTCTGTGGCCCATATGGGGTTTGTTACTTTAGGTATATTTACAATCCAACAGCAAGGTATTGAAGGAAGTATAATTCAAATGATCAGTCACGGTCTAGTATCAGCAGCTTTATTTTTATGTGTTGGCGTTGTTTATGATCGAATGCACTCTAGATTGATCGCAACCTATGGAGGTATTGTTACTATTATACCCAAATATGCTATTTTATTTATGGTATTTACTTTAGCTGCTTTAGGATTACCAGGAACAAGTGGGTTTATTGGTGAATTTTTAATTTTAATGGCTGCTTTTAAAGATAATTTTTTAGTAGCAGTATTAGCTAGTTTAGGAGTTATCATTGGAGCAGCATATATGCTTTGGTTGTACAAAAGAGTTATTTTTGGAAAACTAATAAACTCTGAGTTAAAAAAAATGATTGATTTAAATAAATCAGAGGCGTTCACGCTCACCTGTTTAGCTATACCAACTTTATATTTTGGTTTTTATCCAGAACCATTAATTAACACTATTGAAGTTTCAATTAGAGATTTAATAGATACATATAACTTCAGTGTAGCAAGCAAATAATGAATAATATTGAATTAATATTTCCAGAAATTTTTATCTCATTGTCAATAATGTTTTTACTTATCTTAGGGGTTTTTAAAAAAGATAGTTCAAAAATAATTCATAATATTTCATTATTAGTTTTATTAATTACAGCAGTCATTACATTTAATGAAACTTTAAGTATTAATCCGACAACTTTATTTAATGAGAGTATTATCATCGATTATTTGTCATCATTCATGAAGATTATAACTTTATTGGCTGCTTTTGTAGTTTTGCTAATTTCATCAAATTATTTAAGAACCTTTAAAATTTTCAAAATTGAATATCCAATTTTAATTTTAAGTTCTGTATTGGGCATGATGATTATGATCAGCTCTAATGATCTAATTGTTTTCTATATGGGTTTAGAGCTTCAGTCATTAGCCTTGTATGTTTTGGCAACATTTAATAGAGATCAATTAAAATCATCTGAAGCAGGATTAAAATATTTTGTTTTAAGTGCATTATCCTCAGGTTTATTATTGTACGGTTGTTCTTTGATTTATGGTTTTACAGGTTCAACAAATTTTAATGTTATTTCAACCCAATTTAATACAAATGAATATGCTATTACTTTTGGAATAGTTTTTATTTTGGTGGGTTTAGCGTTTAAAATTTCTGCTGTACCTTTTCATATGTGGGCCCCAGACGTTTATGAAGGGTCGCCAACATCAGTAACATTATTTTTTACAATGGTTCCTAAAATAGCAGCGTTAACTGTGTTTATAAGATTTTTATATGTTCCTTTTTTAAATCTTATTGATCAGTGGCAAATGATTTTAGTTTTTTTATCAATCGCATCCATGCTTTTTGGTGCGATAGCAGCAATAGGACAAAAAAATCTTAAAAGACTTATAGCTTATAGCTCTATTAGTCATATTGGATATGCTCTAGCAGGTTTAGCAACTGCGTCTAATGACGGGATACAAAGCTCAGTTATTTATATGACTATTTATATAATCATGAACCTAGGTTTTTTTTCATGTTTGTTAATGATGAAAAGAAATAATATCTATTATGAACAAATAGATGATTTATCAGGATTATCAAAAAATCATCCCTTGCTTTCAATTTCATTATTGATAATTTTATTTTCTCTAGCCGGAATACCACCACTAGCAGGTTTTTTTGCAAAATTTTATATTTTTAAATCTGTCATTGAACAGTCAATGTATTTTTTAGCTATTGTTGGACTATTATCAACAGTAGTGGCAGCGTTTTATTACTTGCGAATTATTAAGATAATGTATTTCGATGAGGAAAAAGATAGTTATGACAAAGATCATAACCTTTGGTTGAAGTTATCTTTAACAGTTTCTACAATATTAATTTTAATGTACTTTATTTTTCCTAGTGAATTGATTGATGCAGTTTCAAAGATCAATATAATTTAATGAAGTTTAAAATATTTAGATTTAACAAAGTTAAAAGTACTAATAATACCGCATTAAGAATAATCAAAAACTATAATTATGATTTTGGCATGATTTTATCTGATTTACAAATTAATGGTAGAGGACAATATGGAAAAAAATGGATTTCCTATAAAGGAAATTTATTCGTAAGTTTTTTTTATAATTTAAAAAACTTCAAAATATCTTTAAATAAATTAACCAAAATTAATTGTTTAATGGTCAAAAAATGTATTTCACAATATTATAAAAAAAAAATTTATTTTAAAAAACCTAATGATCTTTTGATTCAAAAAAAAAAGATATGTGGAATTTTGCAAGAAAAAGTAAATAAACTTAATCATACTTATCTGATTGTTGGTATTGGTGTGAATTTAATAAAAAGTCCCTTTTTAAGAAATTACCCAACTACACATCTAAGGGCGCTAGTAAATAAAGATATTTCAAAAAAGAAATTTGAATTAGAGCTAAAAAAGATTTTTGAAAACAATTTAAAGAGATTAATTAAAAAAAGAGTATAAATACAAATATGCTAATTTTAGGAGATATTGGAAATTCAGTAACTAAATTATTTTTAGTAAATTCTAAAGATAAGATTTTAAAAAAAATAAGTTTAAGTTCAAAATTAATAACGAACTCAATTCTTAATAAAAAATTTAAAATTTTAACAAAAGATTTTAATAATATTGAAAAAATATTATTTTGTAGTGTTGTCCCAAAAACCTTTAACTCTATAAAAAAATTTATATCAAAAAAAACTAAAGTTAAATGTCATGAAATAAAAGATCTCAATTTAAAATCTATTCTAAATATAAAAGCAAATTTTAAACAGGTTGGTTCTGATAGACTAGCTAACGCAATAAGTCTTATGAAACCTAACAAGAATTTTATTATCTTAGATTTTGGTACAGCAACAACATTTGATGTATTAGTAAGCAACTCTTATAGAGGAGGAGTTATTGCTCCTGGTATAAGTATTTCATTAAATACTTTAACTGATAAGGCTTCCTTGATTCCTAAAATAAATCTTAAAAAAATTAAAAAAGTAATTGGTGTTGATACAAATTCAGCTGTGAGATCTGGTTTTTTTTGGGGTTATGCAGGTTTAATTGACAATATTATTAATTTGATTAAGAAAGAAACTAGAAAGTCTTATAAGGTTGTTATTACTGGTGGCTTTTCTGATTTATTTAAAAATTCAATAAAAACAAAAGTTATTGAAAACAAAAACATCACTGTTAAAGGCCTTATAAAAATTTCTAAATTAGTTGAATAAATGAAAGAAGAATTATTATTTTGTCCATTAGGTGGATCTGGTGAAATTGGGATGAACATGAATTTGTTCGGATATGGTTTACCAGGAGATCATAAATGGATTATGGTTGATATAGGGGTTACTTTTGCAGATGATACACTTCCCGGAATAGATTTAATTTATCCAGATCCAGGATTTATTGTTGAAAAGAAAGATAATTTATTAGGTATAGTTCTTACCCATGCCCATGAAGATCACATTGGAGCAATCGCCCATTTATGGCCAAAACTTCAATGCAAGATATACGCAACACCTTTTACAGCTGTTTTGATAAAAGAAAAATTTAAAGAAAAACATATTGATATTACTAAAGATCTACAAATTGTTGAACTAAATGGAAATATTTCATTAGAAAAATTTGATATTGAATACATTACTTTGACTCACTCAATTTTAGAACCAAATGGTTTGAGAATTAAAACTCCAGCAGGCGTGATTTTACATACTGGAGATTGGAAAGTTGATCCAAATCCACTAATCGGAGATGAAATTAATTCTAAAAGATTAAAAGAAATAGGTGAAGAAGGTGTTTTAGCTATGATTTGTGACTCGACAAATGTTTTTAGTGCTGGAAGATCAGGATCAGAGTTAGATGTCAGAAAAAATTTGTTGAACATAGTTAATCGATTAAAGAAAAGAATTATCATTACCTCTTTCGCATCCAATGTAGCAAGAATGGAAACAGCTTTTTACTGCGCTGAAAAATCTGGAAGGCAAATATCTTTAGTTGGAAGATCGATGCATAGAATTTATAAGGCTGCGAGACAATGCGGATATTTAAAAAATACAATTGAACCTGTTGATCCTAGGGATGCAAAAAATTTTTCCAGAGAAAAAATTCTTTATTTATGTACAGGTAGTCAAGGTGAGCCAATGGGCGCGATGATGAGAATTGCAAATTATATCCATCCAGATGTATTTATTGAGAAAGATGACGCTGTTATTTTTTCATCAAAAATCATTCCTGGAAATGAAAAAAAACTTTATAAACTTCATAACCAATTAGTGAAAGATGGTATAGAGGTTATCTCTGAAGAGACTGAGTTTATTCACGTATCAGGTCATCCAAATCGAGAAGATCTTAAAGATATGTATCAATGGGTAAAACCACAATGTGTTATCCCAGTTCATGGAGAACACAGACATATGATAGAACATATTAATTTTGCAAAAGAAATGCAGGTTCCCCATCCTGTTCAAGTTGAAAATGGAGATATAGTAAAATTATATCCTGGTGATAAACCAGAAGTTTATGATAAAGCACCAAGCGGAAGATTGTATTTAGATGGTAATGTTAGTGTGGAAGAGGACTCTCAGTCTATAAAAGACAGAAGAAACCTGAGTAGTAATGGTTATTTGGAAATTACAATTTTAATTACTCCAAAAGGAAATATCCACAACAGCCCTATAATAACTTTCAGAGGTCTGCCTGTTTATGAGAAAGAGGAGTTTTTATACGGATTAGAAGATGAAATTGAAAAAACAACAAGAACATTTAAACTTGGCAATAAACAGCAAGAGCACAATTTAATAGATGCGCTAAAAATTGCTTGTCGTAAATTTACTAAAGAAAAAACTGGAAAAAAACCTTTTGCTAATATTAACTTGGTGAAAATTTAATGAGCCTTACAGGATTAGCAATAATCTATATAATCATTTGGTGGATAATTTTCTTTGCAATTCTACCAATAGATGTAGAGAGAAATAAAGTGATCAAAATTGAGGGTGAGGATCCAGGCTCCCCAGAAAATCCAAAAATGTTAAAGAAATTTGTTTATTGTACTGGAATTACAACAGTTTTGTTTATAATTATTTACTTACTTATGAAATTTGAATATTTAAATTTAAGAAATATAATCACTTAGAATGTATATTTCACAATCATTTATTCCAATTTTAAAAAACAATCCTTCAGAAGCCAAAATAAAATCACATCAATTAATGTTACGTGTGGGAATGATTAAACAATCATCAGCAGGAATTTACTCTTGGTTACCATTAGGTTTTAAAGTCATGAAAAAAATTGAAGATATTGTTAGAGAAGAGCAAAACAAAATTGGAGCTCAAGAAATTTTAATGCCAACAATACAATCAAGTGAGATATGGAAAGAAAGTGGACGATATGAGGACTATGGTGAAGAAATGCTGAGAATAAAAGATCGTCAAGATCGTGAAATGCTTTATGGCCCAACTAATGAAGAACTTGTAACAGATATATTTAGAGCTTCAGTAAAGTCTTATAAATCGCTTCCACAACTTTTATATCATATTCAATGGAAATTTAGAGATGAGATTAGACCACGATTTGGAATAATGAGATGCAGAGAGTTTTATATGAAAGATGCTTACTCATTCGATATTTCTGATGAGGAAGCTTTATTTTCTTATAATAAATTTTTCTTATCGTATTTAAAAACTTTTAAGAGATTAGATCTTACTGCCATACCAATGGCTGCTGATACTGGACCTATAGGAGGTAATCTTTCTCATGAGTTTATTATTTTAGCTGAAACTGGTGAAAGTAAAATTTATACGGATAAGAGAATTTTTGATTTGAAAAGTGAAGGCACAAAATTAGAGAAAAAATCGTTAGAAGACCTGAGAAAAAAATATGAAGAATTTTACTCAGTTACTGATGAAAAATTTAATAAGAATGAGTTTGAAAAAAAAGTTTCAGAAACTAATCGATTGAAAACTAAAGGTATTGAGGTTGGCCATATATTTTATTTTGGTGACAAATATTCAAAACCAATGGGTGCGTCAGTAGATCTTCCTGGTGGTAAAAAAGATTTTGTTAAAATGGGCTCATATGGCATAGGAGTTTCAAGGTTAGTAGGCGCAATAATAGAGGCAAAATACGACGAGAAAAATGAAATCATGAAATGGCCAATATCTGTTGCACCATATGATATTGGAATAATAACGATGATAAATAAAAATGACAATTCAGCATTAGAAAAAGCAAATAAGTTTAATTCTGAATTAGAAAAAAACAACATTGACGCAATAATTGACGATACTGATGAAAATTTTTCATCAAAAATAAAAAAGATGAATTTAATAGGTGCTCCATATCAAATAATTATAGGTAAACAAACTGAGGGTGACTTAATAGAATTTAAAGAAGTTGGAAAAGAAACAAAAAAATTAAAAATAACTGAAATAATAGAAATAATCAAAAAACAAAAAGAAAAAAATTGATTTCTACTTTAGAAAAAGAAATTACCTTCAGGTTTTTGAAAGCTAGAAAAAAAGATGGCTTTCTAAATGTTATTTCAATTTTTTCCTTCATAGGTATCAGTCTTGGTGTAGCTGTTTTAATAATTGTTATGTCAGTCATGAATGGTTTCCGGACAGAACTAATAAATAAGATAGTTGGTTTTAATGCTCATATAACTGTTAAACCATATGAAAATGTAATCGAAACTGAAAAGTTAAAACTTAACAATTTAAAACTTATTTCTGATGAATTGATTTTAAGCAATTCAGGTGAGGCCATAATGATTAAAAGCGAGACTTCCAAAGGAATAGTATTACGGGGCTATAAAAATAATGATTTCTCGAAACTTGAATTAGTAAAGAATAAAAATTTTTTAGGTAACAGAAATAACTTAAGTAAAAATTTTATTTCAATTGGAAAAGAGCTCAGTTTTACTCTCAATCTTGATATAGGGGATGATATTACAATTATGTCCTCAAGTGGAATTGAAACAATAATAGGTAATATACCTAAACAAAAAACTTTCACAGTTGTATCAATTTTTGAAAGTGGACTTGTTGATTTCGACAACAATATAGCTTTTATAAATTTATCAACTCTAGAGGAGTTCTTTAATCTAAATAAGGATGATAGAAATTTAGAAATTTATCTTAAAAATCCTCAAAAAATTGAAGACCAAAAAGAAATAGTACAGAAAATTTTTAAAAATGAATTTGTGTATTCTTGGTCAGATATGAATAGTGCTCTTTTTTCAGCTCTTAAAGTTGAGAGAAATGTAATGTTTATAATATTGTCTTTAATTATTATTGTAGCCGCTTTTAACATAATTTCTGGTTTAACAATATTGGTAAAAAACAAAACAAAAGATATTGCGATATTAAAATCTATTGGTGTACTTAACAAATCAATTGTAAAAATTTTTTTTCTTGTTGGAGTAATAATAGGAACATCTGCTACAATTTTTGGAATTATTCTTGGTGTAACTTTTTCAATATATGTTGAAAATTTAAGACAATTTTTAAGCACTTTGTTCAACATCAGTTTGTTTCCAGAAGAAATATATTTTTTAAGTACGATGCCCTCAGAGATTAACCCGCCATCAATTTTATTAATCTCGCTATGCTCAATAATTATTACAATTATTGTTTCAATTTTCCCTGCTTTAAAAGCAGCAAAACTAGATCCTGTTAAAGCATTAAAATATGAATAATTTTATTAAACTTTCAAATATTTCCAAGTCTTTTACTCACCAAAAAAATTTAAAAGTTTTAAAAAAATTAACTTATAATTTTAAACTTGGAAAAATTTACTCTTTAATGGGACCTTCTGGTTCTGGAAAATCAACATTACTAAACTTGTTGTCATTAATTGATAGACCATCAAGTGGTATAATGAAATATGGAAATAGACAAATAGATTATAAAAATTCTAACTATAATGACGTTTTAAGAGCTAATAAAATTGGAATTATATATCAACAGGATAATTTACTTCCAGATTTTACAGCTTTAGAAAATGTATATTTGGCTAATCTTGCTATTGAAAAAAATAAAGAAATTTCAGAAATAAAATCAAAAAAATTATTAAAAAAAGTTGGTTTATCGAATCGAATTTACCATTATCCTGCAGAACTCTCTGGAGGTGAAAAACAAAGAGTATCAATAGCTAGAGCTCTAATTAATGATCCTCAAGTTATCTTAGCCGACGAACCAACAGGAAGTTTAGATTTAGAAACTGCAAAAAGTGTTTTTGATCTTTTAAAAAAACAAATTAATGCAAACCGACTAATAATCTTTGCAACTCATAATAGATTTTTTGCTAAAAAGGCTAATTGCATGTTGGAAATAGTTAATGGTAATATAAAGACCATTAATGCAAGAGTCTAATTCTGAAAATTTTAATCATCTAAAAATACATTCTCAATTTTCTATTTGTGAAGGAGCTATCAAGTTAGATGATTTAAAAGATATTTCTAAAGATAATAAACTAAAAGCAATAGGTTTGTGTGATACCTCCAATCTATGTGGCGCCTTAGAGTTTGCTGAAAAATTATCTAAATCTGGATCTCAACCAATAATTGGAACTCAAATTAATTTTAAATTAGATGATACAACAGGTCTTATACCTTTGTTCGCATTAAATGAAGATGGATATAAAACAATAATAAAGTTATCTTCATTGTCTTTTTTAAAAAATGATGAGCTTTCTGAACCTCATTTAGATTTTGATGAGCTACTAAATAAAAATGAAGGAGTAGCAATATTTTCTGGAACGGTTAATGGTTTTTTTGGACAATTGTTTAACAAAGGTAAATTTGCCGAAATTCAAGAAATTTTTTTAAAATTAAAAAATTGTTATGGTGATAGATTCTATATTGAAATACAGCGTCATGGTGATTTAAATGAAAAAGAGTTTGAAAAATTTAATTTAAAAAGTTCAAAAATATTAGATATTCCTCTAATCGCTACTAATGAAGTATTTTATATAGACAAAGATATGCATGAGGCACACGATGCATTGATATGTATAAAAAACAAAACTTATGTAAACGAAAAAAACAGAGTTAGATTTAGCAATCAGCATTATCTTAAAACTAATTCAGAAATGATTGATTTATTTGCTGATATACCTGAGGCATTAAAAAATAATTATAACTTTCCATTTCGATGTAATTTTAGACCTTTATCATCCAAACCTATACTACCTAATATCAGCTCTGATAAAGGCATTAGCGCAGACGAAACTTTAAAGAAAAACTCATTAGATGGCCTTAATGAAAAATTTATAAAGATATTTAACTTAGACAATAAAGATTTTGCATCTAACAAGAATTATTTGAAATATAAAGATAGATTAGATCATGAGTTAGAAATCATAATTAAAATGAATTATGCAAGTTATTTTTTAATTGTATCTGACTATATTAAATGGGCAAAAGAAAATGATATACCAGTTGGACCTGGTAGAGGATCTGGTGCTGGTTCTCTGGTCGCTTGGTGTCTTTCAATAACTGATGTTGATCCAATAAAATTTAACCTAATTTTTGAGAGATTTTTAAATCCAGATAGAATTTCAATGCCTGACTTTGATATAGATTTTTGCGAGGAAAAAAGAGATTTAGTTTTTAAATATTTAACAAAAAAATATGAAAATAGTGTAGCTCATATAATCACATTCGGAAAATTAAAGGCTAGAATGGTTATTAGAGACGTTGGACGTGTTTTAGGATTGGCTTATGGTTTTGTTGACAGTATATCAAAAATGATACCGTTTGATCCATCAAGGCCACAAAATCTAACCGAATGTATAGCCGGAGAACCAAGACTTCAAAAACTGATAAATGAGGATAGTAGAGTAAAAAAACTTACAGATCTTTCATTAAAATTAGAAGGGCTAAATAGAAATGTTGCAACCCATGCTGCAGGTGTAGTGATAGCAGACAAAGAGTTGACTGAGATGGTACCATTATATAAGGACGCAACATCTGACTTATTATTACCCTCAACACAATTTGACATGTACTCAGCTGAAAATGCTGGATTAATCAAGTTTGATTTTTTGGGATTAAAAACCTTAACAGTTATAAATAATACTCAAAAACTAATAAGAAAAAAAGATAAAAAATTTAATATTGAAAACATAAATTTTGAAGATCAAAAAGTTTTTGATCTATTGTCATCTGGCAAAACTGTTGGTTTATTTCAAATTGAAAGTGCTGGAATGCGTGAAGCATTGATGCAAATGAAACCAAATCACATAGAAGACATTATTGCACTGGTAGCACTTTATAGACCAGGTCCAATGAGCAACATACCAGTCTATAATGATTGTAAACATGGAAAAAAAACACCTGATTATTTACATCCTTTACTTGAAGATATTTTACGGCCTACCTATGGTGTAATAATTTATCAAGAACAAGTAATGCAAATTGCACAAAAATTATCTGGTTTTACTGCTGGTCAAGCAGACATTCTAAGAAGAGCAATGGGTAAAAAGAAAAGGGCAGAATTAGAAAAACAAAAACAAAATTTCATTACTGGTGCTGTTAACAATGGAATTAGCAAAGATGTAGCTGCAGGAATATTTTTGAAAATAGAGCCTTTTGCAGAATATGGTTTTAATAAAAGTCATGCAGCTGCATATGCAATTATTTCTTATCAAACAGCTTATTTAAAAACATATTATCCAAAAGAGTTCATTGCTGCATCAATGACAATGGATATTTCTAATCAAAATAAATTAAGTGAGTTTTATGAGGAATTAAAAAGATTAAACGTTAAGATAGTAAGACCTGATATTAATGAATGCTATGCGGATTTTAGAACAGATGGAGAAAAATTCTTTTATGCGTTGGGAGCTGTCAAAGCTGTAGGATATGAAGCAATTTCAAATATTGTTGAAGAAAGATTGAAAAATGGAAAATTTAGCTCAATAAATGATTTTTTAAATAGAGTAAATCCAAAAGATATAAACAAGTTACAATTGGAAGGTTTAGTTAAAGCAGGAGCTTTTGATAATATAAATCCAAATAGACAATCATTTTTTAATTCAATACCAAAATTTATCACAAAATCAAAAAATATTTATGAAAATAAATCTGCTAATCAAATTGATTTGTTTGGTGAAAATAATACACCAGATGACGAGGTAATCATTAAGATTGATGATTGGAAGTTTGAAGAAAGATTGTCCAAGGAATTCGAGTCAGTTGGTTTTTTTGTATCTGATCATCCTTTAAATCAATTTAAAGAAATATTTGAGGACTATAATATAAAAGATTACCTTAGTTTTAATAATGATAATGAAATTATAAAGTCAAATATTGCTGCAACTTTATTAAAGTTACAAGAAAGAAAAACAGCTAAAGGAAATCCCTATGCTGTTTTAAAATTGACTGATCTAACTAGTGTTTTTGAATTGTTTATTTTTTCTGAGGTATTAGAAAAAAATCGTGATATTTTAAAAGAAGGATCATCAATAATATTGACTTTGGTAAAATCTGTTTCGGATGAAGAAAATCGTTTTAAGAGAATAAATGTTCAGAAAATAGCCTCACTTTCAGAGTTAATAAATAAACCAATCGAAGAGGTATTTTTTAAATTAAAATCATTAAAGGAATTGAATGAAATCTCAAAAATTATATCTAACAATGGAAATACAGTCGTTAAAATCAAATTACGAGACCAAAATAGTGAATTGGATTTTACACTCAAAAATAAGAGAAATGTCGATAGAAAAATGTTAAATATAATTAGAAATAAAGAGATTACTGCAATTATTCGATAATTTTAGGCTTGTTAAATAAAAAAAATCTTTGTAAATAGTCACTAAAATTAACAAAAACGCACACAGTTTTTGGTTTTATACCTCCGGTCCTTAATTGGAAATTACTGTGGTGGCTTAACCGGGAATAAATATGAAAATACCTAACGTTACAATCCAACAATTATTAGAAGCAGGTGTTCATTTAGGACACAAAACACTGAGATGGAACCCAAAAATGAAAAAATATATTTTTGGTAAAAGAGACTCCATTCACATTATAGATTTAACTCAAACATTAGAACTTACTAAAGTTGCACTGGAAAAAATTCATCAAGTTATATCTAATAATGGAAAAATATTATTTGTTTCAACAAAAAAACAAGCATCAGAGGCGATAGCAGAAGTTGCTAAAGAAACTGATCAATATTTTGTAAATTATAGATGGTTAGGAGGAATGTTAACTAATTGGGGAACTATATCAAATTCAATTAAAAAGCTAAAACAATTAGAATTAAATTTAGTTTCAGAAAATAGAGGTTTCACAAAAAAAGAACTTCTTAAAATGAGTGTTAAAAAAGATAAGCTTCAAAGATCATTAGGTGGTATAGCAGAGATGAAAAAAGTTCCTGACTTAGTATTTATTATCGATACAAATTATGAATCACTCGCTATTCAGGAGTCAGTTAAATTGGGAATTCCAATTGTTGCAATATTAGATAGTAATTCAAATCCTGATGGTATTGATTATCCAATTCCAGGAAATGACGATGCAAGAAGATCGATAGATTTGTATTGTAATTTAATTAAAGAGACAATTGTTTCAGCAAAAAGCTCAACCCCTGTAGTTGAAAAAAAAGAAAGTGTTAAAAAAGAGACTAAATCATCTAAGACTATACAAGAAAAAGATAGAGAAAAACTAGAGGAAAAGTTTAGTGAAAAAAAGAAAGAAACAATAAATTGATATGAGTGATGTTGAAAAAGTAAAAAAATTAAGAGTTGCTACAGGAGCTGGTTTTAAAGACTGTAACTTAGCCATAAAAGAGGCTAATGGAGATCTAGATAAAGCTGTAGAGATTTTAAGAGTAAAAGGAATTTCAAAAGCATCGAAAAAAATGTCAAGAGAGGCGAAAGAGGGTGTGGTAGCAATCAGCGGTGATGAAAAAAAGACTTCAATAATTGAAGTTAATTGTGAAACAGATTTTGTTGCAAAAAATGATGATTTTATAAATTTTGTTAAAGAGTTAAGTGAATTGAATAACCAAAATGACTCTAATCTTGATAATCTTAAAAAAGCTCAAATGAAAAATGGTTCCTCAGTTGAGGATAATTTGGTTTCGTTGATTGCTAAAATCGGAGAAAAAATAACTATTGGACAAACAAAAACTATCTCAAACTCTTCTTCGACCAATTACCAATATTTACATACTGTTGTAAAGGATAACTTGGCCAAACTAGCTGTAATTGTCTCGTTGGAAACTAAAGAAAATTCTGAAACAGTGAAAACATTTGGTAAACAATTGTCAATGCATATTGCAGCTTCAAATCCTCTAGCTTTAGAGTCCACTTTAATAGACAAAACAATCATAGATAAAGAGCAAGAATTAATAACAGAAGAGCTTAAGAATTCGGGTAAACCAGAGGACATAGCTAAAAAGATTAGTTTAGGAAAAATGAATAAATTTAAAGAAGAAAATGCTCTTATGACTCAGGCTTGGGTAATGGAACCTAAAAAGAAAGTTCAAGATGTTTTAAAAGAATTAGCTGTAAACGATTTAAAAATTAAGGAATTTAGTAGAATTAAAATAGGCGAATAGATGTTTGATGATAAATCACATAGCTTAAAAATGGATAAAGCTATTGATGTATTCTCTAAAGAGTTATCATCATTAAGAACTGGAAGAGCTAATGCTGCAATGCTAGATCTAGTTAAAGTTGATGTGTATGGACAACAAATGCCAATTAATCAAGTTGGGAGTATCACAACACCCGAACCAAGAATGATTAATATCCAAGTTTGGGATCAAAATAATGTGAATTTGGTAGATGCTGCAATTAAGAAGTCAGAGCTTGGATTAAATCCACAAATTGATGGACAATTAATTAGACTACCAATACCAGAATTAAACGAGGAAAGAAGAACAGAACTTAAAAAGTTAATAAAGTCTATGGGCGAAAAATGTAAAATTTCAATTAGAAACATTAGAAGAGATGCTAATGAAGAATTAAAAAAACTTTTAAAATCAAAAGAAATTGGTGAAGATGATGAAAAATCTTTTGAAAAAAATGTTCAAGAAATTACTGATAAGCATATTGCGATTGTTGACGAAAAAATTTCAATTAAAGAAAAAGAAATAATGACAATATGAACCCTTTGAAACATGTGGCCATTATCATGGATGGTAATGGGAGATGGGGTCTGAAGAACAAAAATTCAAGAAATGCTGGTCATAAAGCTGGTTTAAATACAGTAGAAAAAATTATCAAGGAAACAATCAAAAATAACATAAAATTTCTTACATTATATGCTTTTTCAACAGAAAACTGGAAAAGACCTAAAAAAGAGATAAATTTTTTATTTAATCTTTTGGAAAATTTTCTTAAAGAAAAAATAGAGGAATTAAATAAACAAAAAATTAAGTTAAAGATTATAGGTAAAAAAAGTTTTTCAACAAAATTAAATAGTCTTCTAACTTCATCTGAAAGAAAAACATCAAAAAATAAAAGGCTTCAAATAAATTTAGCATTAAATTATGGCTCTAAAGCTGAGTTAATCTTTGCTTTTAAAGAGTTAAAGAAAAATAAAGAATTAATTAATGAAAAAAATTTAAAGAAATACTTGCAAACAAAAGATATACCAGATCCAGATTTATTAATTAGAACTGGAAATACAAAAAGATTAAGTAATTTTTTGTTATGGCAAGTAGCTTATTCAGAGATTTTTTTTGAAAAAAAATTATGGCCCGATTTTAATGAAAAAGACTATTATCAAATTATTAAAAAATATAAGAATATTACAAGAAATTTTGGAAATATTTAATGTTAAAAGAATTTGAAAAAAGATTAATAAGTTCAATTATTTTAATTTTAACAACCTTTTTAGTCGTATTAGAAGGTAAAATTTTTTTTTATATCTTTTTATTTATAGCTTTTTTGATCTCCTCATATGAGTGGTTAAAAATGATTAAAAGAGTCGATATTAAAATTTTAGGTATTTTATTTTTATTTTTGTCATTTTACAGTGCATATTATTTTAGAAATCAAAATTTAGAGTTATTTTTATTAATTATTTTAATTTGTGTATCTACAGATATAGGTGGTTATATTTTTGGAAAATTATTAAAAGGACCAAAATTAAGTAAAATAAGTCCGAATAAAACTCAATCTGGTATGATTGGTAGCTTTGTTCTTTCTCTAATCACTTCAGCAATATTTGTCTTACAATATTCTAATGAAATTTACATTCATCAAAATTTGATAAAAAATGATTTAAAATTTGTAATATTAATCCTTTTAATATCAAGTGTAAGCCAAATTGGAGATTTAATAATATCATATTTCAAAAGATCCTCTAAAATTAAAAATACAGGAAATATTATACCAGGGCATGGTGGATTATTAGATAGAATTGATGGAATGATTTTTGTTTTTCCTTTTGTTTATTTAATAACTTTAATTTCAATAATAATAAACTTTAGTAAATGAGAAAAAAAATAGTTATTTTAGGTTCAACAAGTTCTATAGGAAAATGTTTGCTTGATATCATTGAAAAAGATAAAAATAAATTTAAGATTGAGTTATTAACAGCTAACACAAATTATAAGGATTTAATAAATCAAGCAAAAAAATTTAATGTAAAAAATATAATTGTAACTGATCCAACTAGTTTTAAAAAAACAAAAGTTATTTGTAAAAATAAAAAAATTAATATTTTTCAATGTTTTGAAAGCTTAAAAAGAATTTTACCAAAAAAAGTTGATTATGTAATGAGTGCTATCTCTGGCATTGGCGGATTATTGCCAACATATAGAATAATTAGTCATACAAAATTAATCGCGATAGCTAATAAAGAGGCAATTGTGTGTGGATGGCCACTAATCAAAAAAGAACTTAAAAAAAACAAAACAAATTTTATTCCTGTTGACTCAGAACATTTTTCTATCTTTTCACTCCTAAACGATGATAAAAAAAATGATATTGAAAGAATTTACATTACTGCATCTGGTGGACCATTTATTAATCTTCCAAAAAGTCAATTTAATAAGATAAAGTTAAATGAAGCCTTAAAACATCCTAATTGGACTATGGGAAAAAAAATCACAATAGATTCAGCAACTCTTATGAATAAAGTTTTTGAAGTAATTGAAGCAAAAAATATATTTAATATTAGCTATGATAAAATTTCAATACTCACACACCCAAAGTCATATGTTCATACTATAATTAAATTTAAAAATGGTTTGAGTAAATTTTTGATTCATGAACCAGATATGATGATACCTATTTATAATTCTATATATATTAAAGAAAATAAGAATTTAGATTCAAGTCCACTTAATTTTAAAATACTTAATGATTTGAATCTTAAAAAAATAGAAAAAAATAAATTTCCATTAGTTGGATTACTTAATGGATTGCCACAATATTCATCACTATTTGAAACAGTTTTAATAACAGTTAATGATTATTTAGTTTATAAGTTTTTAGATAGAAAAATTAATTTTCAGGAACTTACTAAATTAATTAATCAGATTTCAAATTTAAAAGAATTTCAGAAATTTAAGAAAATAAAGCCTAGAAACATAAAACAGATCTATAATTTAAGGGATTATGTTCATTTAAAATTAAATACTTTAGGTATATAAAGCAAGTATTTATGTTAAAGATTTTTATAAAAATCATTTTAGTATTTTCTCTTTCTTTGTCCTTAGTGAGAGCTGAGACCTTACAGAAATTTGAAATTTCTGGAAATAAAAGAATTTCAGATCAAACAATAATTATTTTTTCTGAACTTGAGATAAATGAAGAGATCACAAAAAGCAAGTTGGATAAAGTAATCAAAAAGCTGTATGAAAGTAATTTTTTTAGAAATATAAATTTGAGTTTTGAAAATCAAACTTTGTTTTTAAAAGTTGAGGAAAATCCGATAATAGAAAATTTACAAATAACTGGAATTAAGAAACAATCTCTGGTTGAATTTATCAAAAGTAGATTGCAATTAGCAGAGATGAAATCTTTTGATCAGGAATTGTTATCCGCTGATATTAATTTGATTTATAACATTTTGAAAACAAATGGATATTATTTTGCAAATATCACAAGTTCTAAAAGTTTAGATGACGAGTTGAATACTATTGATTTAAAAATTGATGTTGAATTGGGAGAAAAAGCAAAGATTAAAAAAATTATTTTTCTTGGAGAGAAGGTTTTTAAAGAAAAAAGATTGAAAGAAGTAATTGTTTCAGAGGAACATAAATTTTGGAAATTTATATCAAAAAATGTTTTTATCAATCAAGAATTGATAAATCTTGATAAGAGACTTCTTTCAAATTACTTTAAAAATAATGGTTATTTTAATGTAAAGATAGAAAATTCTTTTGTTGAATTTGATAAAAATTCAAATTTTAATTTAATTTTTAATATCACACCTGGTAAAAAATATTTTTTTAATGATTTTTCATTGAATTTACCGTCTAATTATGATGCAGAATTATTTGAAAAAATAACAAAAAAATTTTCTAAATTAAAAGGAGATGAATATTCTCTTCTTATAGTTAATGACCTTTTAGATGACATCAATGATATTGCATTGTCCAAACAATATGAATTTATAAATGCTTCAATTGTGGAAAACATTAAAGATGACAAAATTAATTTTAATATCAATATTTCTGAAAGCGATAAGTTTTATATTGAAAAAATAAATATCAAAGGAAATTTCAATACTTTAGAAGAAGTTATTAGAAATAATCTTATTGTTGACGAGGGTGATCCATTTAATGAAATTTTATTTAATAAATCTGTAAATAATATTCAAAGCTTAGGGATTTTCAAAAAAGTTAAAACTGATGTGAGAGATGGTTCAAATCAATCATTTAAAGAAATAGACATCAATGTAGAGGAAAGGCCTACTGGTGAAATTTCTCTGACAGCAGGTTTTGGTACTACTGGAGAAACTATTGGCGCAGGTATTAAAGAAAATAACTTTTTAGGTAAAGGAATTAAATTGAATACTAATTTAGAATTAACAGCAGACTCAATAAAAGGTCAATTTATTTACGCAAAACCTAATTTCAATTATAGTGATAATACCTTATTTACTTCAATTAAAAGCTCAACAACTGATTTATTAACAAATTCAGGTTATAAAACTTCAGAAATTGGTTTTTCATTAGGAACAGAGTTTGAACAATTTCAAAATGTATTTCTTAGTCCAGAAATAGACTTTCTTATTGAGGATTTAGAAACTTCAGATAAAGCCTCAAATGTTTTAAAAAAACAAGAAGGATCTTACACAGACTTGTATTTTAATTATTCAATTAATCAGGATTTAAGAGATAAGAGATTTAGAACTGAAAGTGGATATGTTACAACTTTTTCACAAGAACTACCTTTAGTATCAGATAATTCAGAGTTATCTAATGCATTTATTATAACTAATTATAAAAAGCTTTCATCAACCTCAGATATGGTTGGAAAAGTAAGTTTTTTTGGTAAAACTATTACAGGTTTAAGTGATGATGTTAGAATTTCTAAAAGATTAAATGTACCTGCTTCTAGATTAAGAGGTTTTCAGAGGGGCAAAGTTGGACCAGTTGAAAATAGTGATTACATAGGTGGAAATTATGTTTCATCGCTAAATTTTTCTGCAACTCTCCCAAATATAGTTCAAGGATTAGACAATTTAGATGTAGGTGTCTTTGTTGATGCAGCCAATATTTGGGGAGTAGATTACGATAGTTCCATCGATGATAAAAGTACAATTAGATCATCCACTGGTGTAGCACTTAATTTAATGACACCAATAGGTCCTCTTAGTTTTTCATTCGCGAATGCATTGTCAAAAGCCTCCACAGATAAAACTGAGACCTTTAGATTTAATCTAGGAACCCAATTTTAATGAAATTTTTTATTGCTAAAATACTTATTTTAGTTTTTTTTGTAGTCTCATCTAATGCTAACGAAAATATAAGATTTATAAATATTAATTATATTGTAAAGAATTCAGAAGCAGGAAAAACTTTAAATAAGATAATAGAAAATAAAAGTAAAAAAATTAAGTTAGAATTAAACGATTTAGGTAAAAAGATTGAAAATAAAAAAGAAAAAATAATTACTCAAAAAAATATACTTAAAAAAGATGAATATGAAAAGTTAGTAAAAAATTATGAAGATGAAGTTAAAAAGTTTAATAATATTAGATTAAAAAAAAATGAGGACTTTAATAAATACAGAATAAACTCTCAAAAAAAAATAATTGAAGCTTTGAATCCTCTTATCACAGCTTTTCTTAAAAAAGAATCTATACAGATTTTATTACAAAAAGAACAGATAATATTTGGAGATAAAAAATTAGATATCACAGAAGAAATTCTTAAAATATTTAATGATAAACATCAAAAAATTAAATTTGAGTAAAAATTTATGACTAAAGATAAATTAACAAAATCTGAGATAATTCAACTGTTGCCTCACAGAGAACCAATGTTACTTATAGATGAGTTGATAAATATAAAACACCTTCACTCAGCAACAGCTATTATGAATGTTAAAAAAAATTCGTTTTATGTAGATGGACATTTTCCAGGTAACCCAGTTTTGCCAGGTGTTTTAATTGTAGAAGCTTTTGGTCAAGCTGCTGCTGCTTTAACCGCTCATGGGATCGATAAAAAAGAATATGATAATAAGTTAGTTTTTTTAATGAGTGTTGAAAAGGCTAGATTTAGAAATCCTGTAATACCTGATTGTAAACTTGAATTGAATATTGAAGCTATAAGATCGCATGGTAGAGTTTGGAAATACAAGGGAGAGGCATTTGTTGATGGCAAAAAAATGTCAGATGCCCAATGGTCAGCTACTATTGTTGATAGGAAATAATTAGCAATAAATCTTGATAAGCTTTTAAAATAAGTTTTGATATTAAACTTATTAATGATTAATCCTTTTTTTAAAAATACTGGTCCTCATAATATAAATTTTTTGCTTAAGCATATTAATTTAAAAAATGACAATTTACCTGATGATAAAATTACAGATATTAAAGATCTTAACTCATCTGAAAAAAGTGAAATAACTTTTCTACACTCAAAAAAATACACTGATTTGGCAAAAGAAACTAAAGCTTCTTACTGCTTAACATCGGAAAATTTTCAATCTTTCTTGCCAGATAGCTGTAAGGCTATAATTACTGAGAAAGTTTTATTACATACTGCTCAAATAACAAAAATTTTCTATCCGGACTCTATTACCGATGATTATGATAACACTGTTAAAGATATAAACGAGACAGAATTTAAAGGGAAAGTTAAGTTTGGAAAAAATGTCCTTATTGGTGATAATGTAAAAATTGGTAAAAATTGTTCAATTGGTCATAATTCAATCATAGAAAAAAATGTAAATATAGGTGATAATTGTTCCATTGGATCGAACGTAATTATTAGAAATTCATTAATTAAAAACAATGTTCACATTTTAGATGGTTGTGTAATTGGAAAAAAAGGATTTGGTTTTTTCCCAAATAAAGATTCAAATTTTAGGTACCCCCAAATAGGGATTGTAATAATTCAGGATAATGTTGAAATAGGGTGTGGATCTACGATCGACAGAGGTTCTCTTTCAAACACAATTATAGGAAAAAATACTTATTTAGATAATCAAATACATATAGCTCATAACGTTAAAATTGGTGAGAATTGTATTATTGCTGGACAAGTAGGTTTTGCTGGAAGCTCGACTTTAGGCAATAATGTTATGATTGGAGGTCAGGCAGGTATTTCAGGACATCTTAAGATTGGTAATAATGTGCAAATAGGTGGAGGTAGTGGGGTTATAAGAAATATTCCTGATAATTCTAAAGTGATGGGTTATCCAGCAAAAGACTTAAAAAATTTTATTAGGGAAAATAAATGATAGATAAAACAGCTATAATAAATAAAAATGCCAAGGTTCATTCTAGTGTTAATATTGGCCCATACACTATCATAGGTCCCAATGTAGAAATTGGAGAGAATACAGAGATCCAATCACATGTAAACATTACTGGAAACACTAAAATTGGAAAAGGAAATAAGATTTATCCATTTGTCTCAATTAATGATCCACAAGATTTAAAATATAATGGTGAAGAAACAAGTTTAGTTATTGGAGATAATAATAAAATAAGAGAGTATGTAACAATAAACCCAGGAACAATTGGTGGTGGGGGAAAGACTATAATTGGCAACAATTGTTTATTTATGATTTCATCTCACATAGCTCATGATTGTCAGGTAGGTAACAATGTCATTATAGCAAATAATGTACCTTTAGGAGGTCACGCTATTATTGAAGATAATGTAGTCATAGGTGGAAATTCTGCTGTTCAACAGTTTACAAGAATTGGAAAAATGGCAATGATCGGAGGTATGACAGGAGTATTGCACGATGTTATTCCTTATGGATTATCAACAGGAAATAGAAATTCATTACAAGGATTAAATTTAATAGGTTTGAGAAGAGCTAAATTTGAAAATAAGGATATTTTAGGGTTGAGTGAGGCTTATAAGGAGATTTTTGCCACAAAAAATATCAATGAAAATATAAGCAAATTAAATGGTTCATTTCATGAAAATCCATTAGTTAAAGAGATAATAGAATTTATTACTAAGGATAAAAAAAGATCTATTTGTACCCCGTTTTCATAAGATGATAGGATTAATTTTTGGTGATACAGATTTTCCAAATAAAATACTCAATACAATTAAAAAAAGAAAAATAAATTACCTAATAATAGATTTGTCAAAATCAAAGAAATTTAAAAAAGATAGTAAATCTTATTTAGTTTCTATAGGTCAATTTGGTAAAATAATTAATATTCTTAAGGAAAATAGCTGTAAAAAAGTCTTATTTGCTGGGAAAGTCAATAAGCCAAATTTTTCTAAATTAAAGTTAGATTTGTTAGGAATCTACTATATTCCAAGAATTATCAAAGCATCGAAGCTTGGCGATGCTGCAATTTTAAAAGAAATTATAAAAATATTAGCTCAAAATAAAATAAAAACTGAAAATTCTCTTAAATTTAATCCAGAGCTTACTCTAAAAAAGGGAAATTATTCAAAAATTAAACCAAATAATAATGATCAATTAGATATTAAAAAAGGTGTTAAAACACTAAATAATTTAAGAGAATATAATTACAGCCAAGCTGTAGTAGTCAGAAATAAAAAAGTAATTTCAATAGAGGGAAAAGGTGGGACTAAAAAAATGCTTGAAAAAAGCAAAAGTAAAAAATTTCGAAACCATGGTGTTTTAGTTAAGTTTCCAAAAAAGAAACAGGATCTTAGAGTTGATTTACCTACCATTGGTTTAAAAACGTTGAAACAAAGTAAGACAGCTGGATTAAAAGGCATTGTTGTAAAAGGTAAACAGCATGTATTTTTAGATAAAAATAAATGTATTAGTTTTGCTAATAAAAATAAGATGTTTATCTCAGTAAAATGAAAAAAATTTTTATATTAACAGGGGAACCTTCAGGAGATAAATTGGCATCTACAGTTGTTACAAAGCTTCAACAAAATCACTCAGATATAGAATATTTAAGTGTTGGAGGTTCCCATTTAAATAAACTGGGAATCAAATCAATATATGACCTTAAAGAAATAACTTACATTGGTTTTACTAGTGTTATTCTAAATTTATTTAAAATCAGAGACAAAATAAATGAAACTGTAAATAAAATAATTGAATTTAAACCTGACATTCTATTTAGTGTAGATAGCCCAGATTTTACCCTAAGAGTTGCTGAAAAAGTTAAAAGTATAAATCCTAATATTAAAACAATACATTATGTTGCACCACAAGTGTGGGTATGGAGAGAGGGTAGGGTTAAAAATTTTAAAAAGTTTTTAGACCATGTTTTATTATTATTCAATTTTGAAAAGAAATACTTTGATAAAGAAAATATTAAAAATACTTTCGTTGGCCATCCATTACTTGAAAATAAAGAGAATGTTAAAACAGATTTATCAAATATAATTGATGGTAATAAAAAAATTATATCTTTATTTGCTGGAAGTCGAACATCTGAAACGAACATTCTTTTACCAATCTTAATAGATTTTATTAAATTAATGAATGAAAAATTTAACAAATATAATTTTATTTTTCATGCGACTGATCAAAATAAAGATTTGATAAAAAATGAGATTGAAAAAACAAACTACAAAAATGTTGAAGTCATATCTGATGAGAATATAAAATTAAAAATACTATCAAACTCTTTATTTGCTGTAGCAAAATCAGGAACTGTTTCTCTTGAAATTTGCAATGCAAAAGTTCCATCTATCATTATTTATAAAATGAATTTTATTAATTTTTTTATAGTAAAATTTTTAGTTAAAACAAAATATGCAAATATAATTAATATAATTAACCAAAAAGAAATAATTCCAGAATTAATTCAAAAAGAATGTAACTCAGAAGAAATTTTTAGATCTGTAGTATATTTTTTAAAAAACCCAGAGCTTATGAAAAAACAAATCCTTGATGTGAAAAATACATTAAATGAGATTAAATCTAAAACTTCTTCATCTTCAGAAGCTTCAGCAGTAGTTTCAAGCTATCTTAGCACTTAACCGTTTTTGAACTTCCTCTTTTCCTAATGATAAAATAATATCATATATACCAGGTCCAAACTTTGAACCAGTAAGTGCAATCCTTAATGGTTGTCCAACACCCTTAAAATTTGTGCCATGCGATTTTATAAGCTCGTTTACTATTGGTTCTAAAATTTCTCTAGAAGGCAGGTCTATTTTTTCAAATTGATTTTTAAAATCAGAAATTACTTTTCTTGCTTTGTCGTCAATTAATTTAAGATCATCATTATTAAAATCAACCTCATCTTTTATAATATATTGAGCATTATTAAATATATCTTCCAAAGTTTTTGCTTTATTTTTCAAGAATGTAAGAGATTTTTTAATTTTATCTTTTTTATCTAATTGAATTTCACTTTTATATAATTTGCAATATTCAGTAAATTGATTGAATAAATCATTTTCATTAATATTTTTAATATAATGTTCGTTCATTGATAAAATTCTGCTCACATCAAGCTTTGATGGTGATTTACCAATTCCTTCAAGATTAAAATATTTAATACTTTCATCTAAAGTAAATATTTCTTTATCTTTATAAGACCATCCTAATCTTAGAAGATAATTTCTTAAAGCATCAGGCATAATACCAATTTTAGAATAATCATCTAATGTAGAGGCCTGATCTCGCTTTGATAATTTCTTTCCTTCAATTGTATGTATCAATGGTATGTGAGCAAATGAGGGCAGTTCCCATTTCATGGCTTGATAAATTTGTATTTGTTTGAAGGTGTTTATTTTATGATCGTCACCTCTTATAATATGTGTCACATTCATTTGATGATCGTCTACGGATGCTGATAAATTATATGTGGGAGTCCCATCATTCCTTAAGATAATAAAATCTTCAATAGTATTATTTTCTATTTCGACATTACCTTGAACCAAATCTTTCAATATTGATGTTCCATCAATCTTACTTTTAAATCTTATAACAGGTTTAATATCTTTGGGAGCATCATTTTCACTTTTATTCCTCCATTTTCTATCATAAATATAGGGAATTTTTTTTTGTCTTGCTCTTTTTTTTTGTTCTTCTATTTCTTCACCTGAACAATAACATTTATATGCATTACCTTTTTTAAGTAGCTCATTTGCAACTTTTATGTGATCATCTACTTTTTTTGATTGAATATATTCTTCCCCATCATAGTTGATACCGATCCATTTAAGCGATTGTATTATTTGATCTTTGAATTCATCTTTAGATCTTTCTTTATCTGTATCTTCCACCCTTAAATAAAATTTACCATTATGATTTTTGGAGTATAACCAATTAAACAATGCTGTTCTAACACCTCCAATATGCAATGCGCCAGTAGGTGAGGGAGCAAATCTAGTTGCTACTTTTTTCATTAAAATGGTTTAGACTATTTTTTTAGAAGTTTCTATATAAAGATACTAATACACCCTGAACTTTTACTCTATCAGGTCCAAATATTTTAGTTTCGTAATTTTTGTTGGCACTTTCTAAAGCAACAACTTTACCTTTTTTCCTAATTCTTTTTAACATTGCTTCATGCTCATCAATCAGAGCAACAACAATTTTTCCATTATCAGCTGTATCTGTTCTTTTAATAATTACTGTATCACCTTCATGAATTCCAGCTTCAATCATCGAGTCCCCTTGAACTTTTAAACCAAAATAATCTCCATTTTTCTCTAAATTACTTGGCAAAGGTATTCTTGAAACTTCATTTTGAATAGCCTCAACAGGTGTTCCAGCAGCAATTTTTCCTAAAACTGGTACCTCAGCATCATCTGATGATAAACTTTTGTCATCTAAACCACCTTTAATAACACTTGGTGAAAAACTGTTATAAATATCATTTGCAGAGGCCGTTTCTGGCAATTTAATTACTTCTAATGCTCTTGCTTTATGAGCAAGTCTTTTAATAAAACCTCTCTCTTCTAATGCACTTATAAGTCTATGAATTCCAGACTTAGATTTAAGGTTTAACGAAGCTTTCATCTCCTCATAAGATGGAGAAACACCAGAGCTTCTCAACTTCTTGTTGATAAATAAAAGCAGGTTTTTTTGTTTTTTTGTTAACATAAGAACAAATATCGTACAAAATCTGTTCTACAAAAGTTCTTTTCAATTCACAATAGTAAAAAACTCAATAAAATAGCGAACTATTTGACTAAAGAACTGAGAAAATAGAATTATTTTCCAAATTTTTTAAAAGTGATTCACCAATTAGAAAAGTTTTAATAGAAGTTTTATTTGAGAGTTCTAATAGTTCATCTTTTGTTTTTATTCCACTTTCAGAAATTAATGGACCTTTATGATTAACCAAAACATTATGAATATCAAAAGTTGTATTTATATCAGTTTTAAGAGTTTTTAAGTTCCTATTATTGATACCGATTAATGCATCTTCAAATTTTAAAGCTTGTTTTGCTTCCTCAACTGTATGCACCTCAACTATAACAGACATATTAAATTTTAAAGCTTCCTCATATAACTCACTTGCAAGACTTTCACTTACACCAGCTAATATAATTAATATTGCATCTGCTCCATAACTCTTTGCTAATGGAATTTGAAATTTATCTACAAAAAAGTCCTTACAAAGAATTGGCAAATTAATATTCTGTTTAATTTCACTTATATGTTTCATATCTCCTAAAAAAAAATTTTCTTCAGTCAAAACAGACAAACAGGTGGCTTTGTTATCATTATATATACTAGCTATTTTTACAGGGTCATAATCATTTATGATTACACCTGCAGAAGGACTAGCTTTTTTGATCTCAGCAATAATTGAAAATTTATTTTCTTTAATATTTTTTTCAATATTTTCTTTAAAATTAATAAACATTCTATTTTTCTCAATTAATTCATTTAATGTGTCTATTGAAATATTTTTTTTAGAATTTTCTATTTTTTCTATTTTCTTTTTAATTATTTTTTCGAGAACATTTTCAGGCATTTTGAATTGTCTCTAAATGTTTAATAACTTCACTTGATAAAATATGCTCTCTTGCATTTTTATATGCTTCGCTAAACTCTTCATGAGTTTCATTAACAATCAATCCTGCTGCAGCATTTAAACATACTGCTTTAGAAAAATCATTATCTTCACCTTTAAATATTTCAAGCATTTTATTTGCATTAAATTTTGCATCATCACCAACAAGATTTTTAAATTTATCTGCATTTATATTTAATTCTTTTGGATCAATAACGATTTCCGATATAGCATTGTTTTTTAATTGAATAACATTTGTTTTAGCATAGGGTGAAATTTCATCTAAACCATCTTCACTATTGACGATCCATGCAAATTTAATATCTAAACTTTTTAATGCGTTAGCAAATGTTTTTAATAACTTTTTTTCAAAGACACCAACTACCTGTCTTTTAACTAAAGCTGGACTACTCAAAGGACCAATCATATTAAAAATTGTCCTTTTACCAATTTTTTTTCTTGTAGGTCCAACGTATTTCATTGCACTATGGTAATTTGGTGCAAACATAAAACCAAAATTATTTTTTTCAATTTGTGACTCAATATCATCTGGTTCCAAATTAATTTTTATATTTAATGCCTCTAAAACATCTCCAGATCCACATTTAGAAGATACTGCTTTATTTCCATGTTTTGCTACTTTAACACCCATACTTGCAAGCAATAATGCAGAAGCTGTTGAAATGTTGAGCGTGTTCATTCCGTCGCCCCCTGTACCGCATGTATCGACACAATTTTGCACATTAACTCTTTTTGATTTATTTCTTAGAACGTAAACCCCTCCAGCAATCTCATTTGAAACTTCACCTTTAGCGGATAAAAGTGTTAAAAAATCAAATATTTCTTGTTCATTTGCCTTACCTTCCATTAATAATTCAAAAGCTGCCTTGCTTTCTTCAAAGGAGAGATCATCTTTATTTTTAATTTTATCTATAAATTGTTTCATTAATTTTAGATTCTAATAAAATTTTTTAAAATTTTAATACCTAATTTAGTTTTAATACTTTCAGGGTGAAATTGCACTCCATGAACATTATATTTTTTATGCTGAACACCCATTACTAAACCATCTTTGCTCTCAGCTGTGATTTCAAGATGTTTTGATAGTGTTTTTTTATCAATAATTAAGCTGTGATAACGTGTTGCCTCAAATGATTTTGGAAGATTTCTTAAAATTCCCAATTTTTTTGAGATAATTTTGCTTGTTTTACCATGCATTAGTTTTTTAGCCTGAACAATTTTAGAGCCAAATACCTGTCCTATAATTTGATGACCAAGACAAACACCAAGAATTGGAATTTTTTTATACAAAGATTTTACTATTTTTAAACAATTACCCGATTGATCAGGATTACCCGGGCCTGGTGAGATTACAATTTTATTATATTTTCTTTTTAATATCTCATTAGATGTAATCTGATCATTTCTTATTACATCCACCTTAACTTTTAATGAGGATAGGTAATGATAAAGATTAAAAGTGAAACTATCATAATTATCTATAAGAATTATTTTTTTCATTTTAAAGCATTTATTAAAGCTTTTGCTTTATTTATAGTTTCCTCGTACTCTTTTAAAGGTTTACTATCAGCAACAATTCCAGCGCCAGCTTGAACATAAAATTTATTTTTTTTTGCTACAGCTGTTCTTAAAGCTATACATGTGTCAAATTCTCCGTTTGCTGAAAAATAGCCAATACCACCAGCATAAACTTTTCTCTTAGTTTTTTCTAATTCATCAATTATTTCCATAGCTCTAATTTTTGGTGCTCCAGAAACAGTTCCTGCAGGGAAACCGGCTAGAAGTGATTTAAACTTAGAAAATTTCTTATTATACTCACCGACGACATTTGATACTATGTGCATTACATGGGAATATCTCTCAATAATAAAACTCTCAGTTACTTTTACTGTATTAATCTTTGAAACTTTACCGGCATCATTTCTTCCTAAATCTAATAACATCAAATGCTCTGAAAGCTCCTTTTTGTCATTAAGAAGATCTTTTTCATAAAAAAGATCCTCTTTTAATGTTTTTCCTCTTGGTCTCGTCCCAGCAATTGGTCTTACAGTAATTTTATTATCTCTTAGTCTCACTAATATTTCTGGACTCGCACCAATAATTTGGAAGTCATTGAAATTAAAAAAAAACATAAAAGGTGATGGGTTAGTCATTCTAAGTTTTTTATAAATATCAATCGGTTTTTTTGTTAACTTAGCTTCAAATCTTTGACTTAAAACTACCTGGAATATATCTCCTAATTTTATATATTTTTTAGCTTTATTGATCATTTGCAAGAATCTATTTTTAGAAGTATTAGATTTAACTTTAATATTTTTTGATTTTAATGGAATCTTACTATCTACATTCTTAATTGATGATTGAATGAGTAATCTAAAAAGATCAGATTTTACCTCATCAAATTTTTTTTGATAATCTATAATCTTTTCATCTTTATAGATATTTCTAATATAAAAAATCTCTTTTTTTAAATTATCGTGAATAATTAATGTTCTTGGTCGCAGAAGTCTTACATCAGGTATATTAAGATCATCCTTACAATTATTAGGTATTTTTTCTATATATCTTATAGAGTCATATGAGAAATATCCTGAAATTAAAGAACACAGTTTTGGTAAATTTTTGGGAGTTTCAAATTTAAATTCTTCAATGATTTTCTCAATCAAGTTTTCAGGTTTATCTTTAAGTTTAATCTTCTTTTCATTTTGAATTAAATAAGAAATGTTATTTTTGAATTCCCATATCTTGTCAGGATTTTTACCAAATATAGTGTATCTTCCTTTAATTTTTCCTTTCTCTACTGACTCAAATATAAAGCTATTTTTTTCACTTAAAAAATTATCTATTAAATTTAAAATCTCTTCATCTTCTTGAATTTTTTTTGAAGTGTATATAATTTGATTTTTATTGCTTCTATGTCGAAACTTAAAATCTTTGAAGCTTCGATTTATGTTCATTGAAAGAAATTTTTAACTCGTTCTATTGTTTTTTGATTTAAATTAACATTATATCTGCTGTTTAGATATAGATCATATGATTTTAACATATTATTTTTTAGATTTGAATTTTGTTTATTCATATATTCATTTATCTTATCATCATTTTCCATTGTCTGATTTTGAAAGTTTTTTATTTTAGCTAAATAAATATTGCTCATCTCATCATTTATAAGAGTAAAAGAATTTATGGGTAATGAGTAAAGAAGTTCAACAGCTTTAATATCAAATTTTTTGTTATCTTTGATAGAATTTAATAATAAATTTTCAACTTTCTTATTTCCCATCTCTACAAAATTTTCATTGTTGAAATTTTTTTCATCAATTTTTTTTATTAAATTCTTGTTATATTCATACTTATTTTTTTCAAACATAAGTCCCAGGATCTCTTTTCTGAGGACAGGATCATTTACATTAGGAGAACGTTGTTCTGACTTAAGTATTTTGTAAAGAATATAATCATCATTAAATTCAATGATATCAAATTCATTATTTCTTGCTTCAAATATTTTTTTTTCTATATCGCTTTTATCATAAGTAAACCTGAAATCTTTGATTTTCTTAGACTTTAAATTAAAGTTTGTAACGATGTTTTCAAAAGGAAGTTCATTCGAGATATCAATTTCTATTTGGTCAATTTTATCGAAAAAGGTCTGATTAAATTCTTCTACGCCAACTAAATTTTTGGGATTTATTATGGAATAATCAAAATCTATATATTCTACTTTTAAGTCATTCTTATTTTCATCTAGAAATTTTTTTATATCGTTATCTGTAAAACTATCTTTCTTTTTATAAAATTGATTTAAATTTATATAATCTATCTCTAATTTTCTATTTTCATCCTGATAGAGTTTTTTTACTAAAAATTTTGGAGAAACAGTTCCAGCACCCACAAAGCTGAATAAGTTTTTTTGTAATTCACGATTTTTTAGTCGTAATTCAAACTGAGGTGCAGATTGATTATTTTCAAGTAAAAATTTTTCGTATTTAAGTCTTTGAAAACGTCCTTGTTCGTCTAAAAAATTTTTATTTTTTTTTATCATTTCGAGTAGCGTTTCTTTTGAAATAATTAAATTGTATTCCTCAATTTCTAAATCTAAAATTTTTGTCGAAATCAATCCAGATAATAATTCTTCAATAATATTATCATTTAAATTTTCTCTTATTGTATTCTGAGGAATTCCAGAATTATTTAAGTAATCAATAAATTCTTCTGTAGAAATATTAGTCTCATTTATTTTTACAATTGAATTTGTATTTCCGCTACTGAACATGCTGCCCATTCCCCAAAATACAAAAGGAATAATCATTATAAAAACTAATATCCCAGCAAACTTTGTTTTGGCAAAATTTCTAAATGTACCTATCATTACTATATAAATTTATTGATCTATAAAAAGCAAACCTATAGATTAAATTTTAGTATAAGACAAATAAATATATGTATTTTATTGCTAATTGGAAAATGTTTGGTGGATTGAGTACATTGAATTCACTAAAAAAAGTAATCAAATTTCTAAAAATTTTTAAAAAATCAAAAAAAATTAAAATTATTTATTGCCCGCCCAATACATTAATCCGTTCAATGTCTAAAAAAGTTATAAATTCTAAAATTCAAGTTGGTGCTCAGAATTGTCATGAAAGCCTTACTTATGGCGCTTCAACTGGTTCCATAAATCCTACGATGCTTAAAAATGTTGGGGCCAAATATGTTATTTTAGGTCATTCAGAAAATCGCGACTTTGGTGAAACGGATAAATTAATTAATGCCAAGATTAAAGCAGCAACTCAAGCTGGTTTAAAGGTTATTTTTTGTATAGGTGAAACCTTAGGTCAAAAACGAAAAAAAATTACTAAAAAAATTTTATCTAAACAGATTATTGCAGGTTTACAAAAAATTAAGAAAAGAAAAAATATTGTGATTGCCTATGAACCTGTGTGGTCAATTGGGACAGGTCTAATTCCTAAAGCAGATGACTTATTTGATACTATTAATTTTATAAAAAAAAAAGTTAGAAATATCAAAGTTTTATATGGGGGTTCGGTAAATCCAAAAAATATAAATAAATTAAAGTTAATAAAAAATATTGATGGATTTCTAATTGGGGGTGCCTCTCAAGATCCCAAAAAATTCATTGATATAATCAAAAAAACGTATAATTAACCTGCATGGAAAATATATTGTTAGTACTGAATATCATTCTTGCATTAATTTTAGTTTTATTAGTTTTAATGCAAAAATCTGAGGGAGGAGCACTTGGAATCGGAGTTTCCCAGGAAAATATGATGTTTTCAAAGTCAGCAGGAAATTTTATGACAAAAGCAACTGGTGTTGTTGCAACTCTGTTTATCATTTGTAGTTTAGCTCTAACGATAGTATCTAGGGGTGATTTGACACCATCTAGCTCAGTTTTAGATCAAGTCGAAGAGGATACACCATCAATTCCAGAAAATAATAATTAATACTTTTAATTTACTTTTTTATTAGCTATAAGATACTTCCATGGCGCGATTTATATTTGTCACTGGCGGCGTGGTCTCATCATTAGGAAAAGGTCTTTCATCAGCATCATTAGCTTATTTGTTAAAATCACAGGGTTACAAAGTTAGGTTAAGAAAAATGGATCCGTATTTGAATGTAGATCCTGGAACAATGAGTCCATTTCAACATGGAGAAGTTTTCGTCACCGATGATGGTGCTGAAACTGATTTAGATCTAGGTCATTATGAGAGATTTACAAATATTTCATCTAAACAGTCTGACAACATTACAACCGGTCGTATTTATAGTGATGTAATTAAAAAAGAAAGAAAGGGAGGATATCTTGGAAAAACTGTTCAAGTTATACCTCACATCACAAACCGAATAAAAGAATTTATAAGAAAAGATATTACAAATGAAGATTTTGTAATATGTGAAATTGGTGGAACAGTTGGAGATATTGAAAGTTTACCATTTGTTGAAGCAATAAGACAATTTTCAAATGAATATGGTAAATCAAAAACATTATTTATTCATTTAACTTTTGTTCCGTTTTTGAAATCATCAGATGAAATAAAG
>CACGXX010000001.1:0-76722 GCA_902577125.1 uncultured Pelagibacteraceae bacterium | reverse complement strand
TTTAATCTAGCTCTTAATTTTGGATCTTGTGTAGCAACTCCTACTGGACATCTTCCAGTATGACAGTGATAACATTCACCTGCTTTTACTCCCATTTCTTTCTCAAAATTTGCCTCTGGTATATCTTTGTTACAGTTTAGTGCAATCATAGAACCAGTACCAATAGCTATTGCATCTGCACCTAAGGCTAATGCTTTTGCCATATCAGCACCATCTCTAACTCCACCAGCATAAATTAATGTAACTTTTCCAGTTTTTCCAACATCGTCTAACGCTCTTCTTGCTTCTCTAATAGCTGCAATTCCAGGAATACCAGTGTTAGCAGCAGCGATGTGTGGACCTGCTCCTGTAGATCCTTCCATTCCATCTAGATAAATAGAGTCAGGATCACATTTTGCAGCCATACGAACATCGTCATAAACCTTTGATGCACCTAATTTTAATTGAATTGGAACTTTATTTTTTGTTAATTGTCTAAGCTCCTCTACTTTTAATGCTAAGTCATCTGGACCTAACCAGTCAGGATGTCTTGCAGGAGATCTTTGATCAATACCTGATGGTAGTGATCTCATTTCAGCAACTTGGTCGGTTACTTTTTGACCCATTAAGTGACCACCCATACCAACTTTTTGTCCTTGTCCGATAAAAACTTCTATTCCATCAGCCAATTGTGCATGATGTGGGTTAAACCCATATCTTGATTGAATACATTGATAAAACCATTTTTCAGAATATCTTCTTTCATCAGGTATCATTCCACCCTCACCTGAACATGTTGCGCTACCTGCCATTGTAGCTCCTCTTGCTAACGCAGTTTTTGCTTCATAAGATAAAGCACCAAAACTCATACCAGTAATATAAACTGGTATATCTAATTCAATTGGATTTTCACATCTTGGTCCAATAACAGTTTTAGTTTCACATTTTTCTCTGTAACCTTCGATTACAAACCTTGTAAGTGTTCCTGGTAAGAAAACTAAATCATCAAATGTTGGAATCTTTTTCATTAATGCCATTCCACGCATTCTGTATCTTCCTAACTGAGATTTAATATGAATATCATCAATTACTTCTGGTGTGAAAATAGCATTATGACCTAATAAACTTTTATTTCTGCCACCGTTAGAACTTAAATGAACGTCAGCTTTTCCACCTACGTTACCATTAGTTTTTAATTTACCATTTTTTTTTCTTTTTTTTCTTAGCCATTAAATTGCTCCTTTTTTCTCAGTAGGTTCTAAGTTATCGTAATTCCAAAGTTTTTTACCCGCTACAATTTTTTTCATTTTACTTACATCAAAATTTTCACCGATCTCAGCAACCTTTAATTTTCTTTTTAACCAATCTTGGTCACTTTTAGTCAACTCGGCATCTACAGCATCACTACCATAAGAGCCAATTTCTCCACCTACGAAAATTGTCCCATCATACATCGAGTCACCTAAATTTATACCGACATCACCCAGAATGATGATTCTTCCTCTTTGCATCATAAATCCAGTAAACGCACCCGCATCACCACCAATAATTATTGTTCCACCTTTCATATCAATACCTGTTCTTGCACCAACACTACCTTTACAGATTAAATCACCACCTCTGATAGCAGCTCCAAAACAGGATCCAGCATTTTTCTCAATTACAACTTTACCTGCCATCAAATTTTCTGCACAAGACCATCCAACTCTTCCATTGATTCGAACTATTGGACCATCACATGAACCCATTCCAAAATATCCTAAACTTCCTTCAAAAATTAAATTTAATTTATTTAAAATACCAACACCTAAACTATGTTTACCTTGTGGGTTTTTAATTACGATTGTTCCATAACCTTGTCCCATCAAATTATCTATTTCTTTATTTGCTTCTGCAGCAGTCATATCTTTTACATCTAGGTCGGTTCTTTTATTAAAATCAACATCATGAGTTCCAAAGTAATAAAAGTTTTCTGCCTCATCAGGATTGAAAAATTTTTGTTGAGTTCTTCCTGTTAAAACCTCAGTGTGCATACCCATTGCTTGGGCTTTAGTTTTCTTTGAAACACTTTTTATATTTGCCATACTTTTACCTCTCCATCGAATGGATCATAAGTATCAATTTCTTGTGGTAAAATTGATCTTATTGCTATTTCCTCTGAACCCATCGCTACTAAATCATCAGACTCATACAATACTAAAGGTTTAGCAGCCATAGTGTCTTTTGCCATACCTAAAGAGTCTTTTGTAGCTACAAAATAAGTAAAGACACCATCTAAACCAGTTAGAGACTCTTTCATACCTTCTTCTAAAGATGCGCCATCTCTCATTTTTTCTGCTAAATAAACAGCAATAAGTTCTGAGTCACACTCAGACATAAATCTCATTCCTTTATTTTCTAGAGCTCTTCTATTGTTCCAATAATTTGTAAGCTGACCATTATGAACAACTGATACATCGCTAAACGGATAACCCCAGAACGGGTGAGCAGATTTGATATCTACACCAGACTCAGTTGCCATTCTTGCATGCCCAATTGCGTGAGTACCAACAAGCTTATCTAAATTATATCTATCACAAACCATCTTAGCGTTTCCGAGATCCTTAATTACTTCTAATGATTTACCCATTGAAAGTATTTCTACTCCTGGAATGCTCTCAATCTTTTGTGAAAATTCTAATAAATCTTTTTTATTATATTCTATTTCATATCTTAATGAGTAGGGGAGTATTCTTTCTTCTTTAATAATTTTTGCACCCATTTCGTTAAGATAACTATCAACAATTTTTTTTCTTTCATCATAAACAGACACATCTTCAGCAACTGATGTACTACCTTCACCAACGTTTTCTCCAACTTTAAAACGCATGATAAAATTTTTTCCATCGGTATCTCCATATAAAGCATAACCTGTCGAGTCTTCTCCTCTATGTTTCAGAGCTTGCAACATACCTTGAAGCTCATGACCAACTTTTGAAGATTTTCCTCTATGAATTAATCCCGCAATTCCGCACATATACTTTCCCTCTTTCTGTATTTCTTATGGTAAGCAATCTAGATAAGTATCTAGATCCCATTGAGTTGTTGCTCCTAAAAATCTTTCCCACTCATCATTTTTATACCAATGAAAAACTTTATACATTTCATCAGGCATAGCTGATTTAATTACCTCATCTTCTGATAACCTTTCCAAAGCCTCTCCTAAACTTAAAGGAAGTTTTTTTACATCCTTACCAGCTTTTTGAGCTTCGTAAATATTTCTAGATTCAGGATCAGCTGGTTTCATTTTATTACTTATTCCATGATCACAAGCTTTTAATAATGCAGCACCTAATAAATAAGGATTATGCATTGAGTCAACAGATCTATATTCAAATCTTCCTGGAGCCGATACTCTTAATCCACAAGTTCTATTTTGATAACCCCAATCAGCATAAACAGGCGCCCAAAAACCTTGATCCCATAATCTTCTATAAGAATTTACTGTTGAAGATCCTAAGGCTGTTAAAGCAGGAAGGTGTTCCATAATACCCGCTATTGATTGTAATCCAATTTTACCTGGCAATTGCATATCTTTCGTATCAGGCATAAATGTATTAGTTCCACCTTCAACATAACCAAAAACTTCTTCAACTCCTGGTAAAGATTTGTGTCCAAGTTTGTTTGTTTTAATCTTTCCACCTTTCCACAAAGACATATTTGTATGACAACCACTTGCAGAAACTCCCATAAATGGTTTGGTCATAAAACATGCAATTAGATTATGTTCTCTAGCAACCTGAGCACATATTTGTCTATAAGTTGATAGTCTGTCTGCATTTCGAAGCACGTTGTCATATGTCCAGTTTAATTCTAATTGTCCTGGTGCATCTTCATGATCTCCTTGAATCATGTCTAAACCCATAGCTTTTGCGTATTCAATTACTTTCATGAATACTGGTCTCAATGACTCAAACTGATCAATGTGATAACAGAATGGTTTTGAAAACCCTTTTCCTGTAGGAGTACCGTCATCATTTTTTGTCAGCCACATCATTTCAGGTTCAGTTCCAACTCTTAATTCTAAACCATGCTTTTTCTGGAATTCATCCATAAAAATTCTTAAATTTCCTCTACAGTCAGATGTTAAATGTCCACCAGGATTATTTCTCTCTTCTCTGTTTCTAAAACATGTTACAAAAACTCTTCCTACTCTTTTGTCCCATGGTAATTGACAGAAAGTTTCTGGATCAGGAATACCAACTAATTCCATTGCTTCAGGTCCATAACCTATATAATTATTATGACGATCTAAAAATAAGTTTGCTGTAGCTCCATATACTAATTGAAAACCTTTTTCTGCTGTTCTTTCCCAATGATCTGCAGGTATTCCCTTACCTACAACTCTCCCTGTTACAGAAATAAATTGATAATAAATATAAGTAATTCCTAATTCGTTAATTTTTTCTCTAACTTTTTTAACTTGTTTATCTCTACCAGGTCGGTTTACGTGCTTTTCTAGATCCGTCATTTTTCCCCTCAATGAATTATAATTTTATTCAAGCGTAACTGAAAAATTTATTAGTGTCTAGGCTAAGAGTTTAACTCCAAGGAAACGGACTGTTCGAAGTAGGGTGAAGTTCACCCTTCTCGTAACGGTTGAATCTAAACGGTTTTAATAAATCACTTTCGGTACCAAGAATTTCTTTGGCTACAAGTTCACCAACACCAATCATTTTATATCCGTGGTTAGCGTCAGCAATCATGTATACGTTTTCAAAAAATCTATCAAAGATTGGAAATGAGTCCGGTGTCATGCATCCAAGACCACCTGATGGACCTTTTCTATATAAATCAGATTTTCCCTCAAATCTTTTTTGGCAATGAGCTAAAGCAGAGCACCACATATCACTAAATGCATCAGTAGTTTGATACTCTGGAGACTCAATTCCATAGGGATCAACATTTACCTGATCAAAATGTTTTTTAACAATGTAAGGAGATGTTCCACCTTGAACCCCTAAACCTTCAATATCAGGTTTATAATAAATTCCCCAAATTTTATCTGTAATTAATTTTTTTGTTTTATCAGAATATAGTGGTGCAGTTGAATCTACGTGAACCACTGGTGGCTGTTTTCCATCATTTGTTTTTAAGTAATCTGGTTCGACACCAATTACCCCTTCTTGTAGCATCCAGTAAGTCCACATGTCAGTTACATGCATTTTTCCATCTTTACCTTTGATGTTTGCTGTTTTAGGAAGTTCAAGCATATTCCAAAAATCTCTAGCCCACGGTCCTGCCCCGATCACTACTTGCTCACAATCGATTGTGCCTTTATCTGTTTCAACTCCTGTAACCGCCTTACTATTACTTCCTCTTTTAAATCCTGTAACTTTTACACCTTTCATCACTTGAACACCATTAGAAGTAGATTTATTTTCTAAAGCTTTAATAGAGTCTTTATTAAAAGCGTATCCACCCTTTTTTTCATGAAGAATTGAAGTTATGCCTTTAGCTTGCCAGTCATCAAACATTCCCTTCATGTATTTCATGCAATCCTTTTCACCTTCTATAAAATCAGACTCATACCCAATTGCTTTTTGTTGCTCATAAATACTTGCTACGTCTTCATGCATAACCTCAGGTGATATTTGTAAATAACCAACTGGATTATATTTAAATGCTTTTGGATCACTTTCCCAAACAGAGACTGAGTGGGCCATCAATTCTCTCATTGCTGGTTGAAAATAATTATTTCTAACTACTCCACATGCAATTCCACTTGCTCCAGCAGCAGTGTCTTTTTTTTCAAGGACTATGATGTCACCAGGATTTTTATAAGTTTCAGATAACTTCCAAGCAGTGCTTAAACCGTGGATACCCCCACCGATTATTACTACTTTTGCTTTTGTCGGTAATGACATATGCAAACTTTATTTTTCGTGCGACTTAAATATATAGTTTTTTATATATATAAAAAATATAAGTAAAACTTGTATAAATATTAAAAACTCAGATGTTTTAGCGTTTCTAAATAATTATTGAACTCGTTAATAAAATTCTCACTTGGTTTAATGTGCTTTTTTCTTTGGTCATTTGAGGTTTTTTCTAAGAAGAAAAAACCTTTTTCACAAGCCTCATTTATCATTAAAGCTGACTTTGGACGTGAAGTTTTAAATAGTTTAGTCTTAAGTTCTTCAACAGTGAGATTTTCTTTATATTTATACGCATGCATTACTAAAAGCATCATATGATAATGTGAAGGCGATTTTCTAAAAAAGTAATTACTAGAGGTATGAGAAAGTTTCATCTGATCTTCCCAAAATTCCAATAAATCCTTTGCTGATTTTGGCATTAGGATCTGACTCTTGTTTTCTTCGGATCGAAATGCGGAAATCCAACTACTTTTGCAGCAATTCTTTTTTGATGACCATCAATTTTACCAACCTCAACTTCAGTCCCTTCACTTGAATATTGAGTATCGATTCTACATAAAGCTATATTTTTATTTAAAGTCGTGGATAAACAACCACTAGTTATCACACCTACTTGAGATCTTCCAACGTGTACACAATCACCGTGTCCAGCTGCCTCTTTTCCAATAAGTTCTAAACCCACAAGTTTTTTTTGAGGATTTGCTTTTCTTTCTTTCAAAACCTCTTTACCAATGAAATCTTCTTCTTTAGTTTTTAATGGAACAGCAAAACCTATTCCGGCCTCAAAAGGATCTTGTTGACCATCAAATTCATTACCAAATAAAATTAAACCAGCTTCAATTCTAAGCTTGTCTAAAGCTGCAAATCCAGCTGGAATTAAGCCTTCATTTTTTCCAGCTTCCATAAGTTTATCCCAAACCTCAGAAGCATTACTCGGATGACACCATACTTCATAACCAAGTTCGCCAGTATATCCTGTTCTTGAAACAATCAATGGAATACCTTGAAGGTTTTCAATTCTACAAATAGTAAATCTGAACCATTCTAGTTCATCTATAGAAGGTTGCGTTGGTGGAGTAAAAATCATTTTTTTTAATATCTCTCTACTTTTTGGACCTTGTATTGATACATTACTAATTTGATCTGTTGAATTTTTTACATTGACCTTAAAGTTTTTCTTTTTAGCTATTTCTTTAAGCCATTCACCACCATATTCGTCTCCACAAATCCATCTAAAACCTGTCTCACTTAATCTCAACAATGTACCATCATCAAACATCATTCCGTTTTCATAACACATCGCAGAGTAAACAACTTGGCCAACTGCAAGCTTTTTAATATTTCTAGTTAATGTATAATTCATCAATTCTTCAGCATCAGGACCTATAATTTCAAATTTTCTTAAAGCAGATAGATCAATTAATACTGCTTTTTCTCTACAAGCATTGTACTCCTCAACAACTCCATGCTTGGTATAATCATTAGGTAACCAAAAACCTCTAGCATCAATAAAATTTCTAGTAAGCTTAGAGGTTTTTTCGTGAAAGCCAGAGTTTCTAGTAAGTTTTTTTTCAGAGTCTGTTTTCATTCTAAATGCAAAAGATTTTGAAAATTCTTTTTTTTTATCATAGGTTCTAACAAAAATATCTGTTGGATTCCATGAATTACATGCATCGATATCACTAGGACAAGCTGTTGTACCAATTGTTAAATCTTTTAAAGCTTTGAACATTACATAATCCCCAGGTCTTGCGTAAGACTCGTCTGAAATTACCGAATTTAAACCTGTTGCTGAAGTATTAAAAAATAAATTGATAGCCTGCCATCCTTTTTGTTTTTGAACACCATATTTTGCCATTGCATTATTTAAGTTTTCAGAGCAATTAGGATGACCAAAATAGCCAGCGTCTTCATAATATTTTGAAGTACAAGCAAGATTAAATGTGTCATGTTTTCCAACAGTATCTCTTATGACTTCAACTAATGGTTCATGATCGGTGTCGTAAAATTTTGAAAATAAACCAGGACCTGGAAAAGTATTTCCCATAAAAGTCCTCGTTGTTTGCCAATCAAGACCTTTTTCAACTTTTTTATCAAGTTTTTTTGTATCGAACGCCACAAAGTCAGAACATTGTCTACCGGCTGGACTTATTACTTGAATAAAATCTCCCTCTTTAACTTCGAATGAAATTGCAGTTTGTCTCTCAATATTTTCCTCATAATTTGGCTCATAAATAGGATCAGGAATTATTGATAATTCTTTATCATTAATTATTTTATATCTTTTAATATATAATGTTAAATCGCTTGAGGGATTTTGCTCAGATACCAGCATATTGTTTTGTGGCGCTGCAAAAATAACGTAGCATTTATCTTTAGATTTTATCTTAATTTTTTCACCACTTGGAGTTTGTTCATCAAACAAAATTGATGATTTTGATTTATTAATATCTAAATTTCTTTTTTTTAATTGTAGGTTTGTTATTAAAGAGCTTTCATCTTTACTTTTAAGCAACTCTTTAATAAAACTTTTTTTACAATTTTCTTTTTGATTTAAAATTCCAAGCTCAGATTTTCCATCTTTATCAAAACAAATGATTTCACAAATTTGATTTCCTTCCTCATTAATGATTTCTATTTCATCATCAGGAAATATTTGCAAACCTGTAAGACCACCAGCGTTAACGACATGTCTTTCAACTCCAGGTGGTAAAACATTCAGACCAGGCTCTTTAATATCTAAAGTAGTTTGCGACATTTTTATAATTCTCTCTACATAATATATATAAATCTTGTAGTTGACTATCATTTTACTTAGGCACATACTCAATGCACTTAATATTAAGAAAGGGGAATAAATGCGAAAAATAATATCTTTAATTTCTGCAGTTATAATCTCAGCAGTAAGTTTTGCTGGTTTATCAAATGCAGATAGCAAAAAACCCATCGTTATCCCAACTCATAACTGGTCAAGTCAAATTGTAATGGCTTACGTTATTGGTGGAATAATGGAAAGTATGGGTAATAACGTTAAATACGTAAATGCTGACTCACAAGCAGTATACGAGTCAATTAGAATTGGTGACGTAACTATCTCTCACGAGGTATGGGAATCTGCTTTTGGTAAATCATTTACAACAGCTTTAGATAAAGGTGGTTTACTTGACTGGGGTGATCATGAAGCTAGAACTCTAGAGGATATGGGATATCCTAACTGGGTTGCTGAAAAAGGTCTATGCCCAGGATTACCAGACTGGACTGCTTTGAAAAACCCAGACTGTGCTAAAAACTTTACAACACCTGACTCTCCAAACGGAAAAGGAAGAATGTTGGAAGGTCCACAAACTTGGCACGGTGACTTAATCCCTCAGAGGGTTGACGCTTTAGGTCTAGGAGATCTTTGGTGGGTTAAATTTGCTGGAAGTGCAGACGCACTTTGGGCAGAGTTAGCAGCAGCTGAAAAAGAAGGAAGAGGAACAATTATCTTTAACTGGACACCAAACTTTACAGATGGTGCTGGTTTTACATTTATCGACTTTCCTCCGTACACTGCAGGTTGCAGACCTGAAGATGGTGGAGATGGAAAATGTGGTTCGCCTGATGGCTATTTGAAAAAAGCAGTTAACGCTGACTTTCCAAAAACTCATCCAGATGCAGCTAAGATGTTTAAAAAACTTTCTTTCTCAACAAGTCAAATTGGAGCAATGGCAGCTTTAGTGGACATTGATAAAATGACTCACGAAGATGCAGCTAAAAAATGGCTGAAAGATAACGAGAAAGTTTGGAAAGCTTTTACTAAATAAGGTAAATAGCAATTAAATCTTTAAATCTCTCCCAACTACGTTGGGGGAGATTTTTTTTTAAACAACTTTAAATGATCAAATATTTTTTTACTATACTAATAAGTTTGTTATTTTTTAATCAAACTTTAGCAAAAGATGTAAGTATTAATGAAGATATTGAACTCGAGTTTGTTTGTGATTTAGAGAAAAAAATAATTAAAAATTCAGAATATAATTATCAAACTTTTTTAGCTAAAGATTTAAATGAAAAGAGTTTAGATAGTTTTAAAATTTTATCAAAAAAACCAGAAACACTTTTAATCAAAGGGTTATCATCATTTCTCTCAGTTTCATCAAAACTTAATGTCAAAGTAGTCAATAAAGATGTGGTTTTATTTAAATCAATTGATCAAGAAAAAAATTATTCTGAGTCAGGTATAATTACAAGGAAAACAGGTGAATTAATTCATGAAATAACGAAAAATGTGAAAAGTGAAAACTCTGAAAAATATATTTCTATTTATTCATGTAACAAAGATGACAAAAAAGTATAATTTTTTTTTAAATAATTTTGTGTAAAATATTATTATGAAAAAATATCTTCTAACAATAATTTTAAGTTTATTTATTAGCTCGGTTGCTACAGCTCGAAGTACAGGATGCAAAGAAGGAAATTGTGAAAACGGTTTTGGTAAATGGGTTTACACAGATAAAACTACCTATGAAGGTGAGTGGGTAGGTACTAAGAAAAATGGACAAGGAGTTGAAACTTGGCCTAACGGATACATATACAAAGGTGAGTTTAAAAATAGTGAATGGAGTGGCATAGGTGTTTTAACTTTTCCAGATGGTTCAACCTATGAAGGTGAATGGGCAAAAGGTTTTATGAACGGCAAGGGAACTTTCACTTGGTCTGATGGCACTCAAAAATCAGGAATATGGAAAAATGGAAAGTTACAAGATTAAATGTCAAAAGAGAATTTTTTAAATAAAGTAAAATATTTACCTGAGACTACAAAACAGTTTGGTGGCTTGGTACTAATAATTCTAATAATATCATTATCGTTTTTTGTACTTAACATAATGTTTGGTGGTGGTGATGAACTAGTCAGAAAAATGAAACTTGAAGAGGAGAGGATTGCCAAAGAGAAAAAATTAAGTGAATTAATTTCTAAATTGCCTTCAGGAATATTAGTAACCTTTGATGGCACAGATCATTTTAAGTTAACGGATGAAGTTTATGAGCAAGTTTGTAAAGCTACAAAATTAATTCCTCAACGTGCAATTATGGGAGCAAATTTTCTTAATTTTAGAGCACATGAAATTTACACTATAAATGGTAATAAAATTGATGAAACATTTGTTAAGTGGGATGAGGAGAAAAATAAGTGTTTTGCCGGGTTCACAGTGAGTGGAAATAATGTTGGGGTAGACGAGTCAATAACTGTAAGTGGCGAAGCATTAAGTTTTCTAAGTACCGGAATTGATACTAGAGTTTATTATATTAAAAATTTTTAGGGGGAAAGTAACAATATTATCGATTTAATTTTATCCTAATTTCATATAACTTAATTAAAATTTATGTCCGAGCCAGTTATCAAATGTGAAAATGTATACAAAATATTTGGAGCAAATGCTCAAAAGATGCTTCAAGACTCGAATGGGAATGTTGATGCTAAAACTTTTCAAGAAAATGGTTGTATTGTTGGTGTAAACAACGCCTCTTTTGAAGTTTCAAAAGGAGAAATGTTAGTTGTTATGGGTTTATCTGGTTCAGGTAAATCGACTTTGTTAAGATGTATCTCTAGATTGACTGATGCAACGGGTGGTAAAATTTTTATAGAAGGCCAGGATTTATTACAATTAAATAATAAAGATCTTATAGATCTTAGAAGAAATAAAATGGGAATGGTTTTCCAAAGCTTTGCTTTACTTCCGCACAAAACAGTTGTGGAAAACATTGCTTTCCCACTTCAAATTAAAGGAGTCAAAACTGAAGACAGCATAAATAAAGCAATGGATATGGTTAAATTAGTTGGACTTGAAGGTAGAGAAAATTATTTTCCTAGAGAACTTTCAGGAGGACAACAACAAAGAGTAGGTATAGCAAGATCTTTAGCAGTTGAGCCAGATATTTGGTTCCTAGATGAGCCTTTTTCAGCTTTGGATCCGTTAATTAGAAAAGAGATGCAAGATGAGTTTTTAAGACTTCAAGATAAGTTACAAAAAACAATTATGTTTATTACACATGATTTTGATGAGGCTTTAAAACTTGCTGACAGAATTGCAATTATGAAAGATGGAATAATTGAGCAGTTAGATACACCAGCTAATATTGTTTTAAATCCAGCCACTGAGTATGTAAGAAAATTTACTGAAGAAGTGCCGAGAGAAAAAGTTTTATTGATTAAGGATGTTATGGATACATCAAAAGATAATTTAGGTGATTTAAAAGTCTCTAAAAATGAAATCATAGAAAATGTTGCAGAAAAAATTCTTACACAGGAAAAAATAGTCGCTGTAGTTGATAACAATAATGAGATTATAGGCTCTATCAATCCAACAAAAATAATCAATACAGTCTTTGGGGGAAGAAAAAATAATAATTAAATTATGGAATTTTTAAAAAAATATCCGAAAACTTTTCAGTGGTTATTTTTATTAATTGTATTTTTTGCTTTATGCTTTGCGATTGATGTTCCTGAAACATATAAGTTTATTAGGGGGCAAGCAGAATTTGTCAAAGATCCAAATCAAAGTAGTTATGTATTTTTAGGTAAAGAGGTAAGATATTACGCTTTTGATGTCTTTTGGAGATTACCTCCATTGCTTGGATGGTTGCCCATCTGGATTAATGACTCATTGTTTTTCTTAATGAACGAATGGATGCCAATTGAAGTTTGGAATGAAGATACTCAAGAATTTAAAAGTCGACCTATAGTTTTACAAATTAGTAGAAATTTGACTGCTTTTATGACTTTTTTAATAGAATTAATAAGAGAGATTTTACTGGGAGGTCTCGAAACAATTGTTGCCTTCACCAGTTGGGATTGGATAGATAAAAACCCATGGGCTGAATTACCAGGATTACCTTGGACTATTGTTGCAGCAGGTGCAGCATTACTTTCTTATAAGTTAAGCGGTAAAGGTCTAGCTTTGTTTGCAGGTTTAACCATGGTTTACATTTCTGTGTTTGGTCAATGGAAACCTTCCATGCAAACTCTTTCATTTATATTAGTCGCTGCTCCTTTATCTTTTATTTTTGGACTTGGATTAGGAATAGCAGCTTTTAAAAGTAAACGTGTAGAAAAAGCTTTATATCCAATATTGCTAGTGATGCAAACGATGCCACAATATGCTGTATTGGTTCCAGCATTAGTTCTTTTTGGAGTAGGTGACCATGCTGCTGTAATTATTACTATGGTTGTAGCAATACCACCGATGATATTATTAACTCTTTTAGGTCTAAGAGCAGTGCCCCCAGAAGTTATTGAAGCTGGAAGGATGAGCGGATGTAATAATTTTCAATTAATGTTTAAAGTATTAATTCCAACTGCTAGGAGAGATATTTTAATTGGAGTTAATCAAGTCATCATGGTGTGTTTTTCAATGGCAGTTATCTCTGCATTTATTGGAGCAAAAGGTTTAGGGTTTAATTTATTGTTAGCCCTAAACCAATTAAATATTGGACTAGCTTTAGAGGCGGGCTTATGTATCAGTTTAATTGCAATTCTTTTAGATAAAATGTCTTTAGCTTGGGCAAATAAACAAACAGATTATTTTGGTAATCTTACCTTCTATCAAAGAAACAAAAATCTTATATTTTTTGGGGTTATATTTGTTGTTGGAATAATATTAGCTTACATTGGAACTTTTTTATTCAAAGATACTTTTAATTATTTATTTGAAATTCCACATAACAAAGGAATATCAACTGCTGATTTTTGGAACAAAGGAGTAGATTGGATTTTTGAGACTTTCTTTGTTTATATTAAAGCGTTCAATACATGGTTGATACAAGATGTACTTCAGCCAATGAGAGCATTGTATTTAAGAATGCCTGCAATCGCTACGATAGTTTTAGTTGTTGGTGCAGGATATTTAATTGGTGGCTTACGTTCAGCATTGGTAGTTTGTGCTTTGACACTTTTTATTGCATTCAGCCCTTGGTGGGATAGAGCTTTAGTTACAGCATATATGGCAACTTTTGGAGTTGTTGTTTCTTGTATCATTGGATTTACAGTAGGAACTTTGTGTTTCCAAAATAAACATTCAGCAAACTTTATGCTGGGCGTTTGTGATATTTTTCAAACATTTCCATCTTTTGTATATTTAATTCCAGTAATGATGTTATTTGGTATAACAGATACATCTGTACTTATCGCAGTCATAGTTTATGCAACAATACCTGCTACAAGATATACAATCGAAGGATTAAGAAGTGTTCCAGCTGGTCTACATGATGCTGCAACCATGTCGGGTGTAAATAAATTTCAAAGATTGACTAAAATTGAATTTCCTTTGGCGTTCCCTCATATGATGCTTGGTATAAATCAAACAATTGTTTTTGCTTTATTCATGGTAATTATCGGGGCATTTATTGGAACAGAAGATTTAGGTCAATATATATTAAAAGCATTATCAGATAAAAAAGGTGCTGGAATTGGATTAACACTTGGTATCTGTGTAGCTTTCATAGCTTTAATTTTTGATAATTTAATTAGAGCCTATGTCCAAAAAAGAAAAAAACATCTAGGTATTGATTAATCTTAGATTATTTGTCTAAAAAAGTTTTTGAAGAGTCGTCCATAGCAGTTGACCATGGCGTATGATGAATAGGAGCAACTGAACCAGTTACGGGAGATGAAAAAGATTTATTTCTATATGTTGAAATATCCTCTACTTTATGATGTTCCCATTCTTTAAAGTGTTTTCTTATTAACTCAAAATCAATTTTTGGATAATCAGACATTTCATGAAGCTCTTTTGTATACTCAGTTTGAAAATCAATCATTTGATCAGGGTTTTCAAGTTTTTCCTCCATTGCAACCCATTTATTAATATCTTTCTCAACTTCATCATTACTAGGTATTTTGATTTTATTCATAATTACATCTCTTGCATACCAAGCTTGGCAATCAAACATATTAAATGTATGGAATTGATCTTGCATGCCAAGATATAAAAGTTTGTGATTATCTTGCCAAACCACTCCTTTATATAATTTTGGTGGATAAAGTCTGTTTCTGGTTTTTAATTGTAAATTTTCCTCTAAAAATGGAAAATGATGAAGATAACCAGTGCATAGAATTACAACATCAGCCTCTTGTTCAGTACCATCTTTAAAGATTGCTTTTTTTCCTACTAATTTGTCAAGATAATGAACCTCTTTCATTCCATCAGGCCATTTAAATCCCATTGGGTTATGTCTATAACCAATGGTAACACTTTTAGCTCCGTATTTATTACACTGAAGAGCGATGTCTTCTGCCGAATAACTACTACCTAGCACTATTACATTTTTATCTCTAAACTCTTCTGCATCTCTAAAATCATGAGAATGCATTATTCTTCCAGGAAATGTATCCATTCCTTTGTATTCTGGAATAAATGGAACAGAAAAATGGCCTGTTGAAACAACAACAAAATCAAAATTATCTTTTAATATTTTATTATTAACTTTATCTTGATAACTAAGCTCAAATTTATCATTTTTAAATATGGTACTTATAACTCTGGTATTAAATTTGATTTTTTTTTTTAAATTTCCTTTACTTACTCTTCCAACAATATAGTTATATAAAACTTCTCTAGGTGGAAAAGATGGTATTGGCTTTCCAAAATGTTCATCAAAAGAATAATCAGCAAATTCTAAACATTCTTTTGGTCCATTTGACCAAAGATATCTATACATACTGTTAGGTACTGGGTCCCCGTATTGATCAGATCCTGTTCGCCAACTATAATTCCATAGGCCACCCCAATCGTCTTGCTTTTCAAAACAAACAACTTCAGGGATTTTTTCACCGTTTTTTTCTGCTAGCTCAAAAGACCTTAACATTGATAGTCCGCAAGGTCCTGCACCAATAATTGCTACTTTTGTCATTAATCTACAAAATTAAATAATTAATTCTGTATTTTACTAACAAAATGATGACAATTACAATAAAATAATTATTTGTTATGCAAAATATCTTAGTTATTGGTGGAGGTGCAATGGGCTCTGCATTTACAATCCCAAGTTTAGAAAATAAAAATAATGTTACAATTACTGAGCCCTATAGCAAAAGATTTATTAAAGATTTATCTTCAAAAAAAAAATTTCATTCTGCTCTTAAGATAAAATTACCACAACAATTAAAATTTAGAAAATTTTCTAAAAATTTATTAAAAGAAAATTTTGATCTAATAGTAATAGCTTTAAGTCTTCCAGGTATTGATTTTATTGGTAAAGAATTAAAAGATTTAAGAGTTAAATCACCAATTTTGGTTCTTACTAAAGGGTTAAAATTTGAAAAAAAAAAGAATAAGATATTAACAATTTCAGAACAACTTCAAAAAAACTATAATTTAAAAAATATTTCAGTTCTAAAAGGACCTTGTTTGGCAAAAGAATTAGCCAGAAAAAATCAAACTAGTGTGATTATAGCAAATAAAAATATTAACATTGCAAAATCTATAGGAAGAAAAATTTCTACTAAATATTATTTAACAGAATACTCCCGGGATGTAGTAGGAGTAGAGGTCTGTTCAGCAATTAAAAATATATATTCAATGATCATTGGAGCTGGTCAAAGTCTTAACTCTTCATCTAATTTATTTCAAAAAGCAGTTCTTGAAATGAGATATTTAAATAGATATTTTAAAGGTAAAGATGAAACAATCCTTGGACTCGCTGGAGTGGGTGACCTTTACGTTAGTGCTGCTGGTGGAAGAAATAGCAAAATGGGTAGTTATTTAGGTAAAGGATTTTCATTAAAAACTGCAAAAAAAAGATTTATGCCCAAAGAAACTGTTGAAGGTGAAGAACTTGCAAGAGAGATCACACCATTTATTTTAAAAAAAATTGATAAGAAAAAAATCCCATTAATGATTAATTTACTTAAGACAATTAAAGAAAATAAAAAACTTAAGATAAAAGTTTAAAATAGACCTTCTATATCACCGTCTTTATTTAGCTTAATAGAGTCAGCTGCTGGCACTCTAGGAAGTCCAGGCATTGTCATGATTGCTCCACAAACAACAACAATGAACTCCGCGCCAGATGATAACCTAATCTCTCTAATTGGTAGTGAATGACCAGTCGGAGCACCTTTCAGATTTGGATCTGTTGAGAAACTATACTGAGTTTTTGCAACACATATAGGTAACTCACTATAACCAGCTTCTTCAAAGTTTTTTAGTTGATCTCTGATTTTAGTATCTGCAATAACCTCATTAGCTCTATAAATCTCTTTTGCTATGGTCTCTATTTTTTTGAAAAGTGGAGTTTTACTTTCATATAAAAATTTAAATTTAGCTTCATTCTTTTCACATAAATCTGTTACATGTTTAGCTAAATCCTTTGTACCTTCACCACCATCAGCCCAATGCTTACAAATACTAGCTTTAACCCCCAGCTTTTTACAAAATTCTACTAAAGCATTTACTTCTTTATCAGTGTCTTTTATAAAATGATTTATAGCTACTGCTACAGGTAAACCAAATTTTTTCACATTTTCAATATGTCTTTCAAGATTTATTAATCCTTTTTTTAGTGCATCTACATTTTCATTCTTTAAATCATCTTTTGTAACACCACCATGCATCTTCAAGGCTCTAACAGTTGCTACTATAATAACGCAACTTGGTTTTAAATTTGATTTTCTACATTTTATATCTAAAAATTTTTCAGCTCCTAAATCTGCACCAAAACCTGCTTCAGTTACAACATAATCAGCAAGTTTTAATCCAGCTTTAGTTGCAATTACAGAATTACATCCATGAGCAATATTTGCAAATGGTCCACCATGAATTATCGCAGGATTATTTTCCAGTGTTTGTGTAATATTAGGTCTGATTGCCTCTTTAAGCAAAACAGTCATTGGTCCATGTGCATTTAAATCTTTAGCGTAGATTGGTTTTTTTTCTCGAGTGTATGCTACAGTAATATTTCCGATCCTTTTTTCTAAATCTTCAAGATTATTAGCAAGACAAAAGATAGCCATTATCTCAGAAGCAACCGTGATATCAAAACCATCTTCTCTTGGAAAACCATTAGCAACACCGCCAAGATTAATATTAATTGATCTTAAAGCTCTGTCGTTCATATCCATAACTCTTTTCCAAACAATTCTTCTGACATCTATGTTTAATTTATTTCCCCAGTAGATATGATTATCAATTAAAGCAGATAAAAGATTATGTGCTGATGTTATTGCGTGAAAATCTCCAGTAAAGTGAAGATTAATTTGCTCCATTGGGACCACTTGAGCATATCCTCCTCCTGCAGCACCACCTTTCATACCAAAGGATGGACCTAGACTTGGTTCTCTTAAGCATACAATAGATTTTTTTCCAATTTTATTTAGTCCATCGTTTAATCCAACGGAGGTGGTTGTTTTACCTTCTCCAGCAGGAGTTGGAGTTATTGCCGTAACTAAAATTAATTTACCGTCTGGCTTGTCTTTTAATGTACTTAAGTATTCCAAGTTTATTTTTGCAATATGTCTGCCCATCGGGCTAAAAGCTGAACTTTCGTCTGGAACATTTACTTTCGCTAAAATTTCCTTTATTGGAAGCATTTTTGCTTCACGAGCAATTTGAATATCTGATTTTATGTCGCTCATTGAATTTTATAAAAAATAATAAAAAACTGGTCGATTAGTATCTCTTTTTAAAGCCTTTGGAAATATCTAAAAATTATATATAAAAAAAATATGAACTATTTATACTCATTATTATAAAATTTAGTCATGCAAAAATATTCAGTTTTTAGTCTTGTTAAAAATGCCCTTTCAAATCACGAAAATTGGGACTTAGCTTGGAAAGATCCAACTCCTAAGAAAGAGTATGATGTTGTTATTATTGGTGGCGGTGGACATGGTTTAGCAACAGCATATTATCTAGCTAAAGAACATAATATTACCAATGTTGCTATAATCGAAAAAGGTTGGATTGGTGGAGGTAATGTTGGTCGAAACACTACAATAATCAGATCAAATTATATGCATGATGACAATGCATTATTCAGCGAATTCGGAATGGATCTTTGGAGAAGAATGAGTCAAGATTTGAATTACAATGTGATGTTTTCTCCAAGAGGAATAATAAATCTTGCTCACTCAGATGCACAAATGAATACTTATGCTCGAAGAGGAAATTCAATGAGATTAAACGGTATCGATGCAGTTCTCTTAAATAGGGAAGAAGTGAGAGAAATTATTCCTATGGCTGATTTTTCTGAGAACGTACGATTTCCAATCTTTGGTGGATTGATGCAGCCTAGTGCGGGAACAGCAAGACACGATGCTGTAGCTTGGGGTTATGCACGTCAGGCAGACGATATGGGTGTAGACATAATTCAAAACTGTGAAGTAATTGGATTTGATGTGTCTGCAGGAAAAATTAATGGAGTGAGAACTTCTCGTGGAGACATTAAAGCAAAAAAAATTGGATTATGTGTTGCAGGTAGTACAAATATTTTAGCTGAAAAATTAAATATGACATTGCCAATTGAGACTCATCTACTACAAGCATGTGTATCTGAGCCAGTAAAACCAGTTTTAGATAAAGTAGTTACTTTTGGTGCTGGACATTTTTATATAAGCCAATCTGACAAAGGTGAAATGGTTATGGGTGGTGATCTTGATGGCTACAATAGTTATGCACAAAGAGGTAATCTTCCAACTCTTCAACATGTTCTAACTGAAGGGATTGCAATGATGCCTTTCCTAAGTAAATTAAAAATGCTTAGAACTTGGGGTGGGATAATGGATATGTCTATGGACGGCTCGCCAATAATAGACAAAACCCATATTGAAGGTTTGTATTTAAACTGTGGTTGGTGCTATGGTGGATTTAAAGCAACACCTGCATCTGGTTGGACATTTGCACATACGATCGCGCAAGATAGAGTTCATGAATTAAATGCTGGCTATAGTTTAAATAGATTTAATACTGGTCACTTACTTGACGAAAAGGGACTTGGTACCAAAACTTGGATTTCGTAAATGCTCCATATAAAATGTCCTCATTGTGGAATGAGATCACAGAATGAATTTTCATATGGTGGTGATGCAACTGTCAAACGGCCAGAATTAGGAAAAGAAATATCCGATCAAGATTGGGATAATTTTGTTTATAATCGGAAAAGTTTAAGAGGGAAGCATTGGGAGTTATGGCAACATTTATCAGGTTGTAGACAATGGATAAAAGTTCAGAGAGACACAGCTACTCATGAAATTTTTAAAACTCTAAAAGCAAACGAAGAAATTTCATAATGACACAAAGTTTTAGATTACAAAGTGGTGGATTAATAAATAGAGATAAAAAAATTTCTTTTAAATTTAATGGTAAAAATTATTTTGGTTATGAGGGCGATACCCTTGCTTCTGCATTAATTGCTAATGGAGTTCATCTTATTGGGAGAAGCTTCAAATATCATAGACCCAGAGGTTTCTTTGGTGCCGGAGTTGATGAGCCGTATGCGATAGTTCAATTATATAGAAATGGTGAAACAGAACCAAATATAAAAGCTACTGAACAGGAACTTTTTGAGGGTTTAGAAGCAAAAAGTGTAAATTGTTGGCCAAGTGTGAATTTTGATGTGGGAGCTATAAATAATTTTTTAAAAATATTTCTCCCAGCTGGTTTTTATTACAAGACTTTTATGTGGCCAAAAAGTTTTTGGTATAAAATTTATGAGCCATTTATCAGAAGAGCTGCTGGTTTGGGTACAGCATCTATAAAACATGACAAAGAAAGATATGAACATAAATATGAATATTGTGATTTGTTAATAACAGGTTCAGGTCCTTCGGGATTAGCAAGTGCCTACTCAGCCGCAAAAAATGGTGCAAAAGTTATTCTTGCTGAAGACAAATCACGATTTGGAGGAACTTTATTAACTAGTGAAGTAAATATAGGGAACCAATCAGGTAAAGAGTGGGCAGATAGTATCATTTCAGAGCTTAAAGAAATGCCTAATGTTACTGTAAAAAACAGATCTCAAGTTTTTGGTTATTATGATCATAACATGTTGGTTATGTCTGAAAGAATTAGTGACCATTTACCAAAAACAAAAAAATATCATCCAAAACAAAGACTTTGGTATGTTAGAGCAAAAGAAGTATTAATCTCATCTGGATCTATAGAGAGACCTATTGTGTTTGGTAACAATGATACTCCAGGCGTAATGTTGTCTTCAGCTGCTAAGGAATACATGAAAGTGTATGGAGTATTAGTTGGAAAAAAACCGCTCATTTTTACAAATAATGACAGTGGTTATGAAACAGCAATTGAATTTAAAAAGAATGGTATTGATCCGATAATTTTAGATACAAGGAAAGAGCCTCAATCAGAGATTATCGAAGAAGCAAAAAATATGAATATCAAAATTAAAAATTCACATGTTGTTGTGGCTGCTCAAGGATATAAAAAAGTAAAATCAGCTGACATAGCTAAAATTTCAGATAACAAAGAGGAACTTGGATCAATTAAAAATATTGAGTGCGATTGTATTTGTGTTTCTGGGTTTTGGACACCTACAATTCATTTGGCATCACAATCTGGAAATAAAACAAAATTCAATGAAGATATTGATGCATTTGTTCCCGGCATATCTAAACAAAATGAAAAAACCTTAGGGGCTGCAAATGGAATTTACACTTTAGAGGAGACACTAAAAGACTCATTTGAAAAAGGAAACCTATTATCAAAAAAAATAACAAATAATGAGAACAAGGTTTCTTTTCCTAATGTTGTTGAAAAGAAATCTACAGTACATGATAAATTTTGGTGTGTACCCTTGCCAAAGGGAAAAAACTACAAAAGATTTTTAGATTTCCAAAATGATGTTGCGGTTTCTGATATAGAGATAGCTCTTAAAGAAGGATATAGGTCTATTGAGCATGTGAAAAGATACACTACACTTGGTATGGCTACTGACCAAGGTAAGACAAGTAATCTTAATGGTTTACAACTAGTATCGAAAATTGAAAATAAAGTTGTACCAGCAGTTGGGCACACAACCTTTAGACCACCGTATTCACCAGTTTCTATTGGAGCAATTGTTGGAAGGGAAGTAGGAAAACATTCAAAACCAACAAGAAAATCTCCAATGCATTCATGGCATGAAAAAAATAATGCAGTTTTTGTTGATGCAGGTGTTTGGTTAAGACCAAGGTATTACAAACGCGGTGAAGAAAATTTATTTGAGGCGTCAAAAAGAGAGGCTAAAAATGTTAGAACTAATGTTGGTGTTTGCGATGTAACCACTTTAGGTAAAATTGATATTAAAGGACCAGATGCAGCAGAGCTTCTAAATAGAGTTTACACAAATGCTTGGTTAAAATTACCAGTTGGTAAAGCACGATATGGTGTGATGTTGAGAGAAGATGGAATTGTTATGGATGATGGAACAACGACAAGAATATCGGAAAATCATTACCATATGACCACAACAACTGCCCAAGCTGCTAATGTTCTATCGCATCTAGAATATTACCTACAACTTGTTTGGCCAGAATTAAATGTAAATGTAGTTTCAACGACAGAACAGTGGGCGGGAGCAGCGATTGCTGGACCAAAATCAAGAGAATTATTAAAAAAACTTTTTCCAAAATCTGATGTTACGAATGAAGGACTTCCTTTTATGGGTTACATAGAAGGTGATTTATTTGGAGTAAAAGCAAAAATTTTTAGAATTTCATTTTCTGGTGAACTTGCATACGAAGTAAATGTTGAGTCAGACAATGGATATTTTATGTGGGAAAAAATAATAGAAGCTGGAGAAGAGTTTGGAATTCAACCATATGGAACAGAAGCACTATCAACTTTAAGAATTGAGATGGGGCATGTTGCAGGCTCAGAGCTTGATGGAAGAACTATTCCTTATGACAATTCACTTGAGGGACTATTGAGCAAAAAGAAAGATTTTATTGGAAAAAGATCTTTATCAAGAAAAGCTTTTGCAGCTGAAGATAGACAAAAAATTGTTGGTGTTGTCCCATTAGATAAAAAAACAAGCATACCCGAAGGATCTCATTTAGTTAAAGATTCAAATGCACCACTTCCAAACCCAAAATTAGGTTATATTTCAGCCTCATGCTGGAGTGTTGAATATGATAATCCATTTTCTTTAGCAATTTTAAAGGATGGTAAGAATATGATCGGAGAAAAGTTATTTGTTATGTCCCCGCTAAAAAATAAAGTAATCCCAGTCGAGATAGTGTCTTCACATTATGTTGACCCAAAAGGTGAACGAGTTAGATCATGAGTTTAATTTCTGCACTAGCAAATGTTCATCATCAAGGGCAATTTGGAGACTTTGAGGACAAAAAAGGGGATGACCTTTTAAAAATCTCAGAGAAAAAAAATTTATTAATTGTGCAAATTGTACAGTTCAAAAATTCTAAGATACCAATTGAAAGTATAGATATTGACGGTTTAAAACTTAAAGACTCTCCTTTAAATGTTAGTTTTAATGATAACACAAGAATTTTATGGAATGGTCCAAAAAATTGGTTATTGGTCTCTTCCAAAAAAGATTTAATCAATGATATTTCTTCAACATGTAAAGAAACAGATTTTGCAGTTACTGATTTGTCTCACTCAAGAGCTGTAATTGATATAGAGGGCAATCATGTAATAGAAGTTTTAAAAAAAGGATCACCATTTAATTTTGATGAATTAAAGAAAAATAATTCAATAAATTCTCTTTATAATAATATTTCGTTCACAGTAGACTTACTAAATGATAAACCATTTAAAGTAAGATTATTTGCTCTAAGAAGCTTTGGAGAGTCGTTATACCATTCTATTACTGATGCAGCATTAGAGTTTGGTTATGAAAATAAATAGCTTATATTAATCTCTAGTAGCTATATAAACTCCTATTGACGTTATCAAAAAACCTACAAGATCAATTGTTGTTAAGGTTTCTTCTAGAAAGAACCAAGCCATTAAAGCAGATGTTGCTGGAATAAGAAAAAAAATTGAAACAGTCTTACTTGCAGAATTTTTTTTTATCAAAAACATTAAAATTGTAAAAGCACCAAAAGACACAAGAAATATTTGATGACCCATTGAAAGAAGAAATGTTTTTGTGAAGGCTATATATGGTTTTGCAAAAAATATAACCACAAGAATATGAAAAAAACATCCTCCTACAGCTTGATAAAAATTACTAACTGACAAAGGTAGATTATTACTTAATTTTTTTTGCCAAATTGTTGATGCAGTTATTGAAATTAGTGCTATTAATGTTGCAACTAATCCCAGTAATGGAATCTTCGATCCTAAATCTAAACCCAAAACTAGTGTTGCTCCAAGAAATCCAAGTAAAACACCAATCCATTGTTTTAAAGTCACCTTTTCATTTAATATTGGTCCACTAAGAATATTTGTTAAAATTGGTTGAAGAGTTACAATTAATGCCGCAATGCTTGTGGGCATGCCGATAGAAATTGAATAAAAAACCCCTCCTAGATACAAACCATGAAAAAGAATACCACTTAGAACCGACTCAATTAAGTTTTTTCTTTTTATTATAATTGAATATTTAGAATAAAGTGAGAATAACAAAAACCCAACTGCAACAAAAAAAAATCGAAAAGCCAAGGCGGCAAATGGATCACTATTATCGATGATTGGTTTAGTAGTTATAAATGCAGATGACCAAAGGATAATAAAGATAAAAGGAAAAATTTTAATCATGTTAAAAAATGACTTAAAATATGTTGAATTACCACAATATTTTATCAATATTAAAACTTATTTTGGACAATTTATTAATTGTAGCCTTTGATTAAATCAAATAACTTAATCTTGTGATTTTAAGGTTTTTTAAAATTAGTTTTTTTCTAACGTCGTTTTTATTTTTGACGGGTTTCGTCCCTCTACCAGCAGTACTAGGTCCTGCAATCACAGTAGCCACTTCAGGAAACTTGGTTAAAGCAACTGCTCAATTGGTATTTGATAATGAATTAAAAAGAAAAACTGGCAAAAGCTCTCTTAACTACATTACTGAAGAAGTATCTAAAAATAATAAAGAAAACCAATTCAATAAAGATTTTAAAGACTTAATTGAAAAAAGAGTAAAAATAGTTCACCAAAAATTGGTTGATCAAAATAACGAGACAAAAGTAATAAAAGATTTTAAACTCTTAGTTGAAAAAAGAGTGAAATTGACTCACAATCAGTTAATACAACAAAATACTAATCAGTAAGATTTAAAAGAATCAATTTTTTTTGATTAGTTTCCTTACACCATAATTCGTAACTTTCACACATTCTCCATAAGTGATCGAACGCACGTTGAGAAATTTCTAGAGGAAAATGACTTTTAGTGTAATAAAGTTCTGGGTATTGAATTAATTGTTTGATCATCATTTCTCTTTGTATTTTCAGTAATCTCATTGTCTCTTCAGGAATTTTTTCATTTTTTTTTTCTAATTCCTCAAACCAATTGTCATGAAATTTACCACTACTTACTTCTTTATAAGTTTCAGATCCAATAAAACCGTCTATGGCATCTATATTAGAAAAACCGTTATTTTTTTTTTTAATTTCTGAAACCTCTAAATATATTTTTTCTGCTACATATAAAATATATGGTTTATCTTTAGATTTCATTATTTGCTATATTTTTTCATTGCCGCATTGGCTAATATCAAATTTGGATCTAAAAAAATTTTTGAAGTCTTTACTTTTTTAAAAGATTTGAATGCGAATATGGCTATCGGTAATTCAGTACACCCTAAAATTATCTTTTTACATTTTTTTTTAATCAAATAATTTATAGCTGGTTTTATAATTTTACTGGCAGCTTTTACATTTCCCATTTTGACAAATTTTATTGCTTTATTTACAGAATTTTTTTGTAAGGAAATATTTGGAAAAACAAGATTGTAATTCTTATCGAAAAATTTATTGTAAACACCAGTGTTTAAAGTACCCTCTGTTGCTAATAGTCCAATTGATGAATTTTTCTTACATGTTTTTTTTGTGTGAATAAATACCTCTTTTGGCATGTTTATAATTGGTAATTTTATTTTTTTTCTTAAATCATCATACCAATAGTGTGCTGTATTACATGGAATAACAATGAAATTACATTTACTTTTTTTAAGTATATTACATCCGTGTAATAAACTTTTTAATACCAATGAGTATTTTTTTTCAATTTTTTTATTTTTTTTTCGATTTGATAAATTCTTAGTTTGAACACCTATTGACTCTGGTCTTCCAGGAATATTTGATTTGTTGAAAAGAAGAAATAATGGATACTCCTGATCAATTTTTCCTCGATAAAGAATCGCAAGTTTATTACAAAAGTCTAGGCCAGCTTGTGTGCCCATGCCACCTAAAATTCCAATCATTCTATTTTTATTTTATTGATTTAAAATTTTTTTTTATTGGCTACAAATATACAAATATTATCAAATTGTAAATCTTATAGCCAATAATCTATGTAATGAAAATTATGCAGTTTTTAAGTTAACTGCTGAAGGACCTTTGGGACCATCTTCAACATCGAAAGTCAAAGCTTGACCCTCATCTAAACCGTTCATACCAGCATCTCTTACAGCTGAAACATGTACAAACACATCTTTTTCTTTATCATCTCTCTCAATAAAACCAAAACCTTTGGTTGGATTGAACCACTTTACTTTTCCTTGTAGACTCATATTTTTCTTCTTACTTTTTTGTTTGTTAATTTCTTACTTATATTTAAGTAATGATGACTTTCTTTATAATTTAATCAGTTTTGTCAACAAAATAGATCAATACTTAAAATTTAATTTTTAAGTGTTGTTTATTAACTTTGATAAATAAATAGAATTTTTATCCTCTTTATAGTGAGCAAAAGGTTTACAAGGCTTAAATCCACATAAATCAAATAATTTTCTTGCTGGTTTAAAGAATATTCCTGCTCCGGTTTCTATGCTAATTCGTTTAATATTTAATTTTTTAGCCTCATCAAACAAATGATCTATAAGTTTTATTCCGTTTCCTTTATTCCTAAAATCATCATGTAATCTTATTGATTTAAATTCACCATGATCTTTTTCTAAAATTTTAAGAGCACCACATCCTATTAATTTATCATCATCCCACAAGCTCCAAAACTTAATAGATGGTACTTTTAAACCTTCGATATCCAAAACATGAGCACTTCCCTCAGGAGAAGCCGCCCTGAGTTCTATAAAATGTTTTTTTAAAAGATCATTAACATCTGAATTTTCGAAGTTTCCCTCAATAGTTTTAAACATTATAAAATTTTTGTTAAGTGACCCATTTTTCTTTTGTCTTTTACTTCTTTTTTTTGATAATCGAAAAAAAATTCATTATCATTTAAATTTATATTTTGTCTATATGGAGTAATTTGATTACCTATAAGATTTATCATTTCTGCATTATGTAATTTCTTTAAGGGGATTTGCTCTAAATAACAAACTGCTCTTATGTGATTTTCAAACTGGCTAATATTAAAAGCATTAATTGTTAAATGGCCAGAATTATGAACTCTAGGTGCAATTTCATTCACATATAGATTATCATTTCTATCAATAAAAAATTCTACACAAAGTGTACCAATGTATTTTAATTCCTCAGAAATTTGTTTACTCCACTCTCTAGATTGATTTACAAGTTTATTGCTAATATCAGCAGGGATTTTAGATTTTTTTAAAATTTGGTTTTCATGAATATTTTCGATTGCCTCATAAATTTCGTATCTGTTATTACCAAATCTTGTAATTATAACCGAGATTTCTTTTTTTAATTTAACTAGTTTTTCAAGAATATATTCTTTTGAAAAATCTATATTCAATCTATCTAACTCATTTGGTGATTTAATAGGATATTGACCTTTTCCATCATAACCCATAGTTGCTGTTTTTAAAATTCCTGGCAAAAAATCATCAAGGGTCTCTAAATCTGATTTTTTTTCTATACTTACATATCTTGTAGTTCTGATATTTAATTTATTCACAAAATCTTTTTCAGCTAAACGATGTTGTATTAATCTATTTATCGATGGCTTTGGATTTACTGTTTTGAATTTATTTATTTCATTTAAAGTTTCATAAGGAATATTTTCAAATTCATAAGTAACAATACTAACCTTTTTTATAAAATCGTTAATTTTATTTTTATCTTTGTAATCACCAAACATAAATTCATCACAGAAATTTTGCGCAGGTGCATCTTGATCATCTGAGTAAATCAATGTTTTGATATTTAATTTTTTTGCCGCAACTGACAACATACTACCTAATTGACCACCACCAAGAATTCCTAATCTAATTTCAGACATCGAATTATTTTGGATTTTTTTTAACTGATTTTGTTTGAGAAAATCTCCAACTTCTAAGTTTAGATTTAACGCTAGGATTACTATTAGAAATAATTGAAGCAGCAAGTATAGCTGCATTAATTGCTCCATCTTCTCCTATCGCTAAAGTCCCCACAGGAATTCCTTTTGGCATTTGAGCAATAGATAACAAGCTGTCTAAGCCTTTGAGTTTTTTACTCTCTATTGGAACACCTAACACAGGTATTTGAGTAAGTGCCGCTATCATTCCAGGCAAATGTGCTGAGCCTCCTGCACCTGCAATAATTACTCCAATATTATTTTTTTCTGCATCAGATGCGTACTTATACATTCTCATTGGAGTTCTGTGTGCAGAAATAATTTTTATTTCCATGGGAACCTTAAGTTTTTTTAAAATTTGTTTTGCTAATTTCATTGTTTTAAAGTCAGATTGACTGCCCATCACAATTGAAACTTTCAGATTTTTTTTATTCATGAATATATTTATTGAAACTTTATTTCAAAAAATTGTTGAAATTTCAATAAATTAATAGAATTTCAAATACATATTGATATGGTTTAATAAAATTAAACTCATGAAATATAAAATTGATAATTTGCAGTATTGTAATTGGACAAGAGAAGTTTTTGAAATTAATAGACAAGCTGAGCTAGATGCTGTTCATGTAACAATTGTTTATCATGAGGATTATAATGAATTTTTAAATGAAATTAAAAAGTGGCAAAAACTTTTTGAGAAAAATTCAGATTTAATTTTTCAAGGTACAAATTTTAAAGACATTGAAAAAGCCAAATTAGAAAAAAAAACTGCAATTTTTTTTGGATTCCAAAACTGCTCACCAATTGAGGATGACATATCTTTAGTAGAAAAAGTACATCAACTTGGATGTCGTTTTATGCAATTAACTTATAACAACCAATCTCTTCTAGCAACTGGCTGTTATGAAAAAATTGATAGTGGAGTAACTAATTTTGGACGTGAAGTCATTAAAGAAATGAACAGAGTTGGAATAGTTATAGATATGTCCCATTCTGCTGAAAAAAGTACATTAGACGCAATTGAAATAAGTGAGAAACCAATTGCAATCACACATGCTAACCCAAGCTTTTGGCATGCCGCTAGAAGAAATAAATCCAATAAGCTATTAAAAGTTTTAAGTGATAGTGGAGGAATTTTGGGTTTTTCTTTATATCCTCACCATTTAAAGAATAATTCTAATTGTACTTTAGATAGCTTTTGTGAAATGATTGCTAGAACGTCAGATATAATGAATATCAAAAATATTGGTATTGGATCTGACTTATGTTTGAATCAGCCTGATGAAATTGTAGAATGGATGAGGAACGGTACATGGTCTAAAAATAAAAATTATGGGGAAGGTTCAAAGAACAAACCTGGCTTCCCTAAACAACCAGGTTGGTTTGAGGATGCTAGAGGTTTTTTTAATATAGAGAAGGGGTTAAGAAAAGTTGGATTTTCTGAGGAAGAAACTAATGGGATATTAGGTAACAATTGGTATAATTTTTATAGAAATATTTAGAGTATGAAAGTCGAATTAAGAGATCCAAACATAATAATGAAATTATCTAGACTAGGGTCTTTCCACCAATCTAAATTATCATTTCTGAGAAATTTTTTAAATGAATTCAAAGACTGGGAATACAACAGAGATTTATTCAACTTAGATCCTGGCGGATATGGCGTAGCGATATATTCTTTCAAAAAAGATAAAAGAGTTTACTCATTAGTTTGTTTTGCTAACAAGATAGATGATAATGATAGATCAGATAGAGTTATTGCAACAAAATGGGACGCTGCTTTTACTTTGCATGATGGGGTTCCCTCAAAAAAAGATATTGAAAGATTGAAGAATGAAGTTCCAAGGCAAGAGGTTGGTAGACTTTCATATAAAGAATTAACTTTATCTAGAGCAAATAAATCGGTTAGAGTTTTTAATCACGTAGTTGAAAAATTAAGCGAAGGTAATCAGCCAGATTTAGATTTATTAGAAAGAGTTGGATACTTATATAGAACTACCGCTGTTTATGGCTCCGGAAAGTTTGGTTTAGCAGATAGATTTAGAATAAAAAATAGGGCAGAAATTAACGGACCATTTAGATTAGAAATGATGTTGGTATATTTAGTAAGGCAATTCACTTTTGATCAAGTTAATCATGTAGCAAAGCATAAAAATCCAAAGAAAGCTGTTCATTTAGATCCAAAAATTTGTAGAAACCTTGGCATTGGAAATTCAACTGGACTAGGAATGGCACCTTTTATTGTAAATCATCCTACCTTGTTGAATAATTGGATCTTATCAAGAGAAATCGCATTAAAAGAAATTAGAGAAATTAAAAATGTAAATTCAAAAGACTCAGATTTATTCAAAAAATGTGTCAAAGGTTCCTTAAAGAATATAACCAGTTGGAATTCTGAAAGTGAATTTCAAATAAAAAAAATAAATTCACTACTTTTTAATGTAAAAAAATTTTTAGAATTTATCGAAAATCAACTAGATTTTACAACTCCATATCCTTTCAATCAAATATATTTATGGTTAGAGAAAGAAACTTGTGAGGAAACTATTGAGTATATCGTGTCTATGATGATGGAACCTTTTGATAAAATTGTTGAGCCATTAATAAAAAAAATGAGCTCAGATGAGGAAAAGTATTTTAGAATTCCCACAGAACGAACAGTTTTGGATCTTAAAAATATTTTAAAACAAAGATATCCAGATATTCTTAAGATTGATTTCAAAGACAAATCAAATTTAAGAAATTTTTGGTTTATTTCTAAAAATAAGGAAGAGCCTAGGTATGCAGATCGTTTTGAGGAAGGAGGTGCAGAATTAGAACAACCTCTTGCAATTGCTAGAGATATTAAAAAACTAAATGATCAATTAATCTCATGTAAAGATGATTTAACTATTGATAGATTTTTAATGAATAATGCAGATTTAAGACACGTTGTACGACGAGCATTTATTATTGAAAAATTCCCTTATGCTGAGATACAAGATAATACAATTAGTGCAAATGTTGTCCCAATTGACATGTTAAGATTAAAACTATCTTTTTTTGGTGCGTTAAAATTTGATCCTAGATCAGATAAATGGTTAAGAATTTGCATGTTTCAAGGAGCACCACTTCCAAATGAATTAAAAGATTATAATCAGCATTGGGTTTATTGCTGATTAAATTTTATGAAATCCTTGAGTGAAATTGAAACAACCTCAAAACGTGCGAGTAGAGCATTGGGTTATTCTTGGGGAATAAGCGAAGAAGTTGGAAAAAGTGTAAGATTACTAGAAATGTTTAACTTTGAGGGAATTAAAAATTTAAATCAATATTTAAATGAAAAAAAAGAAAAAAAGTTTGAGGATCTTAATTTGATTAATCAAAATAATGAATGTGCTGAATTTTCTTACTGCCCAATTATTTTAGGTGTAAGTTTTTTAGATCAAATTGAAAAAATTGAAAAAATAAAAACTATTAATTTTTCCAAAATTGCATACCCATTACTATTTTTACCATTTCTTAGTAGAAGCTCAGAGGTTGTTGGTAAAAAAATTTTTTTTAAGTTTGAAAAAAATGAATTTCTATTAAATATTAATGTTAATATTTCCACAAACTTATTAAATAAAAATTGTCCAAATATTGCAAACAACGTAGAAGTAAAAATTTTAGAAAATAATGACAATTTTACTGAGCAAGATTGGAAAAGTTTATATCAATTATCAGAAAAAACTTTTGTTGAAGAAACAGAAAGTTTAAAAAAAGGGGCAGCAGGGGCGGGTTTAACTGATAATGATTGAAGATGATAATATAAAAGATCAGCATAACACAAACTCTGATGAATTAGATGATATCTGTGATGAATGTAAAAAAACTGATGAAAGTGTTACCCAAAATTTAATTTTGACTGGATTTAAAATTTGTAAATCATGCAGGGTTTCGAAAACAATCTTTCCAATTTAGATACTATTTATTGGTAAAGCATTCATTCTACTCATAACAAAAGATATTGATAAAAAAGCAATAATTAAAAATGATAAAAATATTATGCCAAACGCTTTAAAATTAGATTTTAAATTTAAGATTTGTTTTGTTGAAATAATTAAACTTGCAAAAATCCAGAATTGAGTAAGAAAAATGATTGGTATCATTAATTCAGGGGTTAATGCAAAAAATCTTAGTAAACCTGGTGAATGAGCAAAACCAACTGCTACTAGAACTTTTTTAAAAGGTACTTTTGTTTGTTTATCTGGAAATAATTTTACACCGATTACATAAATAAAAATTGCCCAAATGAACCATGTTAAAATTGCCGTAAGACCAGACATTCCTACAGCTGTTTTAACTACAGTATTTGCAGCCACAGCTCCAGCTACACCATCTAATATCATTATTAAACCTGCAAAATATATCGCAGCTTCACCAAAATTTTTATTATCACTATAAAGTGTTTTATCTAATTTTATAGATTTAAAAATTATATTTAAAAATTCAGCAAACATTTATTTTTTTTTATTTTTTTGTTCTTTGTAAGATACAATTAACGGAAATAGTAATAATGCAATAGCAATGATAATGCAAACTACAATAATGAAACTCTTTGTCATTTATGATTTTAAGGAGAGCGCAAACTCCCCTAAAAAAATAATTAACCTGATACCACTTCTCTTGTGTTAGCGTTATAAGATTCCTTAAATGGAATATCAACTATAACGGCATCAACAGGTGTTCCTGGTTTATCTGAATATTTCTCTGGTAAATGAACTTTAAATTTAGTTCCAACTTTACCTTTAGGAAAGCCATTGGCATTTAAAGTTCCATCAAATGGAACATATCCCATAGCAATATTAGTTTTCTTTTCAGGATGCCACCACGGTGATGTTACAAAACCAACTGGATCACCACCATCTGCATTAGATATCAACCAAAAATCTGGTGCATAATCATCAATTGGTTTTCCACCCAACTCTAATCCGACTAATTGAAGTTTATATGGCTTTTTTCCTTCTTTAAGTTCCTTGCCCATTTTTTCTAAGGCAGCTTTACCAACATAGTCAGCTTTTTTATTCCATTCTCCTTTACCAGATAATGAAACCTGATAGCCCAAGTTACATTGATAGGGATTATGTTGTTGATCCATGTCTTGACCCCAAGAAAGAATTCCAGCTTGAATTCTTCTGTGGTGTGCAGGTGCAATAACCATAAGTTTATGTTTTTTTCCGGCTTCAAGAACAGCATTCCACATCTCATCAGCATATAAAGTTGCGTCCCTTAAATATATTTCATACCCAGCTTCACCTGAGAAACCTGATTGTGAAATTACACAACTTCTTCCTGCAATCTTAACTTCAGCTAAGCCATAAAAAGGCATATTGTCAAAATCAACCTGATCTCCACAAAGATCTTTCATTAAAGCTTTTGATTTAGGCCCTTGAATTTGAACAGGACATGCATCTATTTCTTCGATAGTGCAATTAAATTTACCGTCTGCATTAACACCTTGTAAATACATTCCAATGTCCGAGTCTGACAAAGAAAACCAAAATTCATCTTTTGCAATTCTTAAAAGTATTGGATCATTTAAAACTCCTCCGTAAGCGTTACATAAAATTACATATCTTGCTCGCATCGGAGAGATTTTTGTTGCATCTCGAGTTATCACGTAATCAACAAATTTTTCTGCATCAGGACCCTTTACTTGGATCTGTCTTTCAACAGCAACATTCCACATAGTTACATGATTTACAATTGCATCATACTCAACCATTGCACCACCATCCTCAGGCTTCACATATCCCCTAGGATGATAAATTCTATTATAAACAGTTGCTCTCCAACAACCCGCTTGCATTGATAAATGCCAATATGGTGATTTTCTTACTCTTGTTGAAATTAACATTTCAACCTTTGTAGGCCCACTTTGTCTTAAATTGTATGGTACTTTTCGATCTGACTGATCAACAGAAGTAACATGCTTTAGTTTTGTATAGTCAAATTCTTTAGACATAACCACTCTCCTTCAACCACTTGTTTGTTTCCTTCAAGCCGCCGAATGTATAAATGTGGAAGAAATCAGTATGCGATTTAACTTTCCCAATTAAATCATTAGGGTCTTTAGGTTTTAATAAATCTAACGCCTTAGTAAAATTAGATTTAAGAAAATTTAAGGAATTTTTTGCTCCAACAATATTTGCAAATTTAATTAAGCTTGATATTTTTAGAGGCCCAGTAATTCCAACATGCACTGGTACGCTTTGTTTAGAAACAAAATCTATTATAGGCTGGGGATCTAATAACCATTGGGTTACGATGTAATCAGCATAAGGCTTTTTATCTATCATAGCTTTTTCTAAATCTGAGTCGGATATATCAGGACTCCCCTCTGGGTGTCCAGCAATTCCTATTGTCATCTTCTCAAAATAACCAGTCTCTAAAAGTTGAAACGAGCTATCAAATTTTCCCATTGGTTCTCTCCCTCCACCAATTACTAAAACTTGTTTAACCCCACCATCTTTACACCTACAGACATAATCTTTTAGTTGTTTTTCATCCAGCATTGACCTTGCAGGAAAATGAGGAACAGGATTAAAACCCCTTTTAACTAACTCAACTGCCTGTTGAGCTGTTTCTCTATAGTCACCCCCTGGAAGCATTGTGATATAAACATCTTTTACTTGAGGTACTGTATCAAGATCTGTCTGAGGGCCTATTTCAAGAGAAAATTTCATTATAAGATCTTTATCTTTTTTGAAAAAGGTGTCAATTTAATATCAAATGAAAATAATTTTAATAATGGGACTACCTGGATCTGGAAAAACTACGTTAGCAAACGAACTTGGTCCAATGTTAAACGCTAAAAGATTGAACGCAGATGAAGTTAGAAAAGAGGCGAATGATTGGGATTTTTCTGAGGAAGGAAGAAAAAGACAAGCAAAAAGAATGGCTGACTTTGCAGTAAAATTGAAAAATGATGGAAATTATGTTGTAGCAGATTTTATTTGTCCTACTCCTGAGGCAAGAAGTTTATTTCCAGCAGATTTTATTATTTGGGTAGATACAATTAAGGAGGGTAGGTTTGATGATACAAATAAAATGTTTGTAAAACCTGATAAGTATGACTTTCATGTAACAACTCAAGATGCTAAAAATTGGGCTCCAAAGATATATGAGAAATTAAAATAATGACTTACAAGTGGGATAATAAAAAACCAACTGCTCAAATGCTTGGAAGATGGCAACCATTTCATGATGGTCACTATACTTTATTTAAAGAAATAATTAAGAAAACTGGACAAGTTTGTATTCAAATCAGAGACGTACAAGGTGTTGATGATAATCCATTTGATTTTGAAACAGTAAAAAAAAATATTGAAGATAAACTTAATCCAGAATTCGAGGGACGTTTTAAAATTATGTTAGTTCCCAATATTACAAACATTTGTTATGGAAGAGGTGTTGGTTACAAAATAGAAGAAATTGTTTTACCTGAGGAAATACAAAAAATTTCAGCTACTAAAATAAGAGCAAAGATGAGAGAAGAGGGTAAGCTTAAATAGTTTTTAATGAATATCAAAATCATCAATCAGAATAAAGATATAGCAAGAGTTATTATTAATGAGCCAAAAACATACAACTCTTTATCTTACAAAAATTTGAAAGATTTAATTAATGTTTTAAAAAAATTAGACAAAGATAAAAAGGTTAAAGTTATTATTCTTGAGGGTGCTGGAAAAGGTTTTAGTGCAGGTCATAATTTAAAAGAAGTAAAAGACTTAAAGAAAAAAGAAAGATATAAAAAATTATTTAATCTTTGTTCAAAGCTAATGCTTCAAATAGTTGAGGGTAAAAAACCAGTTATTGCAAAAGTTCATGGTGCAGCTTATGCAGCAGGATGTCAATTAGTTGCTAGTTGTGATTTAGCTTACAGCACAAAAGATGCACTTTTTGCAACACCAGGAGTAAATATTGGATTGTTTTGTAGTACTCCTATGGTTGCAGTTAGCAGAAAGATTAATAGAAAACCTATGATGAAGATGCTTCTTACTGGTGAACCAATTAAAGCAAATTATGCAAAGGAAATTGGTTTAATTAATGATTATTTTTCAAAATCAAAATTAAATAGCGAGACGATGAAAATTGCAAAAAAAATTGCATCAAAATCAAATTTAACAATCAAAATTGGAAAACAAGCTTTTTATAAGCAGTTAGAAATGCCTCTAAGAAAAGCGTACTCGTATACCAGTCAAATGATGACATACAATATGATGGCTATGGATGCAAAAGAAGGTATTTCAGCTTTTTTAGAAAAAAGAAAACCAAAGTGGAGAAATAAGTGAAAGTAAAAAATATTCCAACAATTATCTTAATAATCATTGGTATATATTTTATTTTTACCTTTAGAGACCATAATTTTAAAAGATCTATCGATGCTTGTATTGCAGGTAGTCAAAAGTTAGATCAACCAATGACTATTGAAGAAGCTAAGAAGTTTTGTGAAGGAAAGATAAAGAGTAAAAAGTAAATAGAGTGGAAAATATAAAAGAAATTTTAAAAAAATATAAAAATATTGCTCTAGTAGGTGCAAGTAAAGATTTAACAAAAACATCATCTATTGTTATGAAATATCTACAAGACAATGGTTTTAAAGTTTATCCAGTCAATCCATCAATGAAAGGTGAAAAAATATTAGGAGAAAAAGTTTTTGGAAATATTTCAGAGATTGATAATCCAGTAGAAATAGTAGATGTGTTTAGGCCATCGAATGAAGTTGTCACAATTGCAGAAGAAACTGTCAAAATAAATGCAAAGGTATTATGGTTGCAATTAGACATTAGCAACGAAGAAGCAAAAAAAATTGTTGAGACAAATGACATCATTTACATTGATAATAAATGTACGAAGATAGAGTACGAAAAATACTTTAATTAATTAATAATTAAATTTTTAAAAAGATGTTAAAAAAATTCGAGATAATATTTAAAGTCTTTATTATTCTTTTCTTTTCAATTTCAATAACTAAAGCTGAATTACTGAAACCTAATAGTGATATAAAACCTTCCAAAGTTGTTGAGATTCAATTAAGTGGTCTTCAAAAAAACGACTTAAATTATAAAGATAGTGGGATTGAGCAAACCTGGAATTTTGCACATCCCAGTAACAAAAAAAATACTGGCCCTCTACCAAATTTCAAAATGATGATTAAAGGCAACTCATATCAAATGCTCTTAAATCACTTAAGCCATACAATTACACAGGTTGGAGGTGGTGACAAATGGGCACAATTTGAGGTGATAATTTTAGATAAAGATAAGATTTATCATAAGTTCAACTGGCAAGTGGAAAAATATACTGCTGAAGGACCCCTTAAGGATTGTTGGTTGACCACAATGGTTTCTAGCCCAATAGCACTAGGAAGTTCAATTTGATTATCCATAATACAATTTTGTTTCGTTATAAGTAAAAATTTAGTAGGAATCATTTAATGAAATCTAAAGCAAAAGTCGTCGTAGTCGGTGGAGGAGTTGTTGGAGTAAGCGCTCTTTATCATTTAGCAAAAAAAGGCTGGTCAGATGTTGTTTTAGTTGAAAGAAAAGAATTAACCTCAGGCTCAACTTGGCATGCAGCAGGTTTGCTACCTCTTTTTAATATGAGCTATTCTGTTGGTCAACTTCACAAGTATGCAGTAAATCTTTATAAAAAGTTAGAGGAAGAGACTGGTAAGAATGTTGGTTTCAGTGTTGTTTCAAATATCCGTTTAGCTAGTACCAAAGATAGAATGGATGAGTATCATCAATATGCTGGTGTAGCTAAAACAATTGGTGTTGACGTAAAATTTTTGACACCTCAACAAGTTAAAGAAATTTGGCCGCTTTGTCATACTGATGATTTAGTTGGAGCAATTCAACACCCAGAAGATGGATACATCCAACCTGCAGACTTAACACAGGCACTTGCCACAGGTGCTAGGAACAGGGGAGCTGAGATTTATAGAAATACAACAGTGTTATCAATGAGACAAACTAAAGAAGGATGGATTGTTGAAACAGACAAAGGATCAATTGAATGTGAACATGTCATTTCATGCTCAGGAAATTTTGCAAGACAAACTGGTGAAATGGTTGGATTAGATATTCCAGTTATTCCTGTGGAACATCAATATATTGTAACTGAACCGCATCCAGAAATACAAAAAAGAAAAAAAGAAGGTCTACCAGAGATGGGTGTATTAAGAGATAGCGATAGTAGATGGTATATGAGAGAGGAGGCTGGTGGATTAATATTAGGTCCATATGAAGATGGTGCACCAGCGTGTTATGTAGAAGGTCCCTCAAAAGATTCTGAATATGAATTGTTTCAAGAAGATTTAGATAGACTTGCTCCACACATTGAGGGAGCAATACATAGAGTTCCGGCATTTGGAGAAGTTGGAGTGAAAAAAGTTTATAATGGTGCAATATGTTACACACCAGATGGTAATCCAATTGTTGGTCCAGCCTGGGGACTTAAAAATTTTTGGATTAATGAGGGACATAGTTTTGGAATAACTGCAGCTGGTGGAGCAGGTTGGCAATTAGCAGAATGGATCGTTGATGGTGAACCAACGATTGATATGCTTGGTGTTGAACCAAGACGTTACGGAAATTATGCAACAAAGTCTTATCTTAAAGCAAAAAATGAGGAAGCATACAGTCATGTATTTATTGTTCATTATCCTGATGAAGAGAGACCAGCTGCAAGACCTTTAAGAACATCTCCTTGTTATGAAAGAATGAAAAATCTTGGTGCTGTCTTTGGACAAAAATTTGGATGGGAAAGACCAAACTTTTTTGCAACAGATGGCATGGAACAAAAAGATCATTGGTCATTTAGAAGATCAAAATGGTTTGATGCAATTAAGAAAGAATGTGAAAACGTTAAAAAGAATGTTGGACTTTTGGATATGACAGCCTTTGCAAAATGTAGAATAAAAGGTCCAAAGGCTGAAGAATTTTTAGACTACTTAGTCGCTAACAAACTTCCAAAAAAAATCGGAAGAATTAATTTGTGTCATGCGCTAAATACTAAAGGTGGTGTTCACTCTGAGTTTACAATTATGAAAGAAGCTGAAAATAGTTATTATTTGGTTTCAGCTGGAGCGAATTTGAGATTAGACCATGATTGGATTCAAAAATGGATGCCAACTGATGGTTCAGTTATTTTTGAAGACTTAACAAATAGTACAGGTGTGCTTGTTGTAGCAGGCCCAAAAGCTAGAGAACTTATGCAAAAAGTTTCAACTGATGATTTTTCAAATGAAAATTTTAAATGGTTAACTGCAAAAAATGTTAATGTTGGATATGCTCCAGTAAATGCTATGAGAGTAAATTTTGTTGGTGAACTTGGTTGGGAATTACATCACCCAATTGAATATCAAAACCATATTTTTGATAAATTAATGGAAGCAGGTAAGGATCTCGGTCTTAAACCTTTTGGCATCAGAGCGATGAACAGTTTAAGAGTAGAAAAATCTTATAAACTTGTGGGAACTGAACTATCAATTGAGTATTCACCTTATGAGTCTGGCCTAGACAGATTTATTCATCCAAACAAGGGTAATTTCATAGGACTTGATGCACTAAACAAATGGAGAGAAAAGGGTTTTGATAATAAATTAGTAACACTAGAGGTTCATGACACAACAGACTCAGATGTTTTAGGTAACAATCCAATTTATAAAGATGACAAAGTCGTTGGGCGAGCAACAGGCGGGGAATACGGATTTAGATTAGATAAATCTATTGCCTTAGCCATGGTGAAACCTGATTTAGCAAATGTTGGAGAAAAACTTAAAGTTGATATTCTAGGAAAAATGTATGAGGCTACAATAGTAGAGGAAAGTCCATACGATGCTGAAAATAAACTTTTGAGAGCCTAATGAAAATTTTAGTCGCAGTAAAAAGAGTAATTGATTACAATGTTCAAGTCAGAGTTAAAGAGGATAACACTGGTGTAGTAACTGAAAATGTTAAGATGTCTACCAATCCACCAGATGATAATGCGATTGAGGAGGCAGTAAAAATCAAAGAGTCAGGAAAAGCGACCGAAGTAGTTGCAGTAAGTGTTGGAGAAGAGAAAGCTCAAGAAACTGTTCGTAAAGCATTAGCGGTTGGAGCTGATAGAGGCATTCTTATTAAAGCTGATGGAATTTTAGAACCTTTAGCCGTTTCCAAATTATTACAAAAAATTGTTGAAAAAGAAAAACCAGATTTAGTTTTTATGGGAAAACAAGCAATTGATGATGATTGTAATCAAACAGGTCAAATGTTAAGTGCTTTACTAAATTGGCCTCAAGCAACATTTGCTTCAAAGATAGAGATTAAAGATAAAAAACTTGAAGTTACGAGAGAGATCGACGAAGGATTAGAGACAATAGAGATCAATATTCCTGCTATTGTAACTTGTGATTTAAGACTTAATGAACCAAGATATGCGTCTTTGCCAAACATAATGAAGGCTAAAAAGAAACCTATTGAGCAAATAAATGCGTCAGATTTAGGAGTAGATACATCACCAAGAATCGAGCAAATTAAGGTTGAAGAGCCACCAAAAAGAAAAGCTGGTATAAAAGTAAAAAGTGTAGCTGAGCTAGTGCAAAAATTAAAAAATGAGGCTAAAGTAATATAATGTCAGTTTTATTAGTTGCAGAACATAACAATAAAGAACTCAAACCTTTTACACTTAATGCTGTAACTGCGGCCTCTCAAATGAATACCGATCTTCATGCTGTAATTATTGGTAATAACTGTGGAGATGTAGCAAAAAAATTATCAGAGTTACCTTTGGTCAAAAAAGTAATTCAAGTAGAAGCAGCTCATTACGAAAACTTTGTGGCAGAAAATTTTGCACCAGTAATAGTGAAATTGGCAGAAAACTATTCACATGTTGTTTGTTCAGCTAATACATTTGGTAAAAATTTGATGCCAAGGATTGCAGCTTCTTTAGATACTTCTCAAGTCAGTGATATTATCAAGGTAATTTCTGCAGATACATTTTTACGACCAATTTATGCTGGAAATGCATTTGCAACAGTAAAAAGCAAGGATCCAAAAAAATGTATTACTATTAGACCAACTTCTTTTGATCCATGTGAGAGTTCAGGCGGATCTGCGCCAATTGAAAAAGCTGAACCAAGTGAAGAGTTTAATAATACAAAATTTGTAAAAAGAGAGGAAATTAAGTCAGATAGACCAGAACTTGGAACTGCAAGAGTGGTTGTTTCTGGTGGAAGAGGAATGCAGAGTGGAGACAATTTTAAATTAATCACATCTGTTGCTGATAAATTAAATGCTGCTATTGGAGCGTCAAGAGCAGCTGTGGATGCTGGATATATAAGCAACGATCATCAAGTGGGTCAAACTGGAAAAGTTGTAGTTCCAGATTTATATATTGCCATTGGTATTTCTGGTGCTATTCAGCATTTAGCTGGAATGAAAGAAAGCAAGGTGATTGTCGCAATCAATAAGGATGGCGAAGCTCCAATTTTTAGTGTTGCAGACTATGGTCTAGAAGCTGATCTTTTTGAAGCAGTACCCCAATTTATTGAGGAACTGAACAAATTAAACACTATACAAAAATAATATAATCTGTAAAAAATTGTTATGTCCAGAGAGTCAATGGAATACGATGTTGTAATTGTTGGTGGAGGACCATCAGGATTAACAACTGCTATTAAATTAAAACAATTAAATTCAAATTTAAATATTTGTGTTTTAGAGAAAGCATCTGAGATCGGTGCACATATATTAAGTGGAAATGTTTTTGAAACTAGAGCACTGGACGAATTAATTCCAAATTGGAAAGATTTGAATCCACCTATTAAAACAAAAGTCACTAAGGAAAAATTTTTATTTTTAGGAAAAACAAAATCTTTAAGTTGGCCTACGTGGTTGCTACCTGCTGTTCAAAAAAATCATAAAAATTATATAATTAGTCTTGCAAATTTATGTAGGTGGCTTGCTGAGCAAGCAGAAACACTTGGTGTAGAGATATTTCCAGGATTTCCAGCTAGTGAGGTTTTATTTAATGACGATGGCTCGGTTAAAGGTGTAGCTACTCAGGACATGGGAATAGATAAACAAGGAAATAAAAAAGATAGTTTTGAACCTGGTATTGAACTTATAGGCAAGGTTACAGTTTTTGCTGAAGGTTGTCGGGGTCATTTAGGAAAACAATTAATAAAAAAATTTAATCTTAATAAAAACAAAGATCCTCAACAATATGGAATCGGATTTAAAGAAATTTGGGAAATTGATGAAAAAAATCATGAAGAGGGATTAGTGATGCATACAGCTGGATGGCCTTTAGATAATAACACTTATGGTGGGAGTTTTATTTATCATGCTGAGAACAAACAAGTATTTTTAGGATATGTAATAGGTTTAGATTATCAAAATCCTCATCTTTCTCCTTTTGATGAGTTTCAAAGATTTAAAACACATCCATCAATAAAAAAAATTATAGAAGGTGGAAAAAGAATTTCTTATGGCGCTAGAGCTTTAATTGAAGGTGGTATTCAAAGTTTACCAAAAATGTTTATGCCAGGTGCATTACTTATTGGATGTGATGCGGGAACTTTAAATATGCCAAAAATAAAAGGATCTCACACTGCTATGAAAAGTGGAATTTTAGCTGCAGAGGCTATCAATGAACATATTCAGTCTAAAAAAGATTTATCATTATACGAGGAATTATTTAAAAAAAGCTGGTTATATAAAGAACTGTATCAAGCAAGAAATGTAAAACCTAGTTTTAATTGGGGTTTAATTTTAGGAATAATTTTTACAGGAATTGATCAAATTTTATTTAGAGGTAAGCTTCCTTTTACACTAAAACATAAGCATGCAGATCATGAAACGTTAAAACCAGCAGATAAAATGCCAAAAATTGATTATCCTAAACCTGACAATGTGATTACTTTTGATAAAACAAGCTCAGTTTATTTGACTGGGACTAATCATGAGGATAATCAGCCAGTGCACTTACAGCTAAAAGATAAAGATTTACCTATAAAATATACTCTTGAAAAGTATGAAGAACCAGCACAAAGATATTGTCCAGCAGGGGTTTATGAGATTCAAAAAGAAAATGATATAAAAAAATTTGTTATAAACGCTCAGAACTGTATTCATTGTAAAACTTGTGATATTAAAGAACCTTCTCAAAATATAGTTTGGGTCACTCCAGAGGGAGGCGGTGGACCAAAGTATGGAAATATGTAATTTGCTATCTTAGAAAATTAGCAAAAAATATTACTATTCCAATAATACTTAGCCAAATAATAAGATTTTTTAAAAAAACTTTTTTATTTTTATTTGCATAATAAAAACCTGGGAAGACCAGTGCAATTACTAATAAAAGATATATGACCGATAAAATATTTTCACCCATAATCTCAATTTATATTATGAAAGGTCTATTGCGAATTTTTTGAGTGTTTCGATTGGTAAAACTTTCAATGTATTTTCATGAGTTCGTTTCAAAAAAATTGGGCAACCTTTTCCAGCTTCTACAGCTCTTGCATACCAAGTTGCGCAAACACACCAGCCATCTCCATCTTTTAAGCCTGGAAACCCAAACTCTGGGTGAGGTGTGATTAAATCATTTCCAGCTTCTTTACACCATTCCAAAAATTCGGTTGTAACTTTTGCACAAACAGTATGTAACCCATGATCATTTTCATCAGTATTACAACAACCATCTCTATACCAACCAGTAAGAGGATCTTTGGAACATAATTCTAAACTTTCTCCAAGAACATTTTTTTGAATTTTATTTTCCATATACATTATATATATCCTCATCAATTGATGCATTAAATGAGATAGAACGTCTTTCCTCCTCAGTACCTTTGAATGGAAAAACTGTATGCATCAAATAATTAGGAAATAAATAAAAATCACCAACTTCCGGAGTAATATTAAATGTTGAAGGACAAGTAAACATTCTTGCTCCGTGTATTAGTTGCAAATTTCCACCTCTATATTTTTTTGATTTTTTTTGCTGAGTACTTTCTCCTAATGATTTAGGAACTTTAAGAAATCCAGCTCCAGAAATATGACCACCATGCCAATGAGTTGGATTATATTCATTTTGAAATTGTCTAACAACCCAAGTTTTTAATAAATTAAATTTTGATATTTTTTTTCCTTCATTTAATTCCGTATAAATCTTACAAGAATTTCCTAAAAATTCCAACCAACCTGATGATTTAACAAATTCTACTTCTAATAAAAATTCTTGAGTTACGTCACCAACTAACGCCTCACCATAATTTAATTTTTTTAATTTTGAGTCATCATTGATAATTTTATCAATATACTCATTTAACTTATTTAGTATTTCATCTGGTATTTTGACTTTTAATATTGCTGGACCTAATACTCTTAAATTTTGATATTTAATTTCCATTTAATTAAATTTTTGTTGGATTGGGTTGACCTTTATAAACTTTTTCTGGGTCAAATTTTTTTTCTTTTTCAGTAAATTTCATCTTAACTTCTCTACCATTATCAATCGGCCCAAGAGGTATAGATCTATAAAAGCAAGATCTATAACCGACGTGACAACTAGCTCCGTCTCCAATATCAACAGTAAGCCAAACCGAGTCTTGGTCATCATCAATTTTGATTTCAATTACTTTCTGAATAAAACCACTTGTTTTACCTTTGTGCCAGATAGTCTTCCTCGATCTGCTATAGTAGTGAGCTTCTTTTGTTTCGATAGTTTTTTTAAATGCTTCAACGTTCATATAACCATGCATTAAAATTTCTTTTGTTTGAGAGCACATTGTAATGACAGGTATTAAACCATCATTATCAAATTTAGGTGATAGAAGATTTCCTTCTTCAATTTCAACCACATTTTCTCTTTTTTTGAACATATTCGGTGATTATGTAGCACATATAGAGATATATTAAATATTTTAAAAATGCACATTTATATGTATAAACCCCTCCATGAAGTTAGTTAAAGACATTGATAATAATCAAAACTCAAAGAAGATTTCTGACAAAGAAGCAGAAGAAGCTTTTAAAACTATTTTGTCGTGGATGGGTGAAGATCCTAATAGAGAAGGATTATTAGAAACTCCAAAAAGAGTTGTTAAAGCATTTAAGGAGTATTTCAAAGGTTATAAGGAAGATCCTATTCAAGTTTTAGATAAAACTTTTGGCGATGTCGATGGGTATGACGATATGGTTATTCAAAAAAATATTTCTGTTCAAAGTCATTGCGAACATCATATGGCACCAATAATTGGTAAAGCTCATGTTGCATACATACCTAATGAAAGAGTCGTTGGATTAAGTAAATTAGCAAGAGTAGTAGAGGTTTTTTCTAAAAGATTACAAACTCAAGAAAGATTAACTATGCAGATTGCGAATACACTAATGCAATCTCTAGATGCCAAAGGGGTAGCTGTTACAATAGACTCAACTCATCAATGTATGACTATGAGAGGAATTAAAAAGGAACAAGCTACAACGGTCACAAATTATTATTTAGGTCAATTCAAAGAAGATTTAAGTTATCAAAATAGATATTTAAGGTTAATAAGTAATTCAAAAGATTAAAGTGTCAGACCAATTTAAAGCATTAGTTTTAAATCAAGAGGGTGACAACTTTACAAGAGAAGTAAAATCATTAGACAAAAGTTTTTTAAAACATGGTGATGTAACTATCAAAGTTGATTATTCAGATCTTAATTTTAAAGATGGAATGATTTTAAAAAATGGTGGTAGGTTAGTAAAAGAATTCCCCCATATCCCAGGTATAGATTTTTCTGGAACTGTTTTAGAAAGTGAAAATTCAAAATTTAAGTCAGGTGATGAGGTAATTTTAACTGGTTTTAGAGTTGGTGAAATTTTTTATGGTGGATATTCTCAAATAGCAAAAGTTAATGGTGATTTCTTAGTAAAGAAACCAAGTGATTTAACAACTAAACAGGCAATGATCTTAGGCACTGCAGGTTTTACATCTCTAATGGCAGCATTTGCGATAAAAGCTCGAGAGGAAATATTGCTTGGTGCAAAAGTAAATGATGTCTTAGTTACAGGTGCAACTGGTGGAGTCGGAAGTATTGCGGTTATGATATTAAATAAGATGGGATACAATGTTACTGCGGTCTCAGGTAAAGATTCTAAAGCTGATTACTTAAAATCATTAGGTGCTAAAAATGTTATAAATCGCGGTGAATTTGATAAAGATCCAAAACTTATAGATAAAGGTTTATGGGATGGTGTAGTCGATACAGTTGGAGGTAAAATTTTAGCTAATGCGATTGTTCAAACTAATTCAAATGGAATTATTGCAGTGTGTGGTAACGCAAGCACAAATGAACTTAATACAAATGTTATTCCTTTTATGTTACGTGGAATAAAACTTTGGGGAATGGACTCAGCTAATTGTAGTATCAAAAGAAGAGAATTTATTTGGGGAGAAGCAGCTAAATTAATTGATTTTAACTTAATGGAAAAATCTATTCAAACTGTTAGCTTGGAGGAGTTAATTAAAACTTATCCTAAAATATTAAAAGGTGAAATTTCTGGAAGAGTTTTAGTTGATTTAAATAAATAATGGACTGGGATAAACTTAAAATTTTTCATGCAGTTGCAGAAGCAGGAAGTTTTACTAACGCAACAATAAATCTAAATCTTAGTCAATCTGCGATAAGTAGACAAATTCAATCTTTGGAACAAGACTTAAAAGTTCAATTATTTGAGAGACACGCAAGAGGTCTTACGCTCACCGAAAATGGAGAGTATGTATTTAAGACTGCACACGAAGTTATAAGTAAACTCAAAGAAGTGGAAACTTCACTAGGAGATCAAAAAAATAAACCAACAGGAAAATTGACAATTACAACAGTTAGAAGTTTTGGAACTCATTGGTTGACACCTAGAATTGAGGAATTTATGCGGTTAAATCCCGAGGTTGAAATTGAGTTGATTTTTGAGGATAAGGAGTTGGACTTAAGTACAAGACAAGCAGATATTGGTATTTTTATGAGAAGACCTAAACAATTAAATTATATTCAAAAAAAGCTTATAGATCTAAAATATTATATTTATGGGTCTAACAAATATTTAGAAAAATATGGCATGCCAAAAACTGTGAGTGATTTAAATAAACACAAATTCATATCATTTGGAAAAGGAGCACCTTCCCCAGTTTATAATCCAGAGTGGGCATTAAAGTTAGGCATGCATGACGGAAAAAAAAGAAAACCTATAATGAAGGTAAACAGTGTTATGGGACTTTTGCTAGCAGTGGAGTCTGGAGTAGGTTTAGCAGCACTCCCTGAATATTTAGTAAGTAATTCGACCAATATTATTAAAGTTTTACCTAAATCTGAGGGACCAATCACAGAGGCACACTTCGTTTATCCACAATCTTTAAAAAACACAGCCAGGGTTCAGGCTTTTAGGAACTTTTTGTTCAGCAAAATAGGCGACTGGAAGTCTTAGTTAGCCTGCGACATCTTTGCGATTGATAATCATTCTCAATGAGAATAGTTCTCATTCTCAATTAAATCATGCGGAAGAATGGAGAAATAATGAGAAAAATATCAATTTTTGCATTGATAGCATCTTTATTTGCCTCATCAGTTGTGATGGCAAGTGAGGTAAATGTTTTTAATGCAAGACATTATAAAGCAGATGGTGAGCTTTATTCTAAGTTTACAAATATGACTGGAATCAAGGTCAATTTGATAAACGGAAAATCAGGTGCTTTAGAAAAAAGAATTCTAAGTGAGGGTGCTGATTCTTCTGCTGACTTATATATTACAGCTGATGCTGGAAGATGTGGAGCGATGGATGCAAAAGGTGCACTTCAAAGTGGTTTAACATCAGCAGCAATCAAAGATGCTGTACCAAAAACTTTTAGAACTAATAAATGGGTTGGAATAGCTAAGAGAGCTAGAATAATTTATTATTCGCCGGAGAGAGTTACAGGTGCAGAATTATCTGGAATGACTTATGAAGGTTTAGCTGATCCTAAGTGGAAAGGTAGATTAGTAATTAGAAAATCTAGCAATATTTATAATAAATCTTTAGTAGCATCATTAATTAAAAATAATGGAAAAAAAGCTACAGCTGAATGGGCTGAAGGAGTTGTTGCAAACATGGCAAGAACACCTACAGGTAATGATAGAGCTCAAATTATGGCAGTCGCAGCAGGAGAAGCTGATATTGCTGTAGCTAATACTTATTATCTTGCACTTATGTTGTCTGGTAAAAAAGGTGCAGAGCAACAAGAAGCTGCTAAGAAAGTTAAAGCTTTCTTCCCTAATCAAAATGATAGAGGAACACACATGAATGTTAGCTGTGCAGCTTTAGTTAAAGGTGCTCCTAATAAAGCTAACGCTATCAAGCTTGTAGAGTTTTTACTTACTCCTCAATCTCAAGAGCATTTTACTAACAACACTTTTGAGTTTCCGATGATTAACGGTGTTTCACCAAGTCCATTAGTAGTAAATAACTTAGGATTAGATTTCAAACAAGATATGAAGACTAAGTTAGCTTCTTATGGAAAAAATCAGGCTGCTGCAGTAGAAGTAATGACTGCTGCTGGTTGGAAGTAAAAATGAAACAAGAAAAAAAATTTATTTCAGAGATTGATTTAAATAAATCTTCCAAGGCATGTTCCCCATGTATTATGGAGTGTAAAAAAATCGATCAAAGAATAAATAAAAGAAAACTAGAAGAAATCGAACCTAAGGAAGTTCCGCATCTCCTTAAAGTTTTCGATTTTTGATTTTTCTTTCGGGTGTCCATCGTAAATGGAGATTTATGGTGGACACTAAAATAGAAACACTTAATAAACACTAATTACTTTTCCAAAAAAAATTAATATAATATAAAATTTAAATGTATAAATTTTTTAACATATGGTTTTTTTTCTCATTATTGATTTCAATATTTGTTATAATTCCAATAATTACTGTATTTACAAGTTTCTTTGAAGAAACTTCAAACTATTATGAACTTTTAAAAAATACATTTTTAATCGAGTACATTTTTAATTCATCAGTATTATTAATATGTGTTCTTGTTTTGACATTTCTTATAGGTACTAGTTCAGCTTATTTGGTATCTTTTTTTGATTTTCCATTCTCTAATTTTTTTAAATGGGCATTAATTTTATCTTTTGCAGTACCGCCTTATATTTATGCATATTCATTAACTGCTTTTTTTGAAAATTATGGCACTGCATATACAATCTTAAAAAATCTTTTTGGAGAAGGGAATTATAACCAACACATTCCTAAATTTGACGGCATGTTAGGCGCAATATTATCTATCTCTTTCTCTTTGTTTGCATATGTTTATATTCTAGCCAGGGCCTCATTTTTATACCAATCTCAAAGTCTTATTGATCTAGGAAAAAACCTAGGTTTTTCAAAATTTAAATCTTTTTACAGGATAGTACTTCCTGCAGCTCGGCCTGCAATAGTTGCTGGACTATCTTTAGTTGCGATGGAAACTTTAGCAGAATTTGGTGCAGTTGATTTTTTTTCAATCAATACTCTTACAACTGGAATCTATAATTCCTGGATAGCTTTTGATGATTTAGCCTTTGCGAATAGAATATCCTTTTTCTTGTTATTATTCATTTTTGTATTATTTATTTTGGAGAATTTTTCTAGAAAAAACGCACGGTATCATTTTAATTCTAGAGGAGGATTTAAACAAAAAGAAAAGATTAAACTTATTGGAAGTAAATCTTTATATGCATTTTCATATTGTTTTTTAATATTCTTTTTTAGTTTTTTATTTCCCTTACTCCAAATGATGTATTGGACAATTAAATTTCCAGAAAATTTATTTGATTTAGAAATTTTTGAACTTTTAACAAATACTTTTTACATTGTAATATTGTCTAGTTTTGTTTTAATTTTATTCTCATTAATATCTAATTATGGAAATAGAGTTTCTAAAAATAAAGTCTTAAATGTTTTATCAACTTTATCTATTTCAGGATACGCAATTCCAGGAGTTATTTTGGCTATTGCATTTATAAGTTTTATTGCATGGTTTGATAATAGTATAATTAAATCTTTAGGATTTGATTCTATTAAGAAAGTTTTTATTGGTTCTATTTTAGGATTGGTATTAGTTTATTTTGTAAGATTTTACTCTTTAGCATTTAATGGAATAAAATCAGGATATGAAAAAATAAATATATCTGTTGATGAAAGTGCATACTTACTTGGGTACTCAAAAAGAAAGACCTTTATGAATATACACATTCCTTTCTTAAGAAATTCTTTATTATTTATAATTATTTTAATTTCATTGGAGATAATTAGAGAATTACCCATAACATTAATCTTAAGACCTTTTAATTTTGAAACTTTTGCAACAACAGCATATATTTCTGCTTCAGAGGATCTATTAGAGGCTGCTGCAGCACCTTCTTTATTTTTGATACTAATTGCATCTTTATTCATTATAATTAGCTCAAAATATATTTTAAGAGAGAACAATGAGTAAAAATTTTTTTGAAGTAAAAAATGTTGATTTTAAAGTTGGAGGCAAAACAAAAGTAGCTAATGTGTCTTTTACTATTGAAAATGAGGGAGATATTATATGTCTACTAGGTCCATCAGGAATTGGTAAAACTACAATTTTAAGAACAATTGCTGGTTTAGAAAAAATTGAAAGCGGAACAATAGAATTAAAAGGAAATGTATTATCTTCAAATCAAAAAAATGTTGAGCCTGAGAATAGAAATATATCACTTGCATTCCAAGAAAACAGTTTATTCCCACATTATTCTGTGGAAAAAAATATATTATTAGGTGCCGATAGAAATAAAGATAAAAGAGATAAAAATGTAAGCTTTCAAGAAATTATTGATATACTCGATATCTCTTTAATTTTAAATAAATTTCCACATGAAATTAGCGCTGGTGAAGCTCAAAGAGCTTCACTTGCAAGATCTTTAATCACTAATCCAGACCTATTATTATTAGATGAACCATTATCAAATGTTGATCAAAGTTTTAAAGAAGAAATACAGGAAAAATTAAAAAAAATATTAAAAAGTTCAAAAATTACTACAATAATTGTAACTCATGACTCTTATGAAGCATTTTATTTAGGATCAAAATGTGGAATTATTCTAAATCAAGAACTCAAACAATTTGACGATCCATATAATGTTTATCATTTACCAAACTCAATAGAGGTAGTTAATTTTTTAAATAGAGGTATTCTTATCCCTGCAGAGGTTACGAGTCCTAAGAGCTTAGAAAATAAAGATCTTGGAACAATTACGGGTAATTTTAATAAACCTTTTCCAATAGGATCAAAAGTAAAACTTTTGGTTCAACCAGAGGACTTGCATCATGATGACCAAAGTAATTTAAAGTTTGAAGTTATAGATAGAAAGTTTAGGGGCACAAATTTTATCTACACTCTTAAAACGCCAAGTAATTTATTAATTCCAGTTTTTGTTCACTCTCATCATATTCACCAACACGAGGAGAATGAAAAATTTGGCATAAAAAGACCAATTCATATTGATCATATTGTTTGCTTCTAATAAAAACTCTCTAAAATGAATAATAAATTTAGAGTTTTTTTAAAGGGTATTTTTGATGTTAGCCCACTGATGATTCCAGTTGTTCCATTTGGTTTAATATTTGGGGTTCTTTCAATCGATATTGGATTTAGCCCAATAGAAACAATGGGAATGTCATTAATAGTCTTTGGTGGTGCTTCACAAATTGTTTTACTGCAATTATTTTCTGGAGGTGCTTCATCTTTAGTTATAATAAGTTCAGTTGGAGCAGTGAACTCAAGACATCTTTTGTATGGAGCTGTTGTTTCAGAACATTTATCAGATTTAAAACTTATTTGGAAAATTATAATCTCATATTTTTTAGTTGACCAAGCTTTTGCAAGATCAAATGAATACTTTAAAAAAAATAACGATAAAAATAAATATTTTCATTTATTTGGTGGTGGTATTACTTGTTGGGTTATTTGGCAGACAACTACTTTTTTAGGGATTGTTTTGGGAGCCTTTATTCCTGAAAAACTTGGTTTAAGTTTTGCAGTACCGTTAACTTTTTTAGCATTACTGGTTAATGATTTTAGAAAATTAATAAATGTAATTGTGATAATTATCTCAGGATTAGTGGCAACGTTTGGATTTAATTATGTTCCTTATAAAGCATATGTAATTGTTGCTGGAGTAACTGCTTTACTGACAGCAGCAATTTTAACTAAGTTGAATAAAAAAAATGAGTAACTGGCTATTAATTATATACTGTGGTTTGATAACTTTTTTAACAAGGTTTTCAATGATAGCATTATTAAAGAAAGAAATGTTCAATGATAGAATAAGAGAAATTCTCTCTTTTGTGCCCTCAGCAATTTTTCCTGCAATTATATTTCCTGCTATTTTTTTGGATAATTCTGGAGATTTCCAATTAGAAAACAATCCAAAAATAATTGCAGCAATAATTGCAATGTTAATTGGAATAATAAGTCAAAATATTATTGCGACAATTATCTCAGGGCTAGCATCTTATTGGTTTTTAATTTTTATGGTATAAAAAAATTATGAAAAAAATATTAATATCAATTTTCTTTTTATTTTCATTAAGTGCAAATGCAATGGAAAAAGAAACAACTTTTAAGAAAGAGTTGTTTGATAAAGCTCAATCAGATGGAAAAATTGTAGTAATCAGTTCTTGGATAAAATATTGCCCATCATGTGCTGGTCAAATGAAAATTCTTCAGAATGCAAAAAATAAAGGTGAATTATTAGACATTAAATTTGATAATATTGAATATTTTTCATTCGATGTGACTAAAAAAGAAATCTCTGATTTTTTTGATGTACAATATCAAACAACATTAATAATTTTTAAAGGTAATCAAGAAGTTTATAGAAGTATTGGTGAAACAACCGAAGATTTAATTTACGAAGCATTAAAAGCCTCAATTTAAATTAAGCACCTAAATTAATATTTTTTGCAACATTAAAATCAATTTCAGTGGGTTTTTTTAGTTTTAGATTGTTCATTAACTCAACATACTCATCTACACTACTAACCTGTAATCTTGGATTTTGTTTTTTTTCTTTACCAATAGTACTCACTTTCTCTCCTTTATAATCGTGAGCAGGATATAAAAAAGTTTCATCAGGAAGTTTTAATAGCTTATTAAAAATTGAGTTATATGCATCTTTCGAATCTCCATTTTGAAAATCAGTTCGACCTGTTCCATTTATCAGCAATGTGTCACCAGAAAAAAGATAATTATCCATCAAAAAACTATAACTATCTGAAGTATGACCTGGAGTATACATAGCTTTAATTTTTAAATTTTCTAAATTTATATATTCATCATCTTTTACTTTAATTTCAACAGCATCTGCTGGTGTATGATCGCCCATTATTGTGGAGCATTTCGTAATGTCTTTTAATTTTGAAGCACCTGTTACATGATCAGCGTGTATATGTGTGTCAATTACTTTTACTAATCTTAAATCTAACTCTTTTAATAGAATTATGTAATTACTTACGTTTTCTAAAACTGGATCGATTATCAAAGCTTCTCTTCCTTTAGATGAGGCAATTAAGTATGTGTATGTGCTAGATTTTTGATCAAATAGTTGTTTAAAAATCATAACTAAACATTATCATATAAGAATGGAAACCACTACATTTGATTGGTCTTGTTCACACACATGGAAACAAAGTGCTAAAAATACTGCGTGGTGTTTACTTGGGTGTTCGATTGGAGATTTCGGAACAATTTTATTTTTTCAATTAACTAAAATACCGTTCCCGGTCTTAGCCATCATGATATTAGCAATTATCAATGGGTTGATTACAAGTATAATTTTAGAAACAATTATTTTAATCCGTCAAAATTTGGCATTTAACAAAGCTTTAAAAACAGCACTAGGCATGAGTTTTATTTCAATGATAAGCATGGAAACCACAATGAATTTAACTGATTATTTTTTAACTGGTGGAGCAATATTAACCTGGTGGGTTGTACCTTTGATGCTTATTGTGGGTTTTTTAACACCATGGCCATATAATTATTGGAGATTAAAAAAATATGGCATCAGTTGTCATTAAAAATTGGGACAATAAAACTTGGTTATCTTCACAAAATTATATTAATTCATTTAATAATTTTTTAGTCAAAAATACCAAAATTAATTCAAATTTTAAAATTTTAGATATTGGTTGTGGAAGAGGGAAGATTTTAGGTTCTTTAAAATCTAGATTAAAACTTAAATATAAACCTTTAGGCATAGATATTGTTAATCACAAAGATAGAGATAAAAGAATTAAATTTAAAAAAGCAAATATTTTAAATCTGTCTTTGAGAAAAAGTCAAAAGTTTGATTTAATTATGATTAAACAAACAATTCATTTAATAAAATTAAGTAAGGTAAAAAAATTAATAAAATCATTAAAAAAAATATTAAATACAAAAGGTAAAATTATAATTTTTACTTTAGATACAGAAAATAACGAAATTCCAACTTTTAAATTAATGAAACTTAAACTTAATAAATCTCTTATAAGAGATAAAAAAATATTTAAGATTATTACAAATTTATATCCTCAAAGAATTCAAAAAAAATTTATTTTTAATGTAAGAATAAGCAAAAAGAAATATCTCGATATGATTAAAAATAGATATATTTCTACTTTAATACCTTTATCAAAAAAACAACTTATACAAGGTATTCAAGAAATCGAATTAAATTATAAAAATAAATTAAAATTTAAAGACAAATTAACTTGTATTATTTTATAAAATTCTTTTCAGCAAATTTTCCTTAAACAATATTTTATGAATTAAAACAGCAAAAATATGTAAAGATATTAATGCGATAAGTGTATAATTGCCCAGGATATGAATTTCATAAAATATTTCTGCTAATTCAAAATTATCTTGAATTTCAAGATTGAAAAAAAACATATTAAGCTCTTCACCGTTATATAATTTTTTTAGAGCACCTGAGATAGTTATCATTAAAATTGAAATATATAAAAACACATGATTTAATTTTGCAATTATTTTCTGTCCAGGAAAAATACTATTATTTAAGTTTGGGGTTGGATTAAAAGTTTTATATATAAGCCTAAGTATAGTTAAATAAAATATACTTATACCGACTGCAACATGAATATTTTCTATGGTTAATCTTTTTTCACTAAAATCCATGTCTACTAGATACATACCTAAAGGAATTTGAATTATTAATACTGCGGCACTTAACCAATGAAATGATTTTGAAATTAAACCATACTCTGTTGAGGTATTTATTAATTTCATATGATTTTTAAATATAACATAACTAAAAAATAAAATTAACTTTTACGTTTATAAAATTCAATAATTTCAAGTGGTACAATTTAGCCAATATTACGTTCATTAAATTATTGTTAATTTACCTCTTAATGATTAAAATTGATCCAATGGTATTAAAAAATAATTTAACTAAAATCACATTCATCACATTATTTATAATACTGTTCTCATATATTCTTAATTTTGTCACAGATAAAAATGAAGCTTTGGCTAATGTTGAGAATAAACAGATTGTCGAAGTTTTTAAAAGTCCATCTTGTGGATGTTGTAATGGTTATGTTTTATTTTTAGAAAAAGAAAATTTCAAAGTAAAGCAAACAGATTTGGAAAGTATTCATACAATTAAACAGAAATATGCTATCCCATTAGAAATGCAGTCTTGTCATACAACAATTATTGATAACTATTTTATTGAGGGTCATGTTCCGCTAGAAGCAATAAATAAATTATTAAAAGAACGACCCGATATTGATGGATTAGCACTGCCTGGCATGCCAATTGGTACACCAGGTATGCCTGGTGATAAAGAGGAGCCTTATGTCATCTATCAACTTGTCGATGGGAATTTTTCAGTATTCATGACAATATAAATCTTATGATACAAAAAATAAAAATTTTAAAAGCAATCATAATTATTTTTTCCTTAAGCTTAACTTTTTCTGCTAATGCTGAAACCGTAGAAGAAATTATTAAAGGCAGAAAAGCTTTATTCAGTAAGAATTATAGTACTGCAAAAAGAGTACAAGCTTTGGCTAGTAAAGGAGAATTTGATAAGGCAAAATCTTTGATGATCAAAATGAGTGAAAATTACAAAACTTTATTAGAATATTTTCCGGAAAATTCAAAAGAGGGTTTTAAAACTGAGGCTCTACCTTTAATCTGGGAAAATAAAAAAGAATTCAATGATTTAATGAAAAAATCATCAGATGATATGATTAAATTAACTTCACTAATTGAGGATTCTGAAGATATAAGAGCTACTTTAACTCAAATGATGTGGAGTAACTGTAAAGCTTGTCATAGTAGATTTAGAGCACCACATTAAATTTTAAGATTAAACGAAGGGGTTCGCTCTTTCGTTCTCCAACCAAAAGAGCTCCCCTTAGTCGCCTTTTTGGCATTTAAGTCCTAATGGACTTTTATTTTTTTCGTTTATGTTTTTATGAAATATAAAGCTACCCAGCTAAGTGTCAGGTGGCATTTGATTCATTAAAACTACCTCCTTGTATAAAAAAGATAAATTTTAGATAGGTTGTATTCAAGGAATATATTTAACAAAAATCAAAATTAATTTCTTGAATACAACCTGGGTCTTTTGTAGTCTTCCAGCATCAAAAAAAATCTTCCCCTATAAATAGAAATTTGATTTGCATTCAATTAAATTGTAGTTAAGATTAATCATGAACTACTTAAGCGGACTTATAAATCTTGTAACCAGTTTAGTTATTTCAACTATAATAATTTATGCAATAAATTTTATAGCGGGATTTGCTGGAGCTGATTATTCATTTACAAATGGCGAGGTATTTGTGATGTGGATTTTAATGGCAATTTTAGTGAATAATTGTTTTAGAAAATAGAAATTAAATTTCTAAACATTATTCTTCTTTTTTTTTAATAATATTAAAGTATTATATTTAAAGGGGTGTCTTTTTAGACTGAGATTAAACCCTAAGAACCTGTCCGGTAATTCAGAAAGGGAAATAAATGAATAATTCTTTTTTTTTAGAACAATCCACTTCATTAATCTTAATAATTGCAATCAGTTTGTTATTTGCTTTTTTGGGAATTAATCACACTAAAAAATTCAAAGGATTAAATAATTATTTAACTGCTAATAGGAATATTGGTGTCTTTTCATTAACCACCAGTTTAACAGCATCAGCATTAGGAGCTTGGATTTTATTTGGACCTGCATCTGCTGCGACTTGGGGAGGGATAGGTGCAGTTATTGGCTATTCTTTAGGTACAGCTTTTCCACTATTTTTTTTAATTTACTTAGGAAAAAAAATTAGAAATGAATTCCCCAAAGGATCTTCTTTAATAGAATTTATGAGAAGAAAATTTGGTAAAAGTTTATTTAAGCTAATTTTATTAATGACCATATTTTATATGTTCATTTTTTTGTGCGCTGAGGTAACAGCTATTTCAGTTTTGATCAATTATATATCTGGCACTGAATTTTGGATTACAGCTTTAGTAGTTCTTTCGTCTACTCTAATTTATACTTTATATGGTGGATTAAAGGCTTCAATTTTTACTGATAATATTCAAATGATTGTTATAGGAGTTTTGTTATTTATCTCGTTTATTTATATTACTTCGTTTACAGATTCTAAATTTTCTTTTGATTTTGTGTTAAAAAAAAATCCTCAACTTCTGAGTAGTCATTACATTCCAAATTATACTGCAGGCTTAACTTTTTTTATTGCAGTAGCCGCAACTAATTTATTCCATCAAGGAAATTGGCAACGTGTGTATGCAGCTAAAAATTACCAAACTTTAAAAAAAAGCTTAATTATTTCTTTTTTAATTATAATTCCTATTGTTTTCTTTATGGGTTTTTCAGGAATGGTAGCTTTCTCAATTGACCCTAGTACTAGACCAGATCTAGGATTTTTTTCATTATTACTTAAAGAGCAAACAATTTTTTTATCTTTATTTATAATTATACTGGGTATGGCATTAACAATTTCAACTGTGGACACATTAATTAATGCAATCTCAAGTTTGTTAATTTTAGATGGAAAAGCAGTATTTAATTTGAGTAAAAAAACTAATTATTTAAACTTTTCTAAATATATAATTTTATTTTTATCGTTTATCTCTTTTATTATCGCATCAAAAGGATTTGATATTTTGTATCTTTTTTTATTAGCAGACTTATTTTGTTGTGCTTTTGTTTTAACTGTTTTTCTAAGTTTTTATGATAAATCAATCAATGAAAATTTAGCTTATATTTCTATTTTGATTGGATTGATTGGTGGTTTTATATTATTTCCTTCTCCTGATTTTTCTAAAAGTTTGTTAGTTGGAGTTTTCATACCAATAGATTTATTTCCATCTTTTGTTACACAATCTTTGCTTTTTTTATCTTTTATTGTAGCGACCTTTCTACCTTTGTTGATTATTAAAGCTAAAAAGCTTCGTATAAGTTGATTGTATTAAATCAATTAATAACTATATAAATGCCTCATGTCAGATAATCAGATTTTAATAAACAATTTATCAAAAGTTTATGACAATGGCTTTAATGCCTTAAAGAATATAAATTTAAAAATTAGAAAAGGTGAAATTTTCGCAATGCTTGGTCCTAATGGAGCAGGTAAAACTACTTTGATAAGTATTATTTGTGGAATAGTTAATCCGACCTCAGGGAATGTTAGTGTAGATGACTATGATATCATAAAAGATTACAGAGAAACTCGTTCAAGAATAGGTTTAGTCCCACAGGAATTAACTTTAGAGCAATTTGAGACAGTTTTTAATAATGTTTCTTACTCGAGAGGTCTTTATGGAAAAAAAGCAGATCCAAATCATATCGAGAAAGTTTTAAAACAATTAAGTTTATGGGATAAAAAAGATCTCAAACTTCGGCAATTGTCTGGTGGAATGAAAAGAAGAGTTTTAATAGCAAAAGCCTTATCTCATGAACCAACAATTTTATTTTTAGACGAACCTACGGCTGGTGTTGATGTAGAGCTAAGAAAAGAAATGTGGCAGGTTGTTGAAAATTTGAGAAAAACTGGTGTTACAATTATTTTAACTACCCATTATATAGAAGAAGCAGAAGCTATAGCTGATCGAGTTGGAGTTATAAATCAGGGAGAGATTGTGGTTGTTGATGAGACTAAAGAACTATTAAAAAAAATGGGTCATAAAAAACTTACAATAGATTTACAAGAAAAAATAAATCAAATACCAACAACACTCCAAAAATATAACTTATCTTTTACACCAGACTTGATGAGTTTAAATTATACTTATAATGTTCAGGCGAAACAGACAGGAATTACAAATTTACTACAAGATTTAAAAGATGCAGGCCTAAAATTAAAAGATTTAAAAACTGAACAAAGTACTTTAGAAAAAATTTTTGTAAATTTAGTAAGGGAAAAAAATGAAAATTAATCTTTATGCGTTGAGAGCAATTTATCTTCATGAAATGGATCGTTTTAGAAGAACTTTAACTCAATCTGTATTATCTCCAGTATTAACGACTTCGCTATATTTTATAGTTTTTGGCTCAGTAATTGGAGGGTATGTGGAAAAAATTGATGGAATAAGCTACGGATCTTACATCGTGCCTGGTCTGTTGATGTTAACATTATTAACCCAGTCAATTAGTAATACCTCTTTCGGAATTTTCTTTCCAAAATTTAATGGAACAATTTATGAAATTTTAGCTGCTCCGATTTCAACATTAGAGGTCGTACTTGCTTTTGTAGGAGCTGGTGCAACAAAAACATTAATTGTAAGTATAATTATATTTATCACCTCATTATTTTTCGTTGATGTTCAAGTCAAATATCCTTTGCTTATGATATTTTTATTAATTTTAGTGGCATTTACTTTTGCTTTATTTGGTTTTTTAATAGGTTTAATTAGTTCAGATTTTGAGCAAATGTCTATAATTCCAACTTTGTTTGTGACACCGATGGTATTTTTAGGTGGGAGTTTATATTCATTAGATATGCTGCCATCATTTTGGCAAACTGTGACTTATTTTAATCCAGTTGTTTATTTAATAAATGGTTTAAGATTTTCTTTTTATGGAGTTTCTGATTTCAATATATGGATAAGTATTGGAACTATGTTTTTATTTTTATCCATTTGTATAACAGTAGTAACAGTTCTTCTTAAAAAAGGTTATAAAATCAAATCTTAACTGACCCATTTCTGGGCCAGTTAATAACTCTAATTAAGAAGGATAGTTTTATTAGAATTGTTCAGACTCTGTTGAACCTGCCATTGCCGTGGTAGAACTTTTTCCACTACTTATTGTGTTGGAAACAGCGTCAAAATAAGATGTACCAACTTCACGTTGATGTTTTACACTAGTATATCCATCTTTTTCACGAGCAAATTCTTGTTGTTGAATTCTTGAGTATGCTGTCATACCTTCTTTTTTATATTTTTCAGCTAACTCAAAAATTGCAATATTTTGTGTATGAAATCCTGCTAAAGTAATGAATTGAAATTTATAACCCATTTGACTAATTTTTTGTTGAAATGATGCTATCTCATCGTCTGATAAATGTTTTTTCCAGTTAAATGATGGAGAACAATTATATGCTAAAAGTTTTCCTGGAAATTTTTCATGAATTGCATCTGCGAATTTTTTTGCCTCCTCAAGATTTGGCGTAGCTGTTTCACACCAAATTAAATCTGAGTAGGGTGCATAAGCAAGACCTCTTGATATAGCTTGTTCAATTCCAGCTTTTACATAATAGAAACCTTCTGGAGACCTTTCACCAGTTAAGAAAGGTTTGTCATTTTCATCGTAATCATTTGTAATTAATTTTGCAGCGTTTGCATCTGTTCTAGCTAGAATAATTAAAGGCACATTTGCGATATCGGCTGCCAACCTAGCAGCTTTTAAATTTTTTATCATGGTACCAGTTGGAACCAAAACTTTTCCTCCCATATGACCACATTTTTTTTCACTTGCTAATTGATCTTCAAAATGAACACCAGCAGCACCTGCTTTAATAAATTTTTTTGCAAGTTCAAATACATTCAAAGGTCCACCAAAACCGGCTTCTCCATCAGCAATGATCGGTAGCATATAATCAATTCTCTTCTCTTTTTTCATATCACCATCTTTTAATTCCATATGTTGAATCTGATCAGCTCTAATTAATGCGTTATTCATTGATTCTACTAATTTAGGAGCACTATCATAAGGATACAAAGATTGGTCAGGATACATTTCTCCAGCACTATTAGCATCAGCTGCTACTTGCCAACCACTTAAATAAATTGCCTTCAAACCAGCTTTTGCATGTTGAACTGCATGATTACCTGACAAGGATCCTAAAGTATTAACATAATTTTCTGTATTTAATAATTTCCAAAGCTTTGTTGATTGTTGTTTACAAATTGAATATTCAATTTTAATTGAGCCTCTAAGTCTTTCAACCTCTTCGGGAGTATAATCTCTTTTAATCCCTGCAAATCTTTTTAAATCATAAGAAATCTTTTCTGCACTCATTATTGGCCCCTGTAATGTTCAAGTAATTGAAAATGAATGTTAAGAGTTTGAAAATTAGTTTGAGTCGTTAAGTGTCTCAACTAGATCTTTCATTCCACTTGAACCCCAATCACAATGATCATCCCTCATGTAGATACCCCTGCTATTATGTCTAGCAAGGTCTTCATGTCTTATGATTTGAGCCTCATTTTCGTTGTTTTTTAATTTTTCGTCCATGTAAATTTTATAATTTACAAAATTTACAAAATCTATTAAAAAGTATAAAACTGTTGTAAATTAAAGAAAAATCTTGTAAAAATAAATTTACAAAATTTACTAATAGAAAATATGAGTCAATTAAATCTAAAAATAGGACCAAAAATCAAGGCTTTTAGGAGACAGTTAGGGCTTCAAGCTAATAAATTGGCTGAGGATTTAAATATATCTCCTAGTTATCTAAATCTTATTGAGGGTGGAAAAAGAAAAATAGATGGAGATTTACTTTTAAAAATTTGTGAAAAATTGAACATTGAACTTTCTCAATTAACCTCAAAATCAGATATCAATTTAGAAAATACTTTATCAGAAATACTCGATGATAAATTGTTTGAAGATTTAGATATTCTAGGTCCAGAAGTAAAAGATTTAGTTGGGACTAATCCAAAAATTGGTAGGGCCATCGTTAGACTAGGAGATATTTTAAAAAAAAAGGATCATGAAATGATTAATAAAATTGAGACAATATCTGGTAAAATTGTTGATAATAGAAAGAATTCTTTTCCTGGTGAAGTTATTTCAGACTTTTTACAAGACAATAAAAACTATTTTCCAAAATTAGAGGATTTCGCAAATGATGTTTTTGAGAAAGTTCAAAAAAATAATAGGACTAGATATATAGCTCTTTGTGATTATTTAAAATCAGAGTATGACATAACAGTAAAAGATGTTATTCCTGAAGAAAATAAACCTTTCTCAAAGCTCTATAAAAAAAATAAAAAAGAACTATTATTAAGCGATTACAGCTCTTTAGAAACAAAAAAACTACATGCAGCTGCTCAAATAGCCCAAGAAGGTGCTGATAAAGAAATTGAAGAATATTTGTCAAAATTTACTTTTCCATCTGATGAATCTAAAAAATTGACAAAAATTGCTTTATTAAATTACTGCGGTGCTGCAATCTTAATGCCTTATAAACTTTTTCATACAGAATGTAAAAAACTTAAGTATGATTTAGAGTTACTACAAAATACTTTTGCTACGTCTTTTGAACAGGTAGCTCATAGGGTAACGTGTTTACAAGATCCAAAATTACCAGGGATACCTTTTCATTTTTTAAGAGTGGATATGGCTGGGAATATATCAAAAAGATTTTCCTTATCAGGAATAGAAATTCCGAGATATGGTGGTGCTTGTCCACGTTGGAACGTTTATTCAGCTTTGACAAGACCTGGTATTATTCAAGCTGCTGTTAGCAAAATGTCTAATGGTGAAAAGTATGTATGTATAGCTAGAACAGTTGAAAAAGGGATTGGAAGATTTGGACAATCAAAAAGTATTTTGTCTATTGGATTGGGATGTGAAGCAAAATATGCAAAAGAATTTATTTACTCAGAAAATTTAAACATTAATGATAAATCTACAGAAATACCAATAGGTGTGTCATGTAGAACGTGTGATAGATTAGACTGTTCTCAAAGAGCTTTCCCTCCATTACACAAGAAATTCGATGTTGATATTAACGCTAGAGGTGTTTCAGTATATGTTGGAGACAAAAACACATAGTCGATGATTAAATTTATCATACCTGCTATCGCTATATTTTTGTTAGTTCTATTCTGGGATAAGATAAATGATACGATTTATAAAAAATTTAATATTAAGATAAATTACATTGTTGCTACGATTACAGTAGTAGTTTTAGGGGTAATTTTTGCTTTATTATACTTTTAGTTAAAATAAATAAAAATTAAAAAATGAAAGAGATTTTTAAAAATGTAAGAAATAAACTAGCAGAGAAATACCTAGATAATAATAGTTTAAAAAACTCAAAAAAATTTAAACCAAGAATTAAAGCTAGAATTCGAAAAAATAAACAAATAATAAATAAAAACATTGATGACTTTTTTGGCTGGGTTAAAGGTGCTGAATTAGTTGAACTTAAAGAATGTAATGTTTCTGAAGATCCAGTAAGACCAGAATTAAGTGTGACTTTCAGAAGAAGTCACGGCAGAAAAATATACGGTGTAAAATACAAAAAAGAAATTCATGCTGTAATGTGCTTCGCTTTTACAAATAAAGTACCAATAAATGTAGAGGAGCTGGATAAATTTAGCCAAGATGCTCATCTACAAAGCACTCACAGAGGTCAAAATGTTGGTCAGATTGCTATTGCTTATACAGTTTGGTCTAAAAAAAAAGGTGGTGGAAAATTGATTGTTAAGGAAGTTTACAAAAAGATTAAAAAATCTAACCATTTAAATAGATTAGTCACGCTCTCTCCTCTAACTGAAATGGCTACAAAATTTCATAGCAAAAATGGTGCGAAACTTTTACAAGTCAATGAAACTACTCAAAATTTTGAGTATGAGATAATAAAAGAATAAAAAATTTTAAATTCATATAAAATGAAAATATATATGATAAATTTTTTATATTTTCTAATTTTAGTTTTAAGTTTAAACAATTTGACATTTGCTATGGAAAAAAAACCTTATCATCATCTCTCTGACGGTACTTTTAGGAATCCTGAAGGCTCACCAAAAAGAGATCCAAATGTGAAATGGTCTTATAAAATTTTTAATCAAGAGAAAAAGAAACTTGATATGACAATTTCTGAAGGTCACGTTTTAGAAAAAAATGAAGTATTAAGAAACTTAGAAAAATATAAAGATAATGATTATATTGCTTGGATTGGTCATGCTACGTTTATTATTAAATTAGGAGATGCTACTATTATTACTGATCCAGTTTTTTCGAAGAATGCAGGTCCACTAATATTTGGACCAAAAAGATTTACTGAACCAGCATTGAAATTAAGCGAGATACCTAACATTAATTTATTTTTACTCACCCACAATCATTATGATCATCAAGATATGATGACAATAAGGAGATTTCCTTTCAAGGACTCCAAAGTTTTGGTTCCACTTAAACTAAGCAAATATTTTAAAACTAATGGATATCAAGATATCAATGAGATGGATTGGTATGATGAAATTAATATTAATAAAAATTTGAAAGTTACTTTTCTTCCAGCTGTTCATTGGTCGAAAAGAAGTTTAACAGACACCAACAAAACTTTGTGGGGAAGTTTTTTAATTGAATATAATGGAAAAAAAATATTATTTGCCTGCGATACAGGATATGGAAATATTTATAAAGATTTAGGAAATAAATATGGACCAATTGATTTAACCATAATCAACATTGGCGCATATAATTTTTATCCAATTATGCCTTACAAAGATAAATCTATTTATCATACCAATCCAGAAGAGGCTCTCAAAATTGGAAGAGATTTGAAAAGTAAAAAGGTACTAGGTATGCACTGGGGAACATTTGTATTATCTTTAGAACCAATTATGGAGCCACCAATAAGATTTAAAGATAATGCTGAAAAATATGGATTTAATAAAGAGGATGCACTTATTTTTAAGATTGGTCAAATTTCAAAAATATCAGATATTATTAACTAAAAATTTATGAAAAAGTTTAATTGGAATTATCCTACTTCAATGTGGGTGGGTGAAAATAGAATTAAAGATTTAAGTATAGCTTGTAATAATTTAAATATTAAAAAACCTTTATTAGTGACTGACAAAGGACTTGGACAATCAACTATTATTAAAGATGCTTTGTCACATTTAAAAAGAAATAATTTATCAGCCGAATTATTTCATGATGTGATTGGCAATCCAACAGGTAAAAATGTAAGTGATGGAGTAAAACATTATAAAGAAAAAAATTGTGATGGTGTGATTGCTTTTGGTGGTGGAAGTGGTCTTGATGTAGGAAAAGCAATTGCATTCATGATAGGTCAAACTTTATCACTGTGGGACTTTGAGGATGTTGGTGATAATTGGACTAAAGCTGACTCAAATAAGGTTGCTCCTATTATAGCAGTACCCACTACAGCTGGAACAGGTTCTGAAACGGGGAGAGCATCTGTTATTTTAAATGAAGAGCTAGGAGTTAAAAAAATTATATTTCATCCAAAATTTTTACCCTCCATAGTCATTTTAGATCCAATTTTAACAAAAGATTTACCAAAAAAAATGACAGCCGCAACAGGCATGGATGCATTAGCTCATAATCTAGAGGCATTTTGTGCCCCAGGTTATCATCCAATGGCTGATGGAATAGCTTTAGAAGGTATGAAATTAATTTTTAAATGGTTACCAGAGGCATATAAAAATGGATCTAACCTTGAGGCCAGAATGAACATGCTTACTGCTGCAAGTATGGGTTCAACTGCATTCCAAAAAGGCCTAGGTGCAATTCATTCTTTGAGCCATCCAGTAAATGCTCTAAATAATCTTCACCATGGTCTTTCAAACGCAATTTTCATGCCGTATGTTTTAACTTTCAACAGAGATGTAATTGAGAGTAAAGTTGCAAAGATCTCAGAATATCTTGAATTAAAAGATAAATCTTTTGACGGTTTTTTAAAATGGATTTTAGATTTAAGAGAAAAATTTGAAATTCCACATACATTATCAAGTGTCATAAATGAAAAAGATTTACAAATTGATCGTTTATCAAAAATGGCTTTAGAGGATCCATCAACGAATGGTAATCCAAAAAAATTGAGCATTGAAGACATGAAAATAATGTATCAACACAGCATGTCTGGTAATTTGTTTTAAATGAAAAATCTTAATATTTTAATAGTTGAAGGAAATTTAAAAGAGGAAAATCAAAATTTTTTAAAAGTAGGTATTCAAACACATACCGAGAGTTTGAAAGATAGTCTTAATGTATTTAATAATAATTATCATTTTGATGTTATTAATCCATCCTCGGATCAAAATTTAGATGAGGTTAAAAATAAACTTCCAAAATATGATGGATTAATTTGGGGTGGAAGTAGTTTGAACATCTACAACAATACACCAGAGATAAAAAGACAAATTGAATTTATGAGAGAATGCCAAAAACAAGTTAAAAATATTTTAGCGATTTGTTGGGGAATGCAAGTTGCAGTAACTGCTGCCGGAGGAGAGGTAAAAAAATCAGAAAAATCTCATATAGGAATAGCAAATGAGATTATAATTAATAATGAAGGATTAAATAGTTCTATTTATAAGAATAAGAATAATAATTTTAATTCTCCAGCGTTTAATTTTGATGAGGTAGTAAAATTACCAACAAACGGAATTTGTTTAGCATCAAATAAAATCAATAAAGTACAAAGTTCGTATTTCACAGTTGGAAAATCGAAAATTTATGGGTTACAGTATCATCCTGAAATTACTTATGAGAAAATGATAAGTTTAATCGAGTTTAGGAAGGACAGATTAATTCAAACAAGAAAAGCATTTAGAGATGAGGAAGAAATTAAAAATCACATATTATTTATAAAAAAAGAAATTGCTGTGTCAAATAAGTCTCAAAGAATGATTGAGTTAAAAAATTGGATGGATAGTATAAATTAATTCAAAAATGCTAAGTTATATTATACCATTTATTGTTCTAATTTTAATTGTCGTCTTTATTCATGAATATGGTCATTATTACTTTGCTAAAAAATTTGGAGTGGGTGTAACTGATTTCTCTATAGGATTTGGTAAGGAAATTTTTGGTTGGAATGATAAATCTGGGACAAGGTGGAAAATATGCTGGATACCTCTAGGAGGATACGTAAAATTTTTTGGAGATAGAAATGTATATTCTCAAGCAGATCATAAAGAAATTTTAGAAAAATATAGTGAAGAGGACCAAAAAAAATTATTTACTCTTAAACCTCTATATCAAAGAAGTTTAATTGTTTTTGGTGGTCCTTTAGCAAACTTTTTATTAGCTTTAGTAATTTTCTTCTCAATTTATACTTTTGTTGGTAAAGATTTTACACCAGCCGTCATCAATGAAGTTCAGAAAGATAGCCCTGCTATGTCTGGAGGATTAAAACAAAATGACATAATTTTAGAAATAGATGGCAACAAAGTTGAAAGCATTATGGATGTCTCTAAATTTATTACTATGTCCACTGATGAAATTATAGATTTTAAAGTGAAACGTTCATATGATGAGTTAATTTTAAAAGTAAAACCTAATATTGTTCCAGGTGAGGATAATTTAGGAAACAAACTTAACAAAAGAATAGTTGGTATAAAATTGGGTGCTTATAATAATGAGATTAATCATGTTAAATTGGGACCTGCAAAAGCTATATACCATGCTGCTCATGAGGTTTATTTTGTAGGAATTTCCTCCTTAAAATATATTGGCGCAATGATTTTTGGTAAAGCTGATACCTCTCAGCTTGGGGGACCAATAAGAATAGCTAAAATTTCAGGTCAGGTTGCAGAATTTGGTGTTTTGGCATTTATCAGCATGATGGCATATATTTCAATAAGTCTTGGTTTAGTTAATTTGTTTCCAATACCAATGCTTGATGGGGGACATTTAATGTTCTATGCGTTTGAAAAAGTTTTAGGTCGTCCGTTATCTCAAAAAACGCAAGAAGGTTTTTTTCGAATCGGGATATTTTTATTGATATCTTTGATGTTTTTCACAACTTTTAACGACCTTAAAGACTTAGGATTGTTCAATTAATAATATCTAAAAAAGTTTAAAAAACTCAATAAAATCAACATTTTTTTTATTTACACAACATATTGTGTATAACTTTTCTTTATATACTAAAAAAAGTCTTGATTTATCAATACTTTTGACAAGAATGAAAATAACCTAATAAAACCGGAGCTAAAATGAATAAAAAACAACTAGTAGTCAAAATTTCTGGGGCATTAAATCTAAGTAAAGCTGATGCTGAGAGAACTTTTGATACAATTACCAACACAATTTTAGATGCTTTAAAAGCTGACGATTCAGTGAAAATTGCTGGTTTTGGTACTTATAAAGTAGCTAAGAGAAAAGCTAGAGTTGGAAGAAACCCAAGAACAGGAGAACAGATCCAAATTGCTGCGTCTCAAAAAGTTAAGTTTTTACCGGCAAAAGCTTTAAAAGAAGTATTCAATAAATAACGTCTTTTTACAGCCTTAACGAAACTCTCGTTAAGGCTGTTTCTATATGCAAATACTGCATACCCAATTTTCGTAATCAGCGTTAGTTATTAGCATTTAATAAAATAAAAGAGCTCTCTTTAACAGGGAGGTCGTATGACTAAATTAATAAAAGTAATAAGTGCGCCACTTATTAGTTTAATTTTTTTATTAAACATGAGTAGTGCTGGTATGGCAGACACAACTGTTTCTGCCGAAGTAGGGTTTATATTTAACACCCTATTATTCTTGATTTGTGGATTCTTAGTAATGTTTATGGCTGCAGGATTCGCAATGTTAGAATCAGGTATGGTTACATCAAAAAGTGTATCCGTAATCTGTGCAAAAAATATAGGTTTATTCTCAATTGCAGGAATCATGTTTTGGCTTGTAGGTTATAACTTGGCCTACGGAATACCAGAAGGTGGGTATATTGGTAAGTTCATACCATGGTCAGACGCAAGTGCGGTAGATACAGGTTACTCAGATGGATCAGATTGGTATTTCCAGATGGTCTTTTGTGCAACAACAGTCTCTATTGTATCAGGAACAATGGCTGAAAGAATTAAATTATGGCCATTCTTTACATTCGCTGCAATTCTTTCAGGAATTATATATCCAATCGTAATGGGTTGGCAGTGGGGTGGAGGATGGTTAGCAGAAGCAGGATTTTCTGATTTTGCTGGTTCAACTTTAGTACACTCAACTGGTGGAGCAGCTGCTCTAGCTGGTGCAATGATAATTGGTCCAAGATTAGGAAGATTTACTAAGTCTGGGGCTCCAGCGCCAATAAAACCTTTTGCAGCATCGTCAATACCATTAGTCACAATTGGAGTATTTATTTTATGGCTAGGTTGGTTTGGATTTAATGGCGGTTCACAATTAGCAATGGGAACTGCTGTTGATGCAATTGCAGTGTCAACTATTTTCATGAATACATTTTTAGCAGGTGCAGGTGGAGTAATTGGTGCCGCTATAATCACTAGATTACATTTTGGTAAAACAGATGTAGTTCAGATGTTGAATGGGTGTATTGGTGGATTAGTAGCAGTAACAGCTGAACCATTGGCTCCATCACCTTTTGCGGCTATCCTAATTGGTGCCGTAGGTGGACTAATAGTAGTTTATGGTACAAAACTATTATTCTCGTTAAAAATCGATGATGTAGTTGGTGCAATTCCTGCTCACTTATTTGCTGGAATTTGGGGTACATTAATTGTACCTGCAACAAATTCTGGTGCAAATTTTAGCACTCAGTTAATTGGTGTTTTATCAGTAAACATATTTGTTTTTGTGGTTGCATATATTGCATTCAGCCTCATCAAAGCAACAATTGGTTTAAGATTAAGTAAAGAAGCTGAAACCAAAGGTACTGATGTCACTGAAACTGGTGTAATTGCATACGCAATTCGTGACTAGTTGTTAACAACAAGGGGATCCTTCGCTCTCTGTATATTCTCAGCGAATACTCATAGAAGGATCCTCAAACTCTCTCTAAGTTAGTTAAGTAATAAGCCCCTCCCTCAAGGGGCTTATTTATTTTGATCCCACAAATTTTTATAATCAATAAAAGGTGACAAACCATAACTTGAATTAACATTTGTCAAATGGACAGATAAACTTTTTAAAGGAGATATACAAAACTCATTTTTATAGATCTCATTAATATACTTTTCAAAAGGGTCATGGCGATCTTCACAATTTTTTGTAAAATTTTCCCAATATAAGTCTAATAATTTTTTGCTTGTCAAAAAGGTACATAAAGTCTTAGCAATAGTTCTCCAGTGCCTTTTATTTCCTATTAGAATATTTGTCTTTTCATTATTCATATATAGATATGGATAATCTGCAGGGCACATAAAAATATCTTTACCTACTTGAGACGACACTCTTTCATATGTAGCAATCATCTCTTCCAACATGGTTTCAAAATGAAGATAATCATCTTCAATAAAAAAAATTAGATCTTCACCAATCTCTTTTCCAATCTCAAAACACTGATATAAACTTGCTAAATTAGAGAAGGTTTGTTGTGTTTTTTGTTTTTTGATTTTGGCCTCAAATTTTTTTGTGTCCAGAGAAATAATTTCACCATTTACATCTTTTATTATTTCTTTGATTTTATCTAAATTTTCAATTTTTGAAGAGTCATCTAGAATTATTGTTTTAATTTTTAAATCCAAGTATTTGCTTTGACAATAATTAATAGAGTTTATCAATGATTTTATTGATCGAATTGAATATTCGATTTTTGGTTTTTCGAATAATCTTCTTTTATTTTGATCCCAAACTTCAATTTCAGTATTAACTCTAATAACTATAAGTATTGATTTAACTTTTCTGGTAATTTTTACTTCTCCTAATGGAAGGACTATTGATTTTTTATTTAAAATTGAAAGATCCTCATTCAATTCTTTATTTAATGTAGGAGAAGTAAATTCATTCTGATCTATAATCTCAAAGCCAAAAAATTTACAAATTTTAATGAAAAACTTTTTCATATGTTTTTATTTATGATATAAATATTTACAATATAATGACAATTAAATCATCCCAAACTCTTGTGACAGAAGCTTTAAAAGAGATTAAAACTATATCTACCGAAGAAGCTTTTGAAAAATTTAATAAAAATGAATGTAACCTGATTGATATTAGAGATGTAAGAGAGTTAGAAAGAGAGGGAAGAATAGAAAATTCAAATCATATTCCAAGAGGAATGTTAGAGTTTTGGCTTGATCCAGAGAGCGCTTATTTTAAACAAGGTAAACTTGATTTAAATAAAGAAATGGTTTTATTTTGCGCAGGTGGAATGAGATCAGCTCTTGCAGCAAAATCTTTAAGAGATATGGGATTTAAAAATGTTTCACATATTGATGGGGGTTTTGGGGCATTGAAACAAAGTAAATTTAAAATCACTTAATTATTCAATTCATCTAAAGCATATTCAAGTCTATCCTGTCCCCAAAATAAATTATTATTCACAACAAAAGTTGGAGCACCGAAGACATCATTTTGGAAAGCAATGTTTGTTAAATCTTTTAATTCATTTTTAATTTTTTGATCTTCAATGCCTTTTTTAAAATCATTAGGCTTTATCTCACATTTTGATAGTATATTTTTTATATTTTCTTCTTTTGAAATATCCTCATTATTTTTCCAATAAGCATCAAAACATAGATCAAAATATTTATCTTTTTTATCACTATTAACAAAAAGATAGCCTCTCATTAGATATAATGAATTAATTGGAAATTTATCATTCCACACAAAGTCAATTTTACTTTTCTTAGCAATTAAATTGCAATCATTTTTCATATTTTTCATTTTTCTCTCATTAAATGCAGGGGCAGTAATTCCTCCTAAATTATGAAGTCCACCAAGTAGAATTGCTTTATAATTAAATTTATTCCTATCATTAGAACTAATAATTTTTTTATGAGCTAAAAATGAATAAGGACTAATGAAATCAAAGTAAAAATCGATTTTTTTAGTCATATAAACTTATATTTTTGGCGTAAAAAATTCTAATTAACCAATAAACTAACAATCCGAGAGGTCCAATTAAATATAAAATGATAAGCGGTATCGATAATAAAAATTTACTCATCATAAATTTTTGTGAATCTTTTACAATCCAACCTCCAGTGAATAAATTAATAGATATAAAATGTATCCAGAACATCATAAGAAAATTTTTGTTAGAAAATAATTCTTTTATGTTATCAATCCCTAAATAAAGGCTAAAATTACTGTCAAAATCGTATGAACTTAAATAAGATTTGTACAATAAAAAAATATATGCACCACTCAATATAATGAATGGAAATATTGAAGTTACGAAATACCTACAGAGGCTAGAAGTTGGAAAAAAAATTAAAATCAACCAAAGTGGAAGAACACCTAAATTCACCCAATAATAGAGCATATCTATTGTAAAATAGTTATAAATTTGTTCGATCATTTTAAAATATATTATATTAAATCTTTTTATGATTCCTATAAGAAATAAAAAAAAAACTCTAAAAGTAACTGTCGAGGAGATGAGAAATTTTGCATTTTCTTATGTGGAAAAATATGCTCCATCAAAACAACAGCTTAAAACTTACTTACTTAAAAAATACTTAAAAACTTCAGTGCCAAATGTAAAAAAAAAGGATGTTACTAATTTGATTGATATTGTTCTTTCAGACTTAGAAAAAAATAAGTTTATTAACGATAAATTTTATTCAGAGAGCAAAGCTAAAAGTATGATTCAAAGAGGTAGTTCAATTAATAAAATTAGAAATTACTTAATAGGTAAAGGTATTAATAGTGAATATATTAAAGAAACTGTAAATAAAATTCACGATGATAATTCAGATCAAGATTTTTTTTCTGCAATTAAATTATGTAAAAAAAAAAGAATTGGTCCTGCAAGAATAGAAGATAACAGATCTCTATTTTATAAAAAAGATATATCCTTATTAGCAAGAAATGGCTTTGATTTTGAGACCTCAAAAAAAGTAATGGAAATTGCAAAAGATGATTTTATAAAAATAGTAAAACTACTTTAGCTTATTTTTTTTATTTTCTTTTACTAAAAAATCAATTTTATTTTTTATATAATTTTTTACAAAGACAAAAACTAGTAAACCAAAAATTGAAACTGAAATGATGATAATTAAAATGATTCTTAGTTGTTCATCCATTATTGAATATTTTTACTTTTTAAAATTAAACTTGGATTTTTAAAATCTTTTTTTCCATAAAAAATTTCTTTTCCATTGAAATCAGTTACACTTCCACCAGAGTGTTTCAAAATTGCATGGCCTGCAGCTATATCCCATTCTGACGCCCTTGGTTCTGCAACATAACCATCATACTCTCCAGCTGCAATAACACAAAATTTTAAAGAACTTTTCATTCTTACATATTTTTTAACATTAAGTTTTTTGTATATTTCATTTATTTCTGGTTTGATTTTATTAGAGTAGGATACAAATTTAATCTCGTTTTTATCAAAATTTTTTGAGTTATCCAATTTAATTGGTTCTCCATCAATTAATTCAAAAGAAAAATCGTCTCCATAAGAATAAAACATTCTATTTTTTGCTGGAGCATAAATTAATCCAGCAACAGGTTTTTTTTGAATTATTAATCCTGCATTAATTGTAAATTCATCCAGATCATTAATATAATCATAAGTTCCATCGATTGGATCGATTAACCAAAAATTTTCCAGGTTATTTTTTGATTTATTTTCTGATGTTTCCTCAGATACTATTGGGATATTTGGCGTTAAGCTAAATATTTTTTTACTCAAAATTTTGTTAACTTCTAAGTCTCCATTACTTACAGGTGTATTATCGGATTTTATTTCTTTAGTAAGACCTTTTTTCCTAAGATCTATAGAAATTTTCCCTGCATCTAAAAAAGTTTGAATTAGATTCTCAACAATTTTTTTAATATCACTTTGAGTCATTTATTTTTTTTAATTCTATATTTTTAGAGTTTATTACTTTTTTACCAACATTTTGAAAATTAACAGTAATTTTACCTTTGATTATTGACTGAACTTGTCCTATTCCCCAATCTTTATTTGCTGGATTGAAAACTTTGTCGCCTGGTTCAAAATCAAAAATCATTTAATTTAACTTATATTAGAAATAAGTATAAATACCATCAAATGAATAATAATTTAAACTCTATTGGTTTAAAAAAAAATCCATCAGAAACAACGGTTGTTGTTGCAATGTCAGGTGGAGTGGACTCTTCTACAGTTGCTGGAATGATGAAAAAAGATGGTTACAAAGTTATTGGTATAACTTTAAAACTTTATGATGATGGTAAAGATGTTGCTGCATCAAAACAATGCTGCTCAGGTCAAGATATAATGGATGCAAAAAGAGTCGCCCAAAAATTAGATATTGAACACAAAATTCTCTATTATCAAAATAAGTTCAAACAAGGAGTAATTGATAACTTTGTTGATAGTTATTTAAAAGGCGAAACTCCTATTCCTTGTGTGCAATGTAATCAAACTGTAAAATTCAAAGATTTATTTGAAGTTGCGAAAGATCTTAAGGCAGAAGCATTAATTACTGGTCATTATGTCAAAAGCGTTACTGTTGACAATCAAACTAATATGTATCGAGCTATCGATGAAAATAGAGACCAAAGTTATTTTTTATTTAATACTTCTAGAGAACAATTAAATTACTTAAGATTTCCATTAGGAGGCATGCTTAAAGATGAAACAAGATCTATAGCAAAAAAACTAAATCTTAACGTAGCGGATAAGCCGGATAGCCAAGATATTTGTTTCGTACCTAATGGTGATTATGCTTCGGTAATTCAAAAATTTAGACCAGACTCTTTTAAAAAAGGAAATATAAAAAATCTTGATGGAAAAGTAATTGGAGTTCACGATGGAATAATTAATTTTACAATAGGTCAAAGAAAAGGAATTAAAGTTTCAGATAAAGATGCATTATACGTATTAAAGATAGACGCAGAAAAAAATGAAATTTTTGTTGGTCCAAGAGAAAAACTTGGAAAAAAAGATATTAAACTTCATGATTTAAATTTACTTGTAAATCAAAATGAATTTAAAAATAATATTTTTGTTAAAGTAAGATCAACAGGTAAACTTCTTATGGGAAAAGTAAATTTTAATAGTGATAATACAGCCCTAGTTAATTTAGAAGAATTTGAAGATGGAATATCTCCGGGACAGGCTTGCGTTTTTTACAATAAAGATAAATTTGGTTATAAAGTTTTAGGTGGCGGGTGGATCAAAAATTAATTTAGTTTTTTCCACATAAAAAATGTTAATAAATAAAAAGTGATTACTCCAATAAAATAATCCCATTCCAACGCATGTTTTAAAAACTTTAATTGAATTCCAAAAAAATCATCACCGGGTAGACTGACAATAGGTATACTTATTACTGCAACAATAATTAATATTGAAACTAAAATTATTTTAAGATTTAGCACTATTGGGTTTATATGATCTTTCAATTTCTCTTTGAAAGACCAAAAAGTTGCTACTAAATAAGCCTGGGCAACAATTTCAAAAATAATAAAAGATAACATTATTACTCTTCTAAAAAGTTTGTATAGATCATTATCAAATTTGATACCTAAAAAAATTGAATGCACAGTTAGTGCGACTGCTGAGGCAATACCAAAAAAAACTATTTTTTTTAAATTTTTGTGGTCAACTTCAAAATATTTAATGATGTCTTTATTAAATAACCAATATCTGATTAATAAATAAGATGTCAAAAACATTGCGGGCTTAAATACTAACCAAGAAGGGTAAGGTCTAGCTGTTCTACTGATAGAGGCACCACCATCAAAATAAGGAATTGTATTGTGCAAAATGTCTGTTTGATTTGGGAATAAACTATGAAACTGAGTTACTAGTATAAGACAGATATTTACTGCAACAAAAGGAACTATAAAAATCCATATGCTAATGGATCGTGCCTTCTCTATTGAATTCATTGAGGACTATTTCTTTTTATTTTTTTTTCTAGCTCTTCTTTTTTTTGAGCCCATTTTTCTTCGGCCTCTATGTTTTTTTGGATATCCCATTATTCCCTTCTGTTATAATTTAATTGAAATTATGTGAGGGATATAGCATTGTCCTTTAAAGTTATCAATTTTTTTATGGTAAAATCATTTAAGACATT